>CAMLPZ010000042.1 GCA_946482045.1 uncultured Asticcacaulis sp.
AGTACACCTACAGCGAAGCCTTCAGCATCGCCCTGACCAATGTCAACGAAGCGCCAGTTCAGCCTGCGCGGGAATTCCACGTCAATGAAGGCAACCTCACATCTCCGGTCTATGTCGGGCAATTGACGGGAGCGAACGATCCCGAAGGAAAGGCTGTCACATATCAGTTGCACCCGGATGACGCCGCCCTTGGCTTCTCGGTGAGTTCGGACGGTCGCATCCATGCGCAGTTTGGGCTCAACTATGAGAGCCGTTCGTCGTACGACCTCAGGATTATCAACCGTGACGCGGATGGCGCTGAGTCTACGACCACCCACAAAATAATCGTGGACAATATTGACGATAGTCCGACTGTTAACGTTGCACTAGAAGCTCCAGATCCAGTGGCAACTTATCCGGGAACCGGCATTACGTACTATGACCAAGACTTTTATAAACTAAGTTTTAGCTCCTATTATGGCGGCATGCCTCTATCAATCTCGGTGACACCGAGAAATTCGGGCGCTGGGATCATCGTTGACGGCGCAAATGTTACGATGATGTATTACGAATACGTGTACTGGGAGGACCCCGTCTGGGGGGCGGAGCATCCCCAAGGTTCGAACTCTTGGAATTACGATGCTACCTTCTATGTTACGGACCAAGGCCAAAATAAGAGTATATTCGACTTTGTCGGCAATGGCTCGGGGCAGTGGACTATGTCTCGTCGGCAGGCGCCGGTGATTATCGATTTGGGAGGCGACGGCTTCGATCTGGTGTCGCTGCAGAATTCGTCGATCATCTTCGACATGAATGGAGATCACTTTAAGGACCAGACAAGCTGGGTAGGTGCGGGCGATGGTCTGTTGGTGCTGGATCGCAACCGCAATGGTGCGATCGAGAGCGGCAACGAAATCAGCTTCCTTGATGATCTGGCATCGGCACAATCCGACCTTGAAGGTCTGGTGGCGTTTGACACCGACCTCGATGGTTCGCTCGATCGCGACGACGACCGCTGGGGTGAATTCCAGGTCTGGCAGGACGCCAATCAGGACGGCGTGAGCCAGGCAAGCGAGCTGAAAACGCTCGATATGCTGGGCCTCAGGTCCATAAGCCTGGAGCGGCAGTTGACGGGCAATGAAGACGTGGGAGGTAATCGCGTTACCGCTGTTACCACGATCACCTTGGAAAATGGCGATACTCTGCAGGCCGGCGATCTGATGCTAACCTACGAAGCCGCTGAGCCAGTCACGGCGCTGTCGCCTGAATATCGGGGCGATAAGCGGCGTGACCAGGAAGAGCCGATTGCAAAGTCCAGCCGTAGTGCCACGCTTTCGTCCGATCTTACCGATGCCCTGGAAAGCATCAGGTCGGCTGATCGCCAGTCGAACACCAAGCCGGATGCGACGGCCAAGCCGCAGACTCGTAAGCCGTCGATCGCCCAGACGATGCGCGATAGCCTGGCGGATTTCGACGAGCGGACCCAGGTCTCGTCACCATCCCGCCTGAGCCGGCCGAAGTTACCCGACCCGCATAAGGTTGGCGACAGTGAGGTTCAGTCGCCGGACGTAACGGTTTCGGATCTGGAGCTGGTTGTCACTCAGGCAAGATCCGCCCTTGACCGTGGCCTGGGTGTGGAGCAGAGGTACCGCCTGAAGATGGTCGAGGCCATGGCCGCCTTCGCGCCGAATACCGGTTCGGAAGGCGTGTTCAATAATGGCCTTGGGGCAGTGCAGACGGCATCTCTGCTGACGGCGCTGCCGCTTAAGCCGGCAACTCTTAGCGTATAGTGGACAATGTCAGAAACCGTTCAAATGCCGGATGGCGGCCCGAAGACCATTGCAGAGGCGCTGGGACAGATTACTTGGCTATTCACCCAGTCGCCAATGCATAAGGAGTTGCCATTCAAGGTTCTGGAGGCCACTGTCATGCCTGCCCTCGCGGTAGGGCAGGCGCGGGTTTTCCGGTTCGGCAAGTCCGATGCTTTTGAAGGCGTCCCTGAAGCCGAATTCGCCAAGATCGGGTTCACCCGTCATGGTCTGGAAGAACTGCCTCTGGGATTTGCCTTGTGGGGCCTTCTTTCGGACGAGGCTGAGCAAAAGCTGGAAAAAGGCGAAAAGCTGGGGCCTGAAGACTGGAAGTCGGGTAGCAATGCATGGCTGGTCGAGCTTTTTTCGCCTTTTGCCTCTGAGCAAAACCATCTTATGCAAACTATGCTGGTGGACCTGATGCAGGGGCCTTTCAAGGCTAAGCCATTCAAGCTGCACAGGACGGATGCTCAAACGGGTGCCCGTTCGACTATCGTCGTCGACCAGCATATTCACCACTGACTAAGGCAGGCGGCGACGAGGCGCTGCTTGCGATCGCCGACAGATTAACGGTTGAGCCGAAGCGGCTTGAGGGTAACGCGGTGACCACGCTGTTGCGTATCGCTGTAGCAGTATTGAGCGCCGTGTAGAGGGAGGACGGCATGAAATATTTGTTAGCCGCTCTATGCTCGGTCGCTATCTACTCGGTCGCAGATCTGCCTGACAGTGCCGCGCGTGGCGGGGAGGCGCCTGCGCGACGGGGCGTGGTATCCAAAAAGGAATGGACCGAAGCCGATATACGCGAGTTCGAGGCTGTCGCTCGTCTACATCTGCTGCCCATGGTCATGGCCAGTAACGACGCCAACTTCCTGATCCTTATCGATGCCGACCTAGCCTGTACCATCGCGAAAACGGCCGACGGCCATGCTGACGCGGCCGCGAAAGCCTTCGCGAAGCTGGCGGACCGCATCGAAGCTGAAGGCAAAGACACGCAGCGGATCGAAGCGGGGCAGGATGTCATCGCTGATGCGATGCAAGGCGTGCCGGACCTGGTCCGTAAGGCGTGTGCGCCTGATGCGGCGGAGCGAACATTCGGTGGTACGCCCGAAGAAAAGGCGGAATTCACGGCTTTCGTCGAAGTAATCCGGCAATACATAGCGGAACAAGGCGCCGTGGCTGACGCCATGGCCAATGATGAAGCTACCGCGTGCGCCCACCTGACCCAGGCCGTGGCCCTACTGGACCGGCTATATGCCGAGTTGGATCTGATGAAGGCCCGGCATCCGAGTGACGCCAAACGCGGGGCATGGTTGGATGCGCTCGCCCGCGGACTTGATGTCTTTAAGACGAAGGCTATATCGGCGCCCAGCGGCTGCCAGTTAAGTTAAAGAGCCGCAGGCTTTGTGCCGGTTCCAAGATCAGTGACGACCATTTGTTCGAGCTGATCTCACAGCGCTTCGAGTGCGGCTTGACCTTGATTATCAGTAACCTGCTCTTCGATGAATGAACAAAGACCTTCGGATCCGAGCGGCTCGGCATCATAACCATTAGGCGTCTGGTTCCACTTAAGCGGACGTTTGCATCATAACCATTAGGCGAAAATTTCTCGATTTTTAGAACAATTAGGCATTCGGATTTGGCCCCTTAGCGACATAAGCGCAAAACCAAGCGGATGGAAAGCGGAAGTGCAAGTTAGCCGTTTAACCTCGTGCGCCCCAATGGCGGCCCGTAAATGTTTATTTTCTTGGCGGAAACATCGAAATTCGGTTAGCTAGTGACTCGTTGGAGGCAACCCAGAGTTACAGCCGGTACCGTCAACGAAATAGATAATTAAAGGGGGTTTCGATGGAAGCAGAGCCAACGCCTGACGAATTGAACAGATTCCTTGCCCGGGTAATGGAAATCGAAGAGAAATACGCGTTTACCCGAAAGGGACAAGATAGCGCTCGGAGAGCCGAACTTAAAACTTTAGTAGACGAATTCGTTGACGAGTAAGCCAGCATGTTTCTCAAGAAAATTACTCTAACGAACTTTCGACAATTTTACGGCGAGCAATCAATCTTAATCGCCGGTTCGCCGGAGCGTAACGTAACTCTCATTCACGCTGAAAATGGCGTCGGCAAAACTACAATCCTAAATGCGATATTGTGGTGCTTTTACCGAGATACTACTGCGAAATTTGAACAGCCGGATAAAATTGCGAACAATCAAGCCATCTCGGAAGGAAACTATGATGTCAAAGTCGAAGTTGCTTTCGAAAAAGACGGAAAAGATTTTGTCGCTTGCCGAACGATAAATGAGCGTTCGGGCGAAGAAAAATTCGAAGCGTTCGCTATCAACAACGGCAACTATATGAAGTTGGACGCCCCCAGCGCGTTTGTCGACTCCGTGGTGCCGCGCGAGATGGCTCGATACTTCTTCTTTGACGGAGAATTTGCCGAGACCTTTTCCAGCCAAAACAATCGAGCCAAAGTGAGGGACGCTTTGGAAGACATGCTCGGATGTCGAACGGCTAACTTGGCGATTATCCGGTGGCGCCATGCAACGGCCAGCGCTCCAGCGCTTGCTTGAGGACGTAAAGGCAAAAAAGATCGACACCATTGTCGTTTACAAGGTCGATCGTTTTACCCGGTCGCTGGCGGACTTTGCGCGGATGGTCGAGCTGTTTGATGCCCACGGCGTTTCATTCGTTTCTGTCACCCAGCAGTTCAACACGACGACGTCCATGGGCCGGCTGACATTGAATGTGCTGCTGTCGTTTGCCCAGTTCGAACGCGAGGTCACGTCCGAGCGCATCCGCGATAAGGTCAAGGCTTCGAAACAGAAGGGTATGTGGATGGGCGGCCATGTTCCCTTTGGCTATCGCGTCGATGAGCGGAAACTACGAGTCCACGCTGGTGAAGCCCAGATTGTACGGACGATTTTCACGGAGTACCTGAAAGTCGGAACGATCACGCTCCTGATAGTACGCCTGAATGCACTTGGCATAACCAGGCCATCTGTCCCCGCCGAGGAGACCTCCGCGCCTCTGCGTTTCGGCCGTGGCGGACTACAGACGATTCTCGCCAATCCGCTTTACATCGGAAAAATCCGTCATGGCGAGGCACTTTATGACGGCCAGCATGAAGGCATCATTGATCAGGAACTCTGGGATGCTGTCCAGCGTCAGCTCCAGAACAATAATCAGGGACCGCGATGGCGTGACCGCGTCACCGATCATAGCCCTCTGTTGGGTAAGCTCTACGATGCCGAGCGGCGCCGGTTCGTATCAAGTCACACCATCAAAAAGGGCCGGCGCTACCGGTTCTATATTTCTGAAACCCTACGCCGCGGAGCCGATCCTACCGGGTGGCGGTTGCCGGCAAAGAAGATCGAATCCGCCGTCGTCGATTTGGTCAGAACGATTCTAACGGATGCCGCCGCGCTTTCGAATGCTGTGATCGAAACACAGGACTGCGCCGACCTGCTCCATCCGATCATCGCCTTGGCTGCCGAGGCCGCAGCGGATTGGTCGTCAGAGCGTCTGCTCACTGAGCTCGTAACAAGGGCGGAGGTACGAACAGACCTCATACGATTAAGCGTCGGTCTGCATCCGCTTTTGGCTGGGGCGGGTGAGGCTTTACCCAAGCCGATCATGCTTCACAAGGATCTGCCAACCCAGCTCAGGCGCCGGGGTGTCGAGATGCGCTTGGTGATCAATGGCGTTCAAAAGAGCCAGGTCGCCGTTGATCCTCAGATGGTTCGGACGATCGCCAAAGGACACGTATGGTTCGAAGATTGGCTGCATGGCCGGATCAAGGGTTACAAGGACATCGTCGCCAAGGAAGGAATCAGCGCGAGTTATGCCGGCGATGTGATGAAGCTGGCCTTTCTGTCGCCGGCCATCGTTCAGGACATAATCCATGGCCGTCAGCCTGAAGGATTGATGGTCAGCCACCTGACTCGCGTCGAAGACATTCCCCTGCGGTGGGAGGATCAGGCATCGCAGTACGGCTGGAAATAGCCCAAAACCAAAACGCACACTTCTCTCAGGCTCCGCAGAGACGCGGGGCTTTTTTCGTGGATACGGGCGCCGTGGAATGAGTCTCTAGTTTATGGATGTTCGAGCGCGGTTCAGAAACACGCGCAATTACCGAGACTTGCGGGGGAATGCGCGCAAACCCTTGTGGCGACAACCATTACAGTAGAGAGAATTGGTGGTTGGAGGCGGGATCGAACCGCCGACCTGCGGGTTATGAATCCGCCGCTCTAACCATCTGAGCTACCCAACCGTGCCGAATTCAAACGGAGGAACAAAATCTACGCCGTTTGCGGAGGCGAGGCTATAGCCAATCCTGTCCGCCTGTTCAAGCCTCTCGGCAAGGATTTTTCACAAAGACCTCAGCCTGCGCAATTTGCACGCTGAATGGACCGTTCTGATGGTTAGGGGTGGAATATTTCGCCAGCTCGCGCCATTATGTAGGATATGTACAGGTCCTGGTGGCGTTGAGGGAATATTTTGTCGGATTTGATTGATGAACTGGACGGGCGCATCCTCGATCTGATCCAGGAAGACGCGTCCTTGTCCGTGGCCGATCTGGCCGAACGCGTCGGATTGTCGCCGTCGCCGTGCTGGCGGCGCATCAAGCGGCTGGAGGACTTAGGTGTCATACGCCGGCGTGTAACCTTGCTCGACGCAGACAAGCTGGGCCTGGGCTTCGAAGTCTATGCCGCCGTCAAGCTGTCCCTGCCATCGCGCGCCAATCTCGAAGCCTTCGAGGCCCGGCTGGGGGACTGGCCCGAGGTCGTGTCCTGCGTCACCGTCACCGGCCACGAAGACTACATGCTGAGGGTCATGACGCGTGACATGCACGCCTATGATGACTTCTTGCGCGACAAGCTTTTGGCCTCGGATCTCGTGTCCGGCGTCGAAAGCCGTATTATCATGCGGTCCGTCAAGGCGACGACGGCGGTGCCGATCCGGCTTGTCATGAACCGGCCGGAGCATGAGGAGGGCAAATGAGGCGGCAAGTGCGTACGATTGGCTTCCTGCTGATGGCGAGCCTGCTGGCGGGGTCGGCCCACGCTGTCGATCCGGCGTCGGACCTGGGGCAGTTCCAGGCGCATCGCGCCGAGGGCATGGCCGCCTTCGACCAGAACGACCCGACCGGGGCCATGTCCGCCTTCACGAAGGCTGGCGCCATCTTGCCCGATTCGCCGTCGATCCTGCTGTTGAAGGCCCAGGTGGCCATGAAGCAGCGCAAGAAGGTCGAGGCCAAGGCGGCGCTTAAAGACTACCTGAAGCGCGGCTATGTGCTCGACCTCGCCCGCAATCCCGATTTCAACCAGGTGTGGGACGCCGAACTGAACGACCTGCTGGAGCTGAACGAAAGCCCGGTCGGCGAAATGCGTGTTGTCTCGAACTCCCCGGGCTTCATCCTGGCCGAAGGCCTGACCCAGACGGATGACGGCACGGAAGTGTTCGTCAGTGGCATCCGCACCGGCACCGTGACCGCTATTTCCGCGAAAGGCGGTCGCGACGTCGTGACCTTCCGGCCCGGCGTGGCGGCTTACGGCCTGGCTTTGCGCGACGGCAAGCTATGGGCGACGACAGCCGCCAGCCGCCAGACGGAGACCTTCGATCCCAAGGCAAAGATCACCTCCAAGGTTGTGGTGATCGATCCCAACACCGGTGCGATCGACAAGAGTTTCGGCGATAGCGCCAAAAGTCGGCGCTTCGGCAAGCTGCTGGCCGGTCGCGACGACCTCTATGTCGCCGACAGCGAGCACGGCGAGGTCCTGCGCCTGGCGAATTACGACGGCACGCTCGAGACCCTGGTGCCAGAAGGCTATATGGATTCGCCAGGCGGCATGGCTGAAAGCGAGGATGCCGCTTCCCTGATCGTTTCCGACTTCGTTTCAGGGCTTTATCGTGTCGATCTGGCGTCCGGCGGCATGACGCGCTTGACGCCGCCAGTGGACGGTGCCCTGTTGGGCATCTCCTACCTGGCGCGCCATGGCCGCGACCTGATCGCGGTGCAGACGGGTTTTAAACCGAACCGGATTTTGCGTCTGCGCATGTCGGACGATTGGACCCAGGTGAAGGCGGTCGACGTTCTGCTGCGTTCCGACCGGTCGCTGTCCCAGCCGACGCAGGGTTTTGTCAGTGGCGACAGCTTTACCTTCATCGCCAAAAGCCAGTGGGACAATCTCGATGCCCGCGGCAATCCCATCAAGCCTGAGGCCGATCCGGCGGTAATCGGCGCCATCGTACTGACGCCTTAGTTTTTGCTTGTCGCGGCATCAAGCCGGACCGCTTTCAGCATATCGCTCCGGCCTTCACGGTAGATGTGAAGCCTGGCCTCTTGCTAAATTGCGTTTGCGAGTTATTCTCATTGTTAGAATAAGGAGCGACTCATGGTCTTGCTAAGCCTTGGTTCCGGACTGATCACTGCGCTGATGGCTCAGGCAAAACCCGCGCGCGAAGCGTTGGACTGGAGCTGGATCGCCGACGATAGCGCCGCACCTGAGCGACCCAATGAAGAAGATGCGGTAATGCCATCCGATAAAACAGCGTTCCCTCAATAACTTAACTGGTTAACAAATTATTATTCCAAATTGCCGGGAAATCTGGCACATCTGGCACCAAACCTGCGAATAGGGTTACGAAAACCTTAATCCTGTATTTTTTCAGGACAAGACGCAGAGACGGAACAGGTGATGACGGTGGGTTCTAAGGGACGTTTGGCGATCGGATTGGTGGCTTTCCTTATGTCGGCAGGCGTGGCCGAGGCCGCGCAGATGTCTCCCGACCTGCGAACCCAGCGTAGTGCCGAGCCCATTATGCGCGACGGCGATTTTGACGGCGACGGCCGCACCGATTCCCTGCGGCTGGTCAACGAAACGGACAGCGGCCGCATCGCCGTTCACGTCCGCCTGGCCGATGGCCGTGACCAGCGCGTCACCAGCTTCGACGCCTCGGCAACGCCAACCTTAAGGGTCGTGCCGGCTGGGGCCTACGCCGTTGATTGCGGCAATTTCGCCACGGCCTGCACCGAAGCCGCGATCCGGATGAACGCCGACGGCCTGATCATGGCCATGGAGGGCGGTATTTCGGTTTTGCTGCATTGGCGGGACGGCCAATTCGCTCAGGATTTCGTCCGCTCGGACGAGGCGGATATGGCGCGCGTGGCGTCGGCACTTTACGCCGTCAACCGGTAATTTGCTTACGGTAACGTCGCGAATTATAACGATGTTCCCGATATGATCCGACTGTCACAAAGCGACAATCACGCGAATTTTGTACTGGCGATTTCTTCCCGCATGAGTCATGTTGCGCGCAACAGGCGTAGCCGGGAAGCCTCCGCTTAAAACAAGAAAGTATGAGTTAGGAATGGGACGCTCAGCTGACTACAGCAGGCAAAGGTGCACGGTCGCCGCCAGCCTGGACATTATCGGTGAACCCTGGACCTTGCTGATCATTCGCGACGCGTTCCGCGGCATATCGCGCTTTGAGCAATGGCAGGAAAACCTTGGCCTGGCGCGCAATGTGCTTGCCGCTCGCCTCAAACACCTCGTCGCCCACGGTGTCTTCGAACAGAAGCTCTATTGCGAACGGCCGCGCCGCTTTGAATATGTGCTGACCGAAAAGGGGCGCGAACTGCGTCCGCTGATGCTGCACATGGCCGACTGGGGCGCCAAGTACATCTATACCCATGAAACGCCGTCGGTTGAACTGGTGCACAATGCCTGCGGCCACGTCATCGAGCCGGTAACCCATTGTGCGCATTGCAACGGTACGGTTTCGCCGGACGACGTGCAACTGCGCCGCAACCCGGACGCACGCACCCTGGGCGAAATCTACGCCGAAATTCTTTAATACGCGCTGCGCGTGGCGGCGATAAAGCCGCCACCCAGGACGCGGCCGGAATCGCCGGCGTCATAGAGCACGCAGGCCTGGCCGGGCGCCACGCCTTCTTCCGGATCGATGAACTCGACCTCTATGCCGGCGTCCGTGCGGACGATATGGGCGGGGACCGGCGGTCGGGTTGAACGGACGCGCGCCAAGACGGCCTTGCGTGCCGTCGCTGCCGCATCGAGATCAGCCTCGTCGCCCAGCCAGTTGGTTTCCTTTAGTGACAAACCACGCGTCAGCAGCGCCTCACGCGGGCCGACGATGATCTCCCGCGTTTCCGGTGCGATCTTGGTCACGAACAAGGGCTCGCCGACGGCGATGTTGAGACCGCGGCGCTGGCCGATCGTATAGCCGGTAATGCCGTCGTGCGTCCCCAGCACCCGGCCATCGACATGGCGGATATCGCCCTTTTCGCGGCCTTGCGGGCGCAGCTTGTCGATCAGGTTGGTGTACTTGCCCTCAGGGACAAAGCAGATGTCCTGGCTGTCGGGCTTGTGGGCGATCTTGAGGCCCAACTGCACGGCGATGTGGCGGACCTGCGGCTTGGGGATGCCGGCGAGCGGAAAGCGCAGGAAGGCCAGCTGTTCGCGCGTCGTGGCGAACAGGAAGTAGCTCTGGTCGCGTGACTTATCAGCGGCGCGGCGCAAAGAGACGACCGTGCCATCGTCGGCGCGTTCGACATAGTGGCCGGTCGCCATGGCCTCGGCGCCCAGGTCGCGGGCGACGTCGAGCAGATCCTTGAACTTGACGGTCTGGTTGCAGCGAATACACGGCACCGGCGTTTCGCCGCGCAGGTAGCTGTCGGCGAATTCCTCGATCACCTGGTCGCGGAAACGGCTTTCGTAGTCGAGCACGTAATGGGGGATGCCGATCTTCTCGGCGGCCATGCGCGCGTCGTGAATGTCTTGGCCGGCGCAGCACGCGCCTGTCTTCTTCAGCGCCGCACCATGGTCGTAAAGTTGGAGCGTGACGCCGATGACTTCATAGCCCGCCTGGTGCAGTAGGGCGGCGACAACGGTTGAATCGACGCCGCCGGACATGGCCGCAACGACGCGTGCACCTTGCGGCAGGCCTACGGCGTCACGCGTGGCGGCGATGGCGGCATCTAGGTCGGCGTCGAGGATGAGGGGGACGGGGCACTCGGTCATGGCGGCTAGATAAGGGAAAACCGCGCCAATTACTAGGTCGGCCAATATCATAACCTTATGGGCGCCCGTTGGGATCATGGCGCGGCCTTATGTGCGAGCGCCTACAATCGGGCAAAACAGCTTAGAGGATGTCATGCCCCCTGAAGATCTGAAATCCCGGACCCCTGGGCCGCTGAATGAGGCATCGCGCCAGTTCGTTGATCGTGTGGCCTCGCGCGGCCAACGCGACCAGTCACCGGAAGAAGGCGATCCAGGCAGTGAGATCGACGATACCGACCTGCCGCTCGATGATAGCGGCAGCGATCCGCTGGACACGGTTGAGTCGCCGGTCAACGACACGCAAGGCAGGGAAGGCGACCAGCCGAATCGTGATAACGCTAACGACTTGGGCGAAGATACAACGCCCGCGCCGCTGGTATGAGTTGGAGTATCTGATGCCTATAGTGTTCGCGTTACAAATGTACGCCACCCTTTCCTGGCGCATGACGGCGAGCTTTCTGCCTGGATGGTATGGCACCGTAGCCGCGCCGGCCGTGGCAGGCGAATAAACCGCCCTTCCGGTCAGGAAGGGCGGATTTTGTTTTATTTCGGCAAAACCTGTTCACCCGTCACTGAGACCTGGGCCGAAACCGTCTTGGCGTGGCCGGGCTGGCCGCCACCAAGATATAAGGTGTAGGCGCCCGGTACGACCTTGCGCACGCCCTTGTCATCGACCTGCGACAAAGCGCGGGCGTCGAGATCGAGCGTCACGGCCTGGCTTTCACCGGCCTTGAGGTGGATGCGCTTGAAGCCCGCCAGGGTGTGGTTGGCAACGTCACCCGGTTTCTTGACGTAGAGCTGGACAACTTCGTCGCTGTCGCGCTGACCGGTATTGCGCAGGTTAACGGTTGCCTTGACGCTATCGCCGGCCTTGATCGATTTGGCTGAAACTGTCGGAGCGTCGTAAGCGAAGGTCGTATAGCTCAGGCCGTGGCCGAACGGGTAGAGGACATCGCCCTTGAAGTATCGATAGGTCCGGCCCTTCATGCTGTAGTCGCTGAACGCCGGCAGGTCGTTGGCTGACTTATAAAAGGTAACGGGCAGGCGGCCTGCCGGGCTGAAATCACCCGCCAGGGCTTGCGCTACGGCCGTGCCGCCCTCGGCACCCGGGTACCAGGCTTCGACAATGGCGGGAATGTTCTGGTCGGCCCAGTTGACCGACAGGGCGCTGCCGTTCATCAAGACCAGCACGGTCGGCTTGCCCGTGGCGTGGACGCGTTCGAGCAGCTTCTGTTGCGGCGCCGGCAAGTCCAGGCTGGTGCGGTCGCCGCCGGCGAAACCGGCTGCCTCGACCTTCATTTCTTCGCCCTCGATGCGCGCCGACAGGCCGCCGACGAAGATCACGACATCGGCCTGTTTGGCCATCGCGACAGCGTCGTCGCCGTTTTGGCTGGGTGTGCTCCAGACGAGTTTCTGGTCGCCGGTGGCGTCGCGCTGGAAGGCTTCAACGCGGATAGGGTATTTCTTGCCGGCTTCGAGCGTGATCTTGCCCGAGGCGATCGACGGAGCGTCACCGACGCCCCATTCGTCGACGATCAGCTTGTCGCCGACCCAGATCTTGTAGCCGTTCTCAGAGGCGTAGCGGAAGCGGTATTCGCCGCTTTCGGGCGCGGTGATCACGCCCGTCCAGCGCGCCGAGGTGTTCTTGTCCTCGGCGATCCAGCTAACCGTCGCATTGGGCTCATTGCGTGTCGTCGCCGTGCCCGAGAACTGCGGGCCGCTGAAGTGCTCGGCCTTCAGTCCCTTGGCTTTGCCGCTCATGTCGGTGCTTAAGGCCGCGTCCGGCACAGGCGCCTCGGCCGGGCCGATCAGGCCGGTGCCTTCGGTATGGAGGATCTTGGCGTTCGGGAAGCGGGCGCGGATGCCATCCAGCACGGTGACGGGCTTGGAGGGGCGGCCGTAATAGTTGCCGACCAGGGTGTCATAGCTGTCGGCATTGGGGCCGATGACCGCGATCGTCTTGGCCGAAGCCGCCAAAGGCAGCACATTGCCGTCGTTTTTGAGCAGGACCAGCGAATCCTTGGCCATCTTCAACGACATGGCGTGGTGCGCGGGGATATTGTAGTCCTTGGCCGTGATATTCGGGAAGACATTGGCGGCAGGATCGAACATGCCGAGTTGGATGCGCGCGGTGAACAGGCGCACCAAGGCCTTGTCGACGACGGCTTGCGACAGCAGGCCGGTCTTGACCGCAGTGACGATGTTTTCCGGCTCGGTCGTCATATTGTTGCGGTAATCGCCGCAGATCAGGTCCATACCGGCGGTAAAGCCCACGGCGACCCCTTCCGGAGCCGTCTTTTTGTAGTGCAGGCTGTCTTCGCGATAGATGTTGGCGGCAGCGCCGCAGTCCGACACGACATAACCTTTGAAGCCCCAGTCCTGGCGCAGTTTTTCTTCCATCAGAAATTCGCTGGCGCACCCCGGCACGCCATTGACGGCGTTATAGACGCACATGATCGACTGGACATTGCCTTCGGTCACGGTGGCGCGGAAGGCCGGCAGGTAGGTGTCTTCCAGGTCGTACGGCGACGGATAGACGTCTTCCTTGTGGCGGTTCGACTCGGGTCCGGAGTGGACGGCGAAGTGCTTGGAGGTGGCGATCGTCTTGAAATATTTCGGGTCGCTGCCTTGCAGGCCATTAATATAGGCGATGCCGATGCGGCTGGTCAGATAGGGGTCTTCGCCATAGGTTTCCTGGCCGCGGCCCCAGCGCGGATCGCGAAAGATGTTGATGTTCGGTGACCACACCGTCAGGCCGCGATAGAACTCCGTGCCGCCGTCCGGATGAACGCGCTCCTTGTACTTGGCGCGGAATTCGGTCGAAACGACGTCGCCGACCTGTTGCATCAGCGGTGGGTTCCACGAGGCGGCCATGCCGATCGCCTGCGGGAAGACAGTGGCGATGCCGGCGCGGGCGACGCCGTGCAGGCCTTCGTTCCACCAGTTGTATTCAGGCACGCCCAGACGCGGGATCGCCGGCGCGGTGTGGCCGAGTTGATACGACTTTTCCTCGAGCGTCATGCGCGACACCAGGTCCTTGGCGCGCGCCTCGACGCTTTGGGAGGGATCGAGATAGGCGCACGCGGCTGTGGCGCAGGCTTCAGGGGTGGCGGAGTGGGCTGGTGCGCCCAGGGTGAGGGCGCATAGCAGGGCGACGGGCGCGGCCGACGCGAGCAGACGGCCTGCGAGACTGTGCAAATGATTCATTGGTTTTCCTTCCTGACAAGGAGACGCCTCGGGATGGGCATTTATGTTAGCGGTATCATTCGATCCCGCATTTCGTCAAGAATGAAAAGCCCTGCCAATTATACTATTGATAATATAATACTATTTCAGGAGGTTGAGCAGCGAGGTCTGATTGAGGCTGGACAGGACCTGAGCGGAGGCCTGGACCGAAACCTGGGCCATCTGCAGGTCGGTATAGGCCTGGGCCAGATCGACATCCGTGCGGTCGCTGATCAGGCCAGACAGCGTCTTGACCTGGCCTTGCAGGGATTTGGTCGTGTTGTCGACACGGTTCTGCAAGGTGCCGTTGAGCGAGGTCTGCTGGACCAGGTTGTCGTAGTGGGTGTTAAACTCCTGCGACTTGGTGGTCAAAAACGCCTTCTGGGCGTCGGTCAGTTCGGCGCCGAACGGGCCCGTCAGGGGATCGTCATTGTAGGCCTGGATGTCGCGGAAGGTCTGCATCAGGGCGGCGCCGAGCTCAGACGCCAGCATGCCGGTCTGGACCGTGGTGTGGACGTCGATGCGCGACGACTTCTTGATGTCGCCGTTCTGAAAGCCGTCGGTCACGGCGGGAAGAGCGGTCAGCCCGGACATGCTGGTGACCGTGACCGGCGGCTGGTCGTCATTGCCGCCACCAAACAGGTACTGGCCGTTATGGACGTAGTTCAGCCCGTCGAGCGCGGAGGAGAAGGCGCCCTGCAGCGAGGTCATCATGGCCGAGGCTTCCCCGGACGCCAGGGCGTTCATGATGGCGTCCTTGGCGCTGGCGGCGGAATCGCTGGCGGTCGTCAGCGCCAGGTCCTGGCTTTCCAGGCGGTCGGCTACCGTCTTGTTAACCTCGATATAGCCTTCCGACTTGGCCAGTGATGACTGATAGGCGGCGATGATTTCGGAAGCACGGCCGTGGCCCATCAGGTCGGTGGCGACCTTCTGGGTCGACACCTGGTCATTGGCTTTGGCCATGCGTTGCTGTGCATCCATCAGGTTGCCCAGCGCGTTGCCCCAGATTTGTCCGGTCGAGATACGCATCTATCAGCGTCCCATGTTGAGCAGGACATCGTACATTTCCGAGACTGCCTGGATGAGGCGGCCAGAAGCACCGTAGGCCTGCTGGTAAATGGTAAGATTGATCAGTTCCTCGTCGAGATTGACCCCTTCGGTGGCGGAACGGCGGTTCGTCGCTTCCTTCAGAAGGGCCTCGGAGGCCGTCTTGTTGGTTTCGGCATTGGCCGCCAGGTTGCCGACCTGGCCGGCAAGATCCGAGGCGTAGCGTTCAAGCGTCGACGCGCCGCCGCCGTTAAGCCCTGCCTCCGGGAAGGTGATCGACGTATTGGCGATGTCCGACATGGCCAGGCCGCCGGAACCGTCGCCGGAAACCAGCGCGGGACTGGGCGACGTCGCTGACAGATTGACATGAGCCAGCGCCATCTTCGTTGGATTGCCATTGATGGTGCTGTTGATCGACAGACTGCTGGCGACCTTGCCGGATGTGCCGCCGATGCCGAAGAAGGCACTAAAGGAAGCGCCGCCGTTGCGTGAGGTGTTGTCCGACGACACAGCCAGTTTGGCTGCCGGATCGCCGTAGCCGCTGAAGGTCAGGGCGCCGTTTCCGTCCAGTGTGAACGTGCCATAGCGGCCGACACCGTTGGTCGTGTCGTTCAGCGCCACGCGCAGGTCATCTAGGGTGGTCACGCCTGTGGTGGGGATAGTGAAATCGATATCGGCGAGTGTTGAGCCGTTTTCGCCCTTGATGCTGAACGACATCTGGCTGCCGCCGGTAAAGCCGTGCGCCGATGCTGCGGTAAGGCCCGTCTGGTTGCTGGTCGGCACGGACGATGAAATGAGGTCGTTCAGACCGAAATATTGCGAGAAGCCCTGGCCCAGCTTGTTCGAGCCCCCGGTCGCCGGATCGGCGATGGCGACGCCGGCTGTTGTGCCGGCGGCATTGACCGACAGGGCGCCTCCGGTGAAGCTGAGCGTCAGCCCGCCACCCGATCCGGCCTGGATGTCGGCCGCGAAGCTGGCGTCGGCGAAGGTCCCAGAAACCGCCGCGCCGCTGGCCGGATAGCGCGTCCAGGTATTGGCGCTGAAATCGATCTGCATCCGGCTGGCAATGGCGCCATTGGTGTCCAGCATGACGATATTGGTCGTGCCGGTCATGCCATTCAGGGCTTCGGCCTGGGTTTGGCTCAGGGCCTTGCCGGTCAGCGACGTCGGGGCGGGAACCGAGGATGAAGCATTATGCGCCGCATTCATCTGTTCGGTGAACTTGGCCATGTACTGGTTGAGCTGGTCGTTGATCGCCGGCGCGGTGACATCGCGCATGTCGATCAGGCCTTTGAGCTCGCCCGAGGTAATGCTGTCGCCGAAGTCGCGGGTTTCTCCGGATACGCCCTTGATCATGATCGAATTGAAAGCGGTCGAGCTCGATACTGAGGACGTCGGCTGATAGGACAGGGTGGCGTAGGTATCGCCGCTGAGGACGGTGCCGTTCTGGGTACGAACGGTAACGCCGCCGTTTTCATTTTGCGTGACCTTGACGTCGATCAGCTTCGACAATTGGTCGATATAACCGGTCTGAGCGCTCTGGGCGCCGGTCGCGTCGCCGCCGACTACGGTCGCCGACGAGATCGAGGCGTTCAGCTTGGAAATATTCTTGAGCAGGTCGTTGATGGCAGTGACGTCAGACGCGATGCGGGCGTCGGCGTCAGCGCGGACCTGCTGGATCTTTTCGGAAATGCGTCCGCCTTCGGCCAGGAAGCCGGACAGGTTGGAAAGCACTTCCTGGCGCAAGGCGCTGGAGCTGGGCGTTTCACCGGCCTTGGCCATCGAGGTGAGGGCGCTGTTCATCTGGTTGAACAGGTTGTTCTCATCGGTGATGTCGCCAAACTGCGCCTGGATCTGATCGAGCAGGTCGTAGGTCGCAGCGCTTTGCGACGCTTCGGAGCTGGCCTTGAACGCGGCCTGCTGGAGGTAGCGGTCGGCCGCCAGGGTGATCTGGCCCGAAGTGACGCCGGCGCCCTTGCCGCCGATGGTGACGGAGGTCTGGTTGGCCTGCTTGCGGATATAGCCCGGCGTATTGACATTCGAGATATTGTCGGAGGTGACGCGCAACTGCTCCTGCGCGGTCATCAGGCCCGATACGCCGATGTTCATGATCGCATTCAGCGACATGGCTGGTACTCCTTAATCTTTGGGCAACCAGATTTCGGCAAAGCCTGCACCGCACCCGGCAAATCCTGCCGAGAGGTTACGGAGCTGCGATTTCTAAAACTCAACATTTTCATGTACTTAGAGTTTTGGCCATAAGGGCGGTTACGATTCTGAACTCTACGGTTTCAATTCACGTGCCATGTTTATATGCGTACCCTTCGTCGCGGCGATGGTCGGGGGTTAACCCTTTGGAAAGTCGGCAAGTTTTGACCGCCGTGCCTGCCGGGCAGGCAAATATCGCCCGCCTTCTGATAAATTAAAATCAATAAAATCAATATATTAAAACTGGCCCGGCGCTTGCAACCCGTGAGGTGATTGGTTTGCGCAAGAACTGCGTCGCCCTAAACAGGTCCTCAACGTCGCGAAACGCGGCGGCGGGCCACTCAAGTGTTTTGCGCGAGTTCCTATGTCGCTGTCCGCACCCTTGCCGGTCAATTCTGCCGCAGTTCCTGCCGGCGCGTCGCTTGACGTCGCCTCGGGTGTGGCCCTTGGCGCCATACCGGAAGGCGGCGTGTCCGTTTTTGACGTCCTGCTGCAGCAGATCGCCATTGAGACGCCGCGTCAGACCGAGGCCGTGACGGCGCCGATCGCCAACAGCGAGCTCGCGGCCGCCGTATTGACGAACGATCTGAAGGTAGCGGCGCTTGAAGACGAATTGCCGGAAGCCGAAAAGCGGCCAGCCCAAGAGGCTGATGCTGAAGTGTCGGCAGTGTCCGCGCAGATGGCCATGGTAACCGCGCCGGTAGTCCAGCCGCAGACTAAAACCGCTGAGGCCGCCCCAGAACTGTCCCCGCCTGAAATCGCTGTTGACGCCAAGGCGTCGAAGGCGAAGCCCGAAAAATCCTTCACACTGACGGCCGCGGGCAAGGATAAGGACACCGGCGAGGCGGAGACGGCAGAGGGGGCGGACTCTGTAGAGGTTTCGGCGAAGGTGAGCACTGAACCTGTTCGCGCCGCTGTCAAGACCGCCCCCCGTGAGGCCCTGGCCAAGGTGCGGGATGCCGTGACCGGCACAGACCCGCAGCCGGCTCAACCCGCCGCCGATCCGCGCGTCGTGAGCGCCGCCGCGCCGGATGCGCAATCCGCCACTCAACCGCAGGCCTTCTCGCTCCAGGCTATCAGCGATACCTCGGGCAGCTATTCCGCTACGGGCGCCAGCACCACGGCCGGTTCGAACCTGTCGAAGGCCGCCGTGGAATCGCTGTCGGCCTTGTCGATGCAGATCCACAAGAAGCTGGAGCAGGGCTCGACCAAATTCGCCATCGAGCTTTATCCCGCCGATCTCGGCAAGGTCGAGGTATCGCTGCACATCAGCCGCGATGGCAAGACGACCGCGCACCTGACCTTCGATTCTCCGCTGACCGCCGCCAGCTTCAGCGCCAGCGAGCCGGAGCTACGCCAGCAACTGGCCGACGCCGGTGTTTCGCTTGACAAGGATAGTCTGTCCTTCTCGTCACGCGAGGGTTCTTCACAGGGGGGAGGCGGCAGCTTCGGCTCGGCCCTGGCGCAGGACCAGCAGCAATCGCAGGCCCGCCAGGCCGCCCGCGCGCTCAAGGCGGCAAACCAGGTCGCCGACGAAAGCGACCTCAACGCCGTTCTCGATACGGCCGTCTCGGCCATGCGCAGGGGCGTTTCGACGCTTGCGCTCAACCTGATCGTTTAGGAAATCACATGGGCTATACCATTTCCGATACCGCCACCTATGTGCCGCTCGACACCAGCAAACCGTCGAAGTCGACCAATTCGATCACGGATACATCGTCGCTGGGCGCCAACTATTCGACTTTCCTGAACCTGCTGACGGCCCAAGTGCGCAACCAGGACCCGCTGTCGCCGATGGACACGACCCAGTGGACCAACCAGCTGGTGCAATATTCCTCGGTCGAGCAGCAGCTCAAGGGCAACCAGTACCTGGCCCAGATCGCCAGCAACAATTCCGCCGGCTCGATGAACGCCGCCGTCAGCTATATCGGCAAGACGGTGTCGGTCGCGACCGACACGGCGACGCTCAAGGACGGCGCCGCGACGTGGAACTACGACCTGGGCGCCACGGCTGGATCGGCCAAGCTGAGCGTGCTCGACGCCGACGGCAAGGTGGTATGGACGGGCGATGCCGCAAGCGCCGGCCTGGCCAAGGGCGCCAACAGCTTTACCTGGGATGGCAAGACCACTGCCGGCAAGGCCGCGCCGGCCGGGGACTACACCCTGACAGTCGAAGCCAAGACGGCCAGCGGCGCCAAGATCGACAGCAGCATCAGCCTGTCGGGTCTGGTTTCATCCGCGGAAAACATTGACGGCACAATCGTGCTGAAGGTCGGCAACACCCGCGTGCCGATGTCCGCTGTCACCAAAGTTTCTTAAGTTTTAAGTTGTTCCAGAAGGAAATCCCATGAGCATCAACAGCGCCATGCAAACCGGAGTGACGGGGCTCGCCGCCAACTCGGCTGCGCTCACGACCATCTCCAACAACATCGCTAACGTCAACACGACGGCCTACAAGCGCGTTTCGACCAGCTTCCAGAGCATTGTTACCGGTTCGACGACGAACAGCCACTTCAACAGCGGCGGCGTCAACGCGGCTTTCCGCCAGAACATCTCGACACCGGGTGAGCTGGCAGCCTCGAACTCAAGCCTGGATCTGGGTATCGACGGCCAGGGCTTCTTTGTCGTATCCGGCTCTTCGGAAGACGACGCCGCCATGCGCCAGGTCCTGTTCACCCGTGACGGCTCCTTCGCCGCCGACAAGACGGGCAAGCTCAAGAACGCGGCCGGTTTCTACCTGCAGGGCTGGCCGGTTAATGCCGATGGTTCGGTGTCTTCCGACTCGTCCGACCTGACCAAGCTTGAGCCGATCAATATCTCGAACATCGGTGGCACGGCGGAAGCGACGACCCAGGTCGCAATCAATGGCAACCTGCGCTCCAGCCAGCCGGTATCGACGGCAGTGACGGCCGGCACCTATGACCCGACCGATCCGACGGCGTCGATGTCGGTCTATGATCC
>CAMLPZ010000043.1 GCA_946482045.1 uncultured Asticcacaulis sp.
TCGAGTCAGTACGCATAGCTGACGACGACATGCGACCTATTTCCGCAATTGGGATAAAGCAGAAGCCACGTTCTATCGCCGCAAGACCTCAAGCCACGCCCTTTGCTGAGCGCTGATCAGGCTGCCGGGCGTCAGCACGGCGTCCTTGAGCGCGTGGCGGATATCATCGGGCGTGTCGCTGAACGGCGCGCGCACCAGTTCGGCCAGGAGCGCCCTGCCCTTCGCGACCGAAGTGGCATAGACTTCGAGGAAACTTGCGACGCTGACGTGGCTCGCCGGGTCGTCCATCCAGCAGTCGTAGTCGGTGACGACGCAGACGGTGCAATAGGCCATCTGGGCCTCGCGCGCCAGGAAGGCTTCGGGCACATTGGTCATGCCGACGAGATCGCACGCCGCCGCGTCCCGCAGGAAGAAGCTCTCAGCGCGGGTCCCCAGGCGCGGGCCTTCGACGCAGGCATAGGTCTTGTCCAGGTGCAGCGGCTGTCCGATGCGGGCCGCGGCGGCGGCGATGTCGGCGCTTAATGCCGGACAGGCCGGATGGGCGGTCGAGACGTGCGCCGCCACGCCATTGCCGAAGAAGCTGTAGTCCCGCTTGCCGCGCGTATGGTCGAAATACTGCGACACGACGGCCAGGTCGCCCGGCCGGATGTCTTCGCGCAGGGACCCCGCCGCCGACAAAGAAAAGACGCGCCGCGCACCCAACTGTTTCAGGGCGAAGATATTGGCGCGGTAATTGACCTCATGCGGCAGCAGGCGGTGCCCTGCCCCGTGGCGCGCGAGGAACAGCAGCGGCTGCCCCAGATACCGGCCTTCGACAACGGGTCCGGACGGCGCACCGAATGGCGTGTCGATCCGGTGTTCTGCGGTGATCTCAAGCCCGTCCAGCGCGTAGAAGCCGGAGCCGCCGATGACGCTCAGCATGGGAGTGGTCCTTATGGAATCAGAGCGGCCACATTGGCGTAATTTCGTCGGGACTGGAACCGTGCGACGCATACGGTCCCGGTGAAAACGAAATATCCTCACCGGAGCGGCACGTGTTTCAGAAATAGCCGTCTACTGCCACGCCTCGCCGCGCGCCAGGGCGTCGAACATCCTGGTCATCAGGGCCTGGCGTGTTTCTTCGCGCTTCACCGTCGTCAGGCGGTGGTACATGGCATAGCGCTGCGCCTTCTTGAGGCCGTCGAACGTCGCCTGGGCCGTGGCGTTCGCTGCGATCCGGTTGAGAAAAGCTTCGGGGAGTTCCATGGCCGAACTGGCCTGATAGGCGGCGTCCCAGCGCCCGTCGGCCCTGGCGGCTTCGACGTGGATGAGGCCGGACGGCTGCATCCGCCCCTCAAGGATCAATCGTTCGCAGTGGTCGCGATTAATCTTCGACCAGATGGACTTCGCCTTTCGCGGGGTGAAGCGCTGGTACCAGGACACATCGTCATTGGCCTTCTTGATGCCGTCGATCCAGCCCCAGGCCAGGGCCTCGACCACCGCCTCGGCCCAGGTCAGCGACGGCACGCCCGAGCCCTTCTTGTAGAGCTGAAGCCACAACTCGCTCTGCGAGGCGTGGTTGTCCAAAAGCCAGCCCGAAAAATCGGCGGGCGTGGCAAAGGCGCGAACGCGGGCGGGATCGACGTTCATTCGGGGACCTCGAAGATTGATGAATCAGTTAAGAGTAGCCATTTCTTATACCTCCCTGGCTTTGCCGGGGAGGGGGACCGCACGAGACCGTGCTTGCGCGGGCGAGATGCGGTGGTGGGGCTTCTTCTTTTCTAAACACATAGGCATTCAGCTGGACATCGGTAATGGCCAGTAGACACAATGGTGCTTTTAAACAAGAACCCCACCACCACATCTCACTCGCTATCTGACGATAGCTCGCTCGTGCGGTCCCCCTCCCCGGCAAAGCCAGGGAGGTATCAGCGAACGGTCCTCTTTCTATTGCCACGCACAATAAATACTATCGTGCGCTCTCTTCTTTCCTGCCCCCAAATGACTCAACCGCCAAAACGTAGAATCGCCCAGGCCCGCCGAATGCGGAAAGCGCTCACGGGGCCGGAATACCTTTTGTGGGAGCGGCTGAAGGTTCGTAGCGGCGATGGGCTGGTCTTCCGGCGGCAGCACCCGCTCGGCTCCTACATTCTCGACTTCTACTGCTTTAAGGCCCGGCTTGTGGTCGAAGTCGACGGTGCTCTCCACGGCGAGGACGCGCAGGCCGCGAAGGACGGCGCGCGAGACAACTGGCTGCGCGAGCAAGGCCTTGAGATCTATCGGATTCCGGCCGCCGAGGTGTACCGTGATGTTGATGGCATAGCTGAAGGCGTCAGACTCCTGGCCATCGACCGCGCGGCCGAAAGATAGGCAGGCCCTCGTTCAATCCGCTTGCCGTCCCGGCACACGAATGATATATGATTCATATACATTTCATATAGGACGCGCCAAATGGGCATTGTAAACATTGACGACGAAATCCACGACCAGTTGCGCCGGGCCAGCAAGGTGTCGTGCCGCTCGATCAACGCGCAGGCCGAATACTGGATCAAGATCGGCCGCCTCTGTGAAACGCACCCGACCCTGACCTTTTCCGAAATCATCGAACGCGAAATGCGCGCCGCCGGGGTCGCCGCCCCGCCGCTGAGCCAGGCATGACCAAGTCGCCCGAAGACCTGGCGCTGATGGCCGAGTCCGGGCGGCTGCTGTCCTCGGTGTTCGGCATGCTCGACGCCACGCCGCTGCTGGGCAAGACGACGCTTGAGATCAACGACATGGTCGAGCGCTATATCGTCGATGACCTCAAGGCGCGCCCCGCCAGCAAGGGCCAGTACGATTTTGCCTTCGTCATGAATACGTCGCGTAACAACGTGGTTTGCCACGGCGTGCCGTCCGCCGAAGACGTGCTGAGCGACGGCGACATCGTCAATTTCGATATCACCCTGGAAAAGAACGGCTTTATCGCCGACTCGAGCAAGATGTACGGCATCGGCCAAGTCCACGCGGCGGCGAAAAGGCTGATGCGCACGACCTATGACGCGATGTGGCAGGGCATCCGCGCCGTGCGGCCGGGCGCGAAACTGGGCGATATCGGCTTCGCCATCGAACGCCACGCCAAGCGCCACGGCTATAGTGTCGTGCGCGACTATTGCGGCCACGGCATCGGCCGCGAGATGCACGAAGCGCCGCAGGTCCTGCATTTCGGCAAGCCAGGCACGGGGATGACCCTGCGCGAAGGCATGGTCTTCACCATCGAACCCATGCTCAACCAAGGGCGGCGGCAGGTGCGGACGCTCGGTGACGGCTGGACGGTGGTGACGCAGGACGGCGCGCTGTCGGCGCAGTGGGAACACACTGTGGCCGTAACGCAATCCGGCGTGGCGGTCCTGACGCTCAGGCCGGAAGAGAAGAAGAAGGCCGGCCAGGGGAGCCTTTGAGGAAGCGACCTGACCGGCCAACGCCTTATGCCCGAAGAACAGGCACCGGCTGATTGTGGCGGATCAGGCATAAAAACCGAATATGCTTAAAAGCTTAGCCGCATCAACGATCTCCAAGTCGTTCGCGCACTGGACGTCGGGCGCCCCCGACCGGACGCTACCGGCCAGTCATCTGGCCTCGGCCTGTTCATCGCCACGGCGCACGGCGGCGCGATTCGGTGATCTACAGCCGGACGCGCGGCTTTAAACCTCAACCTTCTGCAGCGGCTTCACCGCCGGGCCTTGCAGGACCTGGCCGTTGATGTCGAACTGCGAGCCGTGGCACGGGCAGTCCCAGCACGTCTCGAAGCTGTTCCAATGGACAACGCAGCCGGCGTGGGTGCAGGTGGCGCTGCACACATGCAGCCGCCCGAAGGCGTCGCGATATGCCGCCACCTTGCCCAGGCCACGACGGCACAAGGCCCCCTGCCCCGGTTTTATGTCGTCGAACGATCCCACCTCGACCGCGCCGTCGTGGTCATGATTGCCAGCGGGCAGGACGTGTTCGGCCACAGACTTGGCGACAGTCAGGTTTTCCACGATGTAGTCGCCGACCGTCGCGGGCCGTGTCGGCTTGCGCTTCGGCTCATAGAGCGAAGCCCACGGATTGTCGCGGCCTTCGAGCAGATCACGCAGGATCAGCCCCGCCGCCGCCCCGGTCGTCAGGCCTTCGCCGGAATCGCCGGTCACCAGGTAAACATGGTCATAATCCGGCGACTTGCCGATATAGGGCGCGAAGTCGGCGGGTTCATAGACCTGGCCCGACCAGCCCATGAGGCGCGCGCGCACGCCGGGATAACGTTCGCGCGCCCAGGCTTCCAAAGCATCAAGCCGCGCTTCGCCGTCGTCGGCCTCGCCTGACTTATGGTCCTCGCCGCCGACGATAAGGATGTCATGGTCGGGGCACGGCTGGATGCGGACATAGTGATAACCGGGCTCAACCGTATCCCACAGCAGGATGTCCGGCACGGAGCCCTTTTCGACCGACAGCGCGACGACGTAAGAGCGGTACGGCGCCTGCTTGGTGTGCATCGGGATCATCAGATGAAACGGCGTGTTGGTGGCAACGACGACCTGGCGCGCGACGACATGGCGGCCGTCTTCCAGGTTGGCGGTCACCTTACCGTCCTTCTCCTTGAGGTTTTCCACCGCGATGTCCTCATAGAGATGCGCACCCCCGGCCTTCAGCGCATCGACCAGGCCGTTCAGGTATTTCAGTGGATGAAAGCGCGCCTGGCGCGGAAAACGCAGGCCCGGCAGGGTCGGATGGCCGGGAATGCCGCCGGACTCGACCCACGTCACGTCGCTATAGCCAATCCTGTGGACCGCCTCCAGCTCGTCCTTGAGGTATTTGCCGTCTTCGATCCTGGCTGGCACGAAATAGCCGTCGACGCGCGCGAAGTCACAGTCAATGCCCTCGACGGCAGCGATAGCCTCGATGCGGTCGACGGCGGCCGACTGGCTTTGGTAATACTGCCGCGCCGCGTCCTGCCCCAGCATCTTGATCAGTTCGTCGTAATAGTCGTCGCATGCGACGGCCAGATGGGCGCTGGTGCGGGCGGTCTGGCCGCGCCCGAACTTGCCGCGATCGACCACGACGACGTCGCGCCCCTGCTTCATCAGCTCATAGGCGGTGGACAGGCCGGCGATACCGGCGCCGATCACCAGGACGTCGGCGGCGACATCATTGGGCATGTGCTCACAGAACGGCGCCGGGACATCCATCCACAGTGACCAGCTGGCTTCAACGTCAACATTCATTTGAACAGTCCTCATCACCGTGGCGGCCGGCGCAAGGTAATGAGGCGGTGATAAGTTCGATATAAAGAGCCCCCGCGCCTGGATAATTTGGCGGTAAATGGCAGGCGGACGTGAGGCGTCGACATTCCTTTTCGGAAAACGGAATCTCGAATCACCATCATCGGTTCCATTTCTTCAAATGGCGCTGCTTTCAGAGCTCAGTTGGCTGGCATCTGATCGCGTTGGCCAACAAATGATCAAACTCGAAATCTGGTAGCCAAATCTCAAGTTCGTATCGCCGCCGATTTCAGTCCTTTCTGGCGCCGGTCAGCTCAAGGGATGGACACGTGCTTGTCGCCAACCCAGTGTAGCCAGAATATAACGCGGCTATTTTCAAATCGTCCGCGAAGTGTCATTTTGCCTTGTCAGGGGATGCGCTGCGCGGCGGTGAGCTGGCGACATTGGGGATACAACGGGAACGGGGCACAATGGGTCTTTCAAGATATTTAGCCGCCGCTTTGCTCGCGGCGGGTTTGGTCATCGGCTCAATGGCGGCGGCGGCCGATCTGCCGGGCGACAAGGACGTTGCGGCCGGACAAAAGGCATTGAGCGCAGGCGACAGCGACGGCTGGCGCGTTAACGTTGAGAAAGCCGCGAAGAAGGGTAATGTTTTCGCCATGGCTGAGCTCGCCGCGGCCTATTTCTACGGCGATCCTTTGGAACTCGACTGGAAGCGGTCGGCTTACTGGGCCGAAATGGCGGCGGCAAAGGGCGATGCAAGGGCCAATTTCTTCATAGCGCGGATATACGCCAGTCCCAGACAGGATATCGAGCGGCCATATCCGTTCGACGAGGCGAAAGCCGTTCCGTACTTCGAGAAAGCCTTTGATGGTGGCTTCGGGTCCGCCGGCGCGTTTCTCGGATACTATTACGCGAGCGGCAAGGCCGGTCTGCCGGTCGACCAGGCTAAGGCCGCCTACTATTATCGCCCGGCCGTCTTCGAAGGCTATTCCTCGGCGGCGGTCAATCTTGGCCTCCAGTACGAACGCGGTGAGGGCGTGCCCAAGGATCTGCGCGCCGCCAAGGTCATGTACCTGATCGCCGCCCAGATGGGCGAACCCAAGCCGATCGAGTGGCTGGCGGACATGGCCGAAACCGCGCCGCTGGCCCCAGAGGTCAACGCAATCTACGCCCAGGGCGAACAACTGATCATCAAATCCGCCACCGATGCCGAGCTCAGCGCCAACAAGGTCAAGGCCATGGCCTTTACGCGCGACGCTGCCGAACGCGGTCACGCGACGGCGATTGCCGCTATGACCGACGCCCACCAGTACGGCCGCGACGGCGTAGAGCAGGACTACGACTGGGCGCGCAAATGGGCGTTGACGGGCGCGGAGCTGGGCAACGATGTATCCATGACCATTGTGGCGCAGTACTTCCTCAAGGGCACCGGCGGCCCCGTCGACCTGAAGGCCGGGCGCTTCTGGATGGAACAGTCGGCATTGTCCGGCAACAGCCTGGCCATGTTTTACCTGGCCCAGATCTATGACGGCGATTACGGCTTCCCGCAGAACGATGCCCTCGCCATATACTGGTACAAGCAGGCCTATGCGAAAGGGAGCATCAAGGCAGAGAAGGTTTTGAAGGACCGCGGCCTTCTTAGACTGGCGCCTGAACAAGAGGCCTTTATCGACCGCATTGAGCGGGACGGGCCGCGCCGGACCTCGGCTTCGGACTTCGCCTTCGATGTGGCGCAGTATTGCAAGTTTGGCGGCAAAAAATGCCACGAACTGTCGGTTGCGTCGCGCCGCTTCATGGAAGATCAGAACGCCTCGGCGGCCGAAGCCAACATGCAGCGCATCTGGAACCTCAACAGCGACAAGACCAGCGACGCCGAGGCCCGCGCCAGGAGCGAATGCACGCGGCGCAAGACCGAGAACCTGCAGCGATACACCTATGGCCAGCAGGACTGGTACTATGTGGGAGGGTGTTAATGGCACGTCCCATCGGCACGGAGCCGTAAGGTGCAACAGAACGCGGCTTATCACTCCAAGCGTCTTGATGTCCGCTTCCTGACAGGGTTGATAAACCTTCCGGGATGTCTCCTTTAGGCGCAAGGCGATGTTCGCCCCGCTGGTGGCTCCCGATCTGTCCTTCCTGCCGCATTGGCAGGCCTTTCTTGAGGACTGGGCCGACGATGCTGAACCGCCACTTTATCTGGCGCTGGGCGAGCTGGCCCGGCAACTCGCCTACCAGCTCAGGGCGGGCGACGTGGCAAACTTTGAAGCGGTATTTGCGGTCGTCGAACAGTGGCACACTCACGGCGATGCCTGGGTCCGCGAAGCCGCGACCATAGGATTGCTGGAAGGGCTACAGGGGACACTCGACCTTCTCGAAAGCTGCCGGCGCGGCGACGATCCCCCCGTTCCCCTGGTCACGCCGTGGCTGGGACCGGAAACGCAGCGGTGGTGGGACCGGCTCATACGGTTCTGGCATGGCGATCCAGGCGCCTGGCAAGACGCATAGGGGTCAGAGGCTGTCCACGACGGTGACATACGGCTGGACGCGCCGCACCAACGCGTCCAGCACCGCCCGGTCGGCGTGCATGACGGACAGATAACCCAGGCAATACTCGAAATAGATGTCGAGCGTCGCCGCACCGAAACGCAGCGTCCCTTCGATGAAGTCTTCGCCATCCTCATAAGGCGGCAGGAGAAGGTCAACATCGGCGTCCTGCCCCAGCACCTCCGCGACGGTTCGCAACACGGCGCGGAACGGCGTATAGAAGTCGAAGGCGCCCCCTGCCCAGAACACGGCTTCCCAATATCTGTCATGCGTTTCGCGTTTGACGGTAAGCGGTGAGTGCACGCGGATGGCGGCATGTGTCGGTGTCACGGCATCTCCTGATTTTGCCATCTATCGCATGCAACGACGGGCCACGGCCATTTGCATCGACACCACCCTGCCACCTTGGAAGCGTGAATTGTGGGCGTGAGGCCCGGCTCAGAGGGCTACCGCGTCCGAAGTTCAAGGGTTTATATCTCGGTGTCGGCCCTGATCTATCTGAATCTGAGCCTCAGGAAACACATAGGCCATAATTGGCCGCTTCATCTCAATGGCGGTCGTCCAAGGCACTTGGGTGGCGGACGTCTCCAAGAATCTCTTCAACTTTTTCCACCAGCGTTTAGCGTCCGGATGCGCCGGTTTGCCAATCGACTTGTAGCGATCCTCCGGCCAACTAAAGTCCGACCTTGCAAGGCTTCCTGGCGCCTCTCGCCCCAACTCGGCGAAGCGAAAGAAATAAGGCCCAGGTAGATTCCCACCAAACCATGGTGATGTTGCGCCACTCCCCTGCATCGTTTGAGACCAGCCGTCATATGGATCTATGACGACCGCGTCCGCAACGTTCCGATTGCCCGATGGTATGTTGAGCGAACCGCTCCCAGTGTGCCATAGCGCGTAAGTCTGCTCCTGGAGGGCATCAACGGCGTTGACCGCTCTCCAGTGGCATGTGTTGCCATGTTCGGCGAATTTGATGATCCAGGCAATGTCTGGCTCTTCGTTGATCCAGGATCGTATTACGTCGGCGTCGTTCTTAGTCGCATAGATAATGAAGTCACCCATACCTACACCTTAGTGTACAATGGCAGCGTTAGCGCCAACACCATGACTGCAGCCTCCGCCTTGGTCATGGCGCAAAGCGGCGATATCCGGATCAGCAGGCCTCTACGAGGCCACCGGCCACGGCCAGAATAACGAAAAATGGATTGCGCATGATGCCCCCTTGTCCCCGCAGCACACGCTAGCGCGCGTACACGGCGGCGTCAAATGGCGCAGCACGCTCGCCGCACGATATGCCTGTATTGATCAACCATGACCGCTCAGATCGTGTGACGCTTCAGATAAGCGCATAGGGGGACCATGGCGCACCAAAAAATGAACCGGGGCTGGCTCGTCGCGCTCATCGTCGCAATCGTCATCCTGGTGCACCTTGCCGTTGCCAATTATTTCCTGCGCGCCAGGTTCGAGCCTGTTGAAGTCGAAGACAGCGGCGCGGCGCCTTTTACTGTCCCTGTATCCTAGCCCCACCCGTATCAGGCGCGCGATAAGGACGGTTCGCTGGCCCAACGGGGCGAAAGGCATGGAACAAGTAATGCCCGTCCGAACTTTGGCCCGGACGGGTCAATAACAGCTGGAAATGTCTTGCATTTGCTCTTTTATGAAGAGCAATATGAGAATTTCAACACCCTTTGGGGCTGCCGTACTTGTTAGATACCATATTTAACGAAATATTCACAGAGATATTTTTCTGACGATTGCAATGCAAACGTTTCCGTTCACGCCCGACATAAAATAAAATTTTCACATAACGTCTGAAAATCACGCGAAAGTTCGAGCTATTTATTTGCCGAGGTGCTAGAGTTGTCTTTAGGGCGCTCGCGCAATCACGGCGGGCCAGGCAAGGCTATACGACGCCATGCGCCCGTCCGGCCGCGATCACCGCGCCGCACAGAAAGCGACAGATTATCTCCGTTTCACCAGCCCCGGAAGCAAGCCCGGCCCCCGCCAGGGCCTTTATCGAACTGGACCGCCGCATAGCCCCTTTGAAGCCTCCTTTCAAAGCGCGCCCAAGGACCCGTAATGAGTATTGAGACAACCGACCTTGAACGCCGTGTCCTGGCCCACGAACATATTCTCCAGGCGCTCATCGCCTATATGGTGGAGACCGACCCCAAAATGCTGGAGCGGCTGAAAACCGCCTTCAGCCGCCCGGTCCGCTTGGTCCAGCCCTTCGGCCATACCGATACCGCCGGATATGCCGCCGCCTTCGTCCGCGAAGTCGTCAGGCAGGGCCGCGAGAGCGGCGCGTCAGCCGACGCCACGCTTGTTTCTCAGTGGGACGACGTGTGGCCGACGGCGGGCGAGACCGGCCTGGCCCACGAAAACGTGCCTGTCCGCTTTTACATCCGGCTGCATGACGACCTTTGGGAAGTGCTTCGCGACGGCCGGCTTATCGGCGGTTACGTCTCGCAAAAAGGCGCGCTTGAAGCCGCGCACCTCGCCATGCAGGAGGTCTTTTGCGCCGGCGGTTCGGCGGAGCTTGCCGCGTACCACCCCGCCCCGGCGCGTGCGCCGTAACCCCTGTTCTAAATATCACCCGGAAGGATATTCCATGTTTAATGACGCTCCCCACGCCCTTGCCATCGCCATCGTCAAACCCCGGCGCGCATCCACGATATTCGGCGCGCGGCAGGCACCCGCCGCCGTCCCGGGCAGATCCAGTGCGCTGCAAATCGTGCAAGCCGCAACTCCGCCGAAGTACCGGCGCGGCGAGTTCTACCTCAAGATAGATGGCCTGGCCGGCCCGCGTACCGGAAGACCCGTCGGGGCCGGCGATCGATGAACCGCGCCAGTTTAAGTATCGAGGATCGTGTGCACCGGCGCGTCCTGCAGGTCATTCTGGCGGCCATGCTGGAAGACAATCCGCGCCTGCTGCGCAAGATCGAGGACGGCTTCGCCAGTGAAGCGGCGCTGGCGCCCGCCGAAGACCACGACTCCGTCCTGGCCTACGGCTCGCAATTCGTCCACGCCACCCTGTTCGTCGGCACCTCAGATGCCCAGAGCACCCTGCTGTCGTCCGCGCCGGAATGGGTACGCCTCTGGCTCGAGCCCGAACTGCGGGGCCCGCCTGATGAACAGAACTGGATACGGTTCGAAGTCAAGGCGGACAGCGGTATCTGGCTGTTGACGCGCGATGGCCGCATGGTTGGCGAATTTCCGACGCGCGATGCCGCGGTCAGCGCGGCCCACAAGGCCGTGGCCATCATTTCGGCGGCGGGCGGACGCGCCGACTGGCAGGACGCATAAAAGCCCCCGCAGGGGACGCTGCGGGGGGCACAACTGCGATACAGCCGGGCGATGTTCAGACCGGCTTCCCCTTCACGGCTGTTCCGTCTCGGTATCGTCGTCATCTTCGACCAGCGTTTCGCCGTCGTCTTTGGGGACGGGTTCCTGTTCGTTTACCGGAATCTGGCCGTTCGCGTCGGTGGCGGGCGCCTGCGGCGGCTGATTGTCCTGCGCAAGCGGGTTGGTGTCGTCCAGCGGTTCCATCATGCATCTCCTGTGAGGAGACCGACCCTAACCCGGACGGTTGAAAGGGCGCGCCGCCTGTTCACCTCCGCAAAGTAAGGATGTCGAGCGTAGGGTCCGATGCCGCCGGTCACGCCTTGCAGACAAAGCTGTCGGCGCGTTCGACGTCGCCCTTGCCGTCATAGCGCGCGACCAGAGGATAGGGACACAGCGGCCGCGTCCGGCCGGGCCAGGGCGTATCCTGACCGGCTTCGGCGACGATGCGCTCCGGCGCCGCGCCCTCTTCGACCCAGGCCTTCAGCGCCGCGAAGGCATCATAGCGGTCGGTGGTCAGCCCGCCGCCGCAGTGGCACATGCCGGGCACGGGGAAGACGCGGACAAAGCCTGCCGCCTGGCCGCCATAGCGCGCGTCGACCTCGTCGAACCACGCCTGGGTGTCGACCGATGAAAAGACCGGATCGGCGTCACCGTGCGGCACCAGAAGCTTGGCGCCCCGCGCCCGGAAGCCGTCGAGATCGGCCGAGCGCGCGCCGATATCCTGCCACGCCGAACGCTCAAACGGCGGCACGGCGGCATAAATCATAGCCGCGTCACGGTCGAAATCGAAGCCCATCTGATAGTCCAGCAAAGCCTGCGGCCCCGCGCCCAGGACCGTCGGCGGCGTGGTGAACAGCGACGCCAGGGACGATGCGCCCAGAAGGACGTTGAGCGGCGGCACAGCGCCATCCGCCGAGCCCAGTTTCCAGATGCGCCAGCCGTCGCTCGACAGGCCCGCCGACCACGGCCAGCTTGCGTAAAGCGGCTGCCCCTTGCTGTCGTGCGCCCCTTGCATGACGCGCACCAGGGCAAGCGCCTGGGCTCGCGTCAGGCAGTCGGCGTCCTTGGCGCCGGCGCATTGCACGGCCTTCAGTTGCCGGGACACCATTTCCGTCGTGCACGCCGTCGTGTCGGCGACGATGCCGTCGGCCACGCCGTCCAGCCCGTCGCAGGCCTTCAGTATGGCCGTCCTGACCAGGCCAAGATCGGCCGACGTAAAGGTGTTTTTCAGGTCGGTGAATCGGGCCTTGCCCGTGGCTGGATCGCTGACCAGGCTGGCGAAACTGGCGGTGTCCCATGCTTCGGCCAGGGCGGCGCGCGGCAGGGAGAAACCGGGCGCGGACGCGATGATGCCGTCGAAGACCTCAGGGTAGCGCTGGGCGAACATCATGCCCTCCTGCCCGCCTTTCGAGCAGCCGACGAAATAGCTGTAGCGCGGGCCGCGGCCGAAATAGCGCCCGATGACGGCCTTTGCGGCGTCGGCGACGATCTTCAGCGAGGCGTGGCCATAGTTTGCGCGCGCCACCGGGTCGAAGCCGAACGCCGCGTCGCCGTTGCGCGCCGGGTCGGCATTGGAGGCGTCGTGGCCAGAATCCTGGCTAACGACGGCATAGCCCTGCGCCGCCGCGACCGGACCGGTATTGCTGAGCGGCCCCATGGCATCGCCGATATTGCCGTTGAGCCCGCCGCCACCCTGGAAGACAAAGCGGTCATTCCACGCCGTCGGCAGGCGCATGCGGAAGCGGATGGCGTATTTTTGTCCATGCAGGCCTTCGCGCGCCTGGGCCTCGCCGACGATCTCGCAATGCGCGGGCAAGCCCTTGTCAGCGCCGTCCGCGTGATAGGTGGCCGACACGATCCGCGCGCCCGGACCGGCAGCCCCTGCCGCGAGGTAGCCGCAGCTGTCCGCGCCGGGCGCCGCGAAAGCCGGCGCCGCAGCAAACAGCAAGGCAGCCCCCATGGCCGCCAGGCAGATGGTCGTGGAATGACCGGCTTTTTTCATGACAGACACCAATAGCCTCCCCTTATGATCCGTGTTTAGCTAGTTATAAGTCATATCTATCGAGGTTGTCACCGGTCATCTTCGCATACTGCCGCAACATGTGCCCCTTGCGCTTCGGCCGAACCGTGTCAGTATAGTATGACAATATCGTAAGATCGGGGACCCGAACCCGATGGGAGTAAATGAATGGATACGCGCCGCCAGGTCCTCCAGGGCCTGATCTTCAGCATGGGTGGAGCCGCCGCCCTGACCGCCTTCGCCGCTGATGCCGCCGCATCGAAGCCCAAGGCCGACAAGTCAGCCGCAGCAAAGCCCGCCTTCTACACCAAGGGTGAACTGGCGACCGTCACCTTCCTGGCCGACGGCATCATCCCGCGCACCGATACGCCGGGCGCTTTGGACGCCGGCGTGCCCGCCTATATGGATCACCTCTACGCCACCTGGGCGTCGGAACAGACCAAGGCCAACCACCGCGCCGAGCTTGCAGCCATTGCCGGCCACCTCGACCGGCTGACCGAAGCCCAGTCCGTCGAGGCCGGCAATCGCGCCAAGCAGCGCGTCAAGGCGCTGGAGGCGCTGGATGCCGCCGCCTTCGGCGCGGAAGCCTCGGCGCACTGGCCCTATCGCAACGTCAAGTCGCTGATCGCCACCGTCTATTACCTGTCCGAGCCCGGCGCCACCCAGGAACTGCAATACGAACTGGTGCCCGGCCGCTGGGTCGCCTCGGCGCCGGTCGCCGAAATCGGCCGCACCTGGGCTATGTAAGGAGTCATGACGATGAACCAATTCGATGCCATTGTCATAGGCTCGGGCATGAGCGGCGGCTGGGCCGCCAAGGAACTGTGCGAAAAGGGCCTGAAGGTCCTGGTCCTGGATCGCGGCCACGAGATCACCGTGGAGAAGGACTATACCGACATGCTCTCGCCGTGGGAGCTGCCCAATCTCGACCGCATCAACGAGGACGAGCTGAAAAAGTCCTATCCGATGCAGTCGCGAAGCGTAGGTTACGCCCTGCACGAAACCACCAAGCACCTCTGGGTCAAGGAGGACGAGCAGCCCTATGAGACCCCGGCGGACGCGCCGTTCGAATGGGTGCGCGGCTATCATTCCGGCGGCAAGTCGCTTCTGTGGTCGCGTCAGTCCTACCGCTTCGGCCCCCAGGACTTCGAGGCCAACAAGAAGGACGGCCACGGCGTCGACTGGCCGATCCGCTATGAGGATCTGGCGCCGTGGTACGACCACGTCGAACGCTTCGCAGGCATATCCGGCAATGCCGACGGCATCCCGTCCCTGCCCGACGGCGTCTTCCAGCCGGCGTTCGAACTGACCTTGCCGGAAAAGGCGTTCGCCGAGCGCGTCAACAAGGCCTTTCCGACCCGCCGGGTCATCGCCGCGCGCGTCGCCCACCTGACCCAGCCCACCCAGGAACAGATCGACCTGGGGCGCGGCCCGTGCCAGGTGCGCAATCACTGCCACCGCGGCTGTTCCTACGGCGCCTATTTCTCGTCGGTGTCGGCGACGCTTCCGGCCGCGCGCAATACCGGCAACATGACGCTGATCAGCCACGCCATCGTCCATTCGATCGAGTATGACCCGAAGACCAAGCGCGCCTCAGGCGTTCGCGTCATCGACGCCAATACGCGCGAAGCCAAGACCTATACGGCCAAGATCATCTTCCTCAACGCCGGCACGGTCGCTTCGACCATGATCATGCTGAATTCGAAGTCGGCGGCGTTCCCGACGGGCCTCGCCAACAGCTCGGGCGAACTCGGGCGCAACCTGATGGACCATTTCGGCGGCGCCGGCGCCGGTGGCGAAATGCCTGAATTTAACGACTATTATCATGCCGGGCGGCGTCCGGGCGGCATCTATGTCACCAACTACGCCAATATCACCGAACACGACAAACCCTACCTGCGCGGCTTTGGCTTCCAGGGCGGATCGTCACGTCCCGGCTGGACAGGCAACCGGCCGGGCCTGGGCCAGGCCTTTAAGGAAGCCAACCGCACGCCGCGCTCATGGAGCATCGGTATCTCCGCCTTTGGCGACATGCTGCCCGATCCGCGCAACACGATCAGCCTGCACGCCAACAAGGTCGACAAGTGGGGACTGCCGGTAGCGGTCATTGACTGCCGCCTGCGCGAGAACGAGCTAAAGCTGATGCAGGCGGCGGCCCGCGACGCCAAGGCGATGCTTGAGGCTGCCGGCTGCGTCAATGTCTGGGCCAGCGACGCCGACAATATGACGATCGAGTCGCTGACGGCGCCCGGCAACAAGATCCACGAAATGGGCACGGCGCGCATGGGCCGCGACCCGAAGACCTCGCTGCTCAACGGCTGGTGCCAGTCGCACGACGTGCCGAACCTGTTCATCAGCGACGGCAGCTGTATGGCCTCGTCGGCGGTGCAGAACCCGTCCCTGACCTATATGGCGCTGACGGCCCGCGCGGCCAACCACGCGGCGGAACTGGTGAAATCCGGGGTATTGTAGGGGCGCGTCTGCGCCCCTCGCCTTTTAGGCGCAAAGCGGAAGCAGGTGGCTCTCTGCAGACGAAGCAAAGCAGACATGAACGATACACCGCCACGTCTCCTGATGGCGCCAGCCAGTCCAACATCGGTGCCGCCGGTCTATGGGATGTAGTCCAAACCAAATTATTGGACCGTGCTCATGAGCCAGGGCTCACGGACACGGTCATAATACCAGGATCAGTCTCTTAGTTCTCGGTGCCGCCAGCACATGTGCATGTGCTGCCGCACATGCAACTGGATCTGCCGCACTGGGCGGCGGTTATCGTTTCGACGCAGCCGCAGTCTGGGCCGCATTGGCAGATCGAGGCACATTTACAGTTGGATTTCAGTTGCGATGTCATTTGAAAATACCTTTGGTTAGTGAGTGTTGAGGGTACGCGACTTCCTACGGACGCCGGTTTCGCCGCGTCCGGAGCTTGCTATCCCCGCGAAGGGGAAAAAGGGGCGGACTTTGTCCGTCATTCGCCGTCCAGAGTGCCGAGGAAAGCCGCCAGGGCCTGGCGCTCGCGGGCAGTGAGACTTAGCCGGTGAATCTCGCTGTGGCCGGCCGGCGCAGCGGGAGCACGGTTATAGTGGTCGATAACGTCGTCCAGGGTGGCGTACTGGCCGGCGTGCATGTAGGGCGCACGGCGGCGGATGCCGCGCAGCGAAGGCGTCTTATAGGCGCGGATCATGTCGTCGCCCGTCGGTTCCATGAAGCTGAGTTCGCCGCACTCGGCGGGCGCGGCATCGCTGTAGCGGCCTAGGCAGTTAAACGGGTCCGCGATGACCTGAGCCGCGCCTGCGGACCGGCCTCTGTCGATTGGAAGGCCCGCACGTGTGGGCACACCAGTATTGTGGAAGTGGTCGTCGGTCAGGCGCGGTCCGTTATGGCAGTTGATGCAATTGGCCTTGCCTATAAAAAGCTTCAGGCCTGCGGCCTCGGTCGCGTTCAGAGCCGGTGACGGCTGACCGTCTGCCACGGTGTCGGCATAGGCGTCGAACCGAGTGCGCTGTGGCATAAGCGTCCGCTCGAAGGCGGCGATGGCTTTGCCGGTATTGGTGAAGACCCGGTTGACGCTGTCGCGCTCGGCCTCGGACATGCCCTCCCAGGCGATGACGGAATCGTGCGAGCCTATGGGCGAGCCGTGCGGGGGCAGGGTCGATAGATCGGGCAAGGGGCCGAACAACTGCTCATAGGGCTGGCGATAATAGGCGGCGATGCGGTGGGCCACCGCCGTTCGGTCGGTGCCATGTTCCGCCGCAGCTTCCAGCGGTCCCAGTGCCTGGGCCCACTGGCTGTCGGCGCGGCCGTCCCAGAACTGCCACGGGCTGTAAGCCGTACCGCGGATCGGCATGGTGCGCCGTGCTGCCTTGCCTGCGCCTTTCGCCAAGGCGATGCCGTCCTGAAACTCCTTATCCGGAACATGGCAGGTGGCGCAGGCGACGCGGCCATCGCCGCTCAGGCGCGTGTCGGCGAAAAGCGCCGCGCCGAATGCCGCCGCATTGGCATTGTCCGCGACACGGTTCGACGGGTCGGGCACCAGAGGCGGCAGGGCGCCTAAGGACAGCGATGCGATGAGCTTTCGCTCATTAGCGGTCCAGCCGGTCTCACGTCCGGCAAAGCCCGTCAGCACAAGAGCCGATGCCGCCATGACCACGATCATGCTTGCACGTGAATGCCATCGGTCCATGGTCATAGCTCAAGATTGAAGGTGATGCGATCGGCTCCATCGGGCGCGTCGATTAGCAGGTAGACCACCCACCAGCCAGGCATGTTGAACTTCATACCATCGACCCGGTACTGGCCGTCGCCAAGACCGGTGACGCGCGGCCGAGTCGGCAGACCATGGCCGTGCTGCGGCATGCCGCCGTCAACACGAATAGGCACGTCCGCAACGGGCAGACCGTCCTTGTCCGTCAGGCCGAACTGCCAGCTGTGCAGTGTGCCGGTCCTTAGCGGGCTCAGATCCGGCCATGCGGTCGCAAAATAGCGCCCAGCGTCGCTGGCGTGCGATAGGCTGTAATCGAGTCCGGCAGGTTTGCGCCGCACCTTGACCACGCCGGCGCGAATCGGCGGTGCCGATAGGGACAAGCTGGCGACCGTCAGGGCGGCCAGGGCGTTGCGTCGTGTTAATAACATCTCGATCTCCCGGGTCAGTCGGAACGAGATGTCAGATACACCGCCCCTGCGTGGCGGAATTGAACGTAACGGCTATTCTGCGCTGAACGGCAGCAGGCCCGCTGGGCGTGGGGTCAGGGCAGACGGAGACAGACCGAACATCCGGCGGCAGGTCCGTGTAAGGTGTGCTTGGTCGGCGAAATTGGCGCCCATGGCGGCGTCCGTCCACGACACGCCGTCAAATCCGATCTCTATGGCGCGCTTGACTCGCGCCCACAGGACATAGGGCCGAAAGGCGATGCCGGTTTCAGCGACGAACAGGTGGCGGAAGCGGCTTTCGCTGAGATGGGCCAGACCAGCCGCAGCACCCAGAGTCAGCGGCTCGTCGATATGGGCGTGGACCCAGTCGATGACGCGCACGACGCGCGGATCGGTGGGGGTTTGCGGAGCGCCCAGGCCGCTCAGCGCACGAAAGATGCGCAGGGTTTCTTCAATTAGGTCGGCATCGCTCGCGTCGTCCCAGAACAGAAAGCTCAGGGGTTGGATCAGCGTGCCGGCTATCTCGGCGTCCAGCGCGGTGACGCACGTCAGGCCGAAGCGCTCGATAAGCCGCCGGCCCATGGTGGATTCCGGCTCCAGGAACAGGTTAGCGACCAGGCGGCCTGTCGCCATGTATTCATGAGGAACATCGGCTCCTATGATCGCGCCGGAATAGTCCGTCCATTGTTCGTCCGACGACTTCCGCAGCCTTATAGGCGCTTCGATGCCGAAGGCGATCTGAATGGCGTGATGGGCGTGCAACTCGGACCCGCCACGCGCCAGGCCCATCCACAAACTGCCGCCCGGCCAGAAGAGAATCCGTCCTGTTCCCTTGAGTTTCATGGCATCAGAGTGGTCGCATCGAGAGCGTTTGACAAGTTGCATCCTGCACTTCCGCTTCGGAGCAACAAATCTGAAACTGATACTGAATTGGTTCCATTTCCGCCTTTGGCGCCCGGCCAGTCTTCCATACTTCATTCCCCGAAGCCAAATCTGAAAAACACTGTTATATGCCTTCCGATCCACCCATCTTCGGGAGCCACATCCATGCCCGGCAGCCTGCTTTATCACGACGGCAACCGCCAGCTTCAGGACGCATTCTCCAGCCGCCGCATCGCCGACAAGCTGGAATCCCTGGCGCGCACGGCCTTCACGCCCGACGACCAGGCCTATATTGAAAGCGTCATCTACTTCTTTCTGTCGACGGCGGACGCAAACGGACACCCCGACTGCTCGTTCAAGGGCGGCGCGCCCGGCTTCGTCAGAGTCACCGGCCCAAGCCAGCTGGCCTTTCCGGACTATGACGGCAACGGCATGTTCAAGAGCCTGGGCAATATCATGGTCAACCCGCACGTTGGGCTGCTGTTCATCAACATGCATGGGACGCCGAAACGCCTGAGGGTCAACGGGACAGCCTCTATCAACCGCGACGATCCCTTGATGTCCGAAACCGTCGGCGCCCAGCTGATTGTCCGCGTCGATGCGACCGCGATCTTTCCCAACTGCCCGCGCTATATTCCGTCGCTGGAACTGTCTGAGCCGTCACCCTATGTCCCGCAACCCGGCGTCGAACCGGTTGAGCCGGCGTGGAAATCGTTCGACGTCTTCAAGGACGACGTTCCCCCGCGCCAGCCGACTTTCCGCGGCTGACGCATACGGCGCGTTCCGGGGGCCACTTGCGGTCACGGGTTGCAGGTGACATGTACCCGCCCATGGACCGTGCGAACAGCTCCGATATCTATGCCGGAGACCACGGCAATCGCGTCGCAGATCGCTTTCAGCACAACGTGCTGCTCTCTTTCGCGCGCACGCTAAAGTTCCGCGAAAACCAGCCCGTCCGCTACGCAGCGCTGTGTTGCCGCTCCAGATATACGCTGTCGCAAACGCCGATATGGGTATGCCAGGTGCCGTGGCCGTAGCCGGTCTCCCTGAAGCCATGTCTTTTCAGCAAGGCAAGTGACGCCTTGTTGCGGGGATCGACGTCCGCCGTCAGTTTGACGACGTCCGGGCGCGCAAAGACATGGGTCACGAAGGCGCCCAGGGCTTCGGACGAAAGCCCCTGATTCCAATAGTCCGAAGACAAAATAAATCCGATCTCCGGCAGCTTCCAGGCGCCGAGCTTGCCGATGGCCCGGCCCGCGTGTTCGATGATGAAGTCGTCGCTCTCTTCCGGTCGCGCCTGTATCATCGCGTCGATCCACGCTTCTGTTTCCGGCCTTTCCGCGTGAGGGCCGTGCGACCAGTACCGCATGGCATTCGCGTCGCCGAATACGCGATGGATATCATCGACATCGGATGCCCGGGCGCGCCGGAGAACGAGACGTGGAGTGACGAGACGAGTCATGGCGCGGTCGTAAGGGATGGCATTTGCAGCGTCAATGTGCGCGGTCCATCCCTGAGTCACTCCTGCGCGGCGTCTGCTATTTTGGCGCGTCTGAGCGCGATTTGGCCATATCACCCTAGATACTGCCGCCGAACAGATGGCCGACGCCGCCTGTCACGGCCATGGCCAAGGCCCCCCAGA
>CAMLPZ010000044.1 GCA_946482045.1 uncultured Asticcacaulis sp.
CGCGGCTATACCGGCCTGACTGCCTATGCGGCGTCGAAGGCCGGCATGGACGGCTTCACCCGCGCTCTGGCGCGCGAAGTCGGGCGGCTGGGGATCACCGTCAATTCGGTGGCACCCGGCTATATGAAAACCGCCCTGTCCGAAGGATTGGACGACAAGCAGCTCGACCAGATCGTCCGGCGCACGCCGCTTGGGCGCTTGTGTGAACTGGCGGACGTCGTGCACCTCGTCCGGTTCCTGCTCTCGGAAGATGCCGGCTTCATCACTGGCCAGGTCCTGACGGTCGACGGAGGGCTGACCAGTTGACCAGTTTCGCTGCCAAAGCACCTGCATTGAAAGGTGTCGTGACCGCCCTGCCCGAACGGGTGAGCGAAAACGCCGATCTTGCTTCAAGCTTCGGCGAAGACGTGATGGCCAAGATCGTCAAGGCGACGGGTATCGAGCGCCGCCCGGTCTCGGACAGGCATACTGTGGCCGATCTGGGTTGCATCGCCGCCGAACATTTGCTGACGAAACTCGCGTGGGACCGTGCATCCATCGGCCTCGTGATCGTCGTTACTCAGACCCCGGACTATCCCCTGCCGTCCACCGCCTGCATCATACAGCACAAGCTTGGCCTGGGAACGCACGTGGCGGCTTTCGATATCTCGCTTGGCTGCTCCGGCTACGTCTACGGCCTGTCGGTGGCGACGGCGATGATGCAAGGCGCGGGCATCGGTCGTGCGCTTCTCGTCAGCGGCGACATCACAACCCGGATGATTTCCGAGACCAACCGCTCGCTGATGCCGCTCTTCGGTGACGCCGTCGCGGTCACCGCGCTCGAAACTTCCGAACACGGATCAATTGCCTTTGACCTGGGGTCTGATGGATCAGGGGCGCCTTACTTGATTTCCCGTACAGGCGGCTTGGCGGAACCAGGTAAGGCGGAGCTGTTCATGGATGGGACCCAGGTCATGGCCTTTTCGCTGAAGCAGGTCGCGCCGTCAGTTGAACGCGCATTGGCTATCGCCGGTATTGCCATAGGCGACATCGACCACGTCATCCTGCACCAGGCGAATGCCATGATGCTCAGGACGCTGGGCCACAAGATCAAGGCGCGCGATGACCAGATAGTCTATGCCGTTCGCGACTTCGGCAACACCTCATCGACCTCAATCCCGCTGGCGATCTGCGATCACCTGACGAACCGGGCCGTAAGCGGTCTACAGACTTTCCTGCTGTGCGGCTTCGGGGTCGGCTGGTCTTGGTCGACGGCTGTATGGCGCACGGATGCGCCGGCTGTCCATGACATTGTCCGCGTGGCATGAGCCATGGTGCGATTGTTCATCCGTACCGAAGCGTCCGCGCAGATCGGCATGGGCCATTTTATGCGCTGCTTCGCGGTGGCCGAGCATGCCCGCCGTCGCGGCATCGATGTCACCTTTCTGACGAGCGAAGAGGTCCCAGCTATCGATCACCGCGCTGCCGCCATTGGCGCCGCAGTGCAGGTAATCCGCGCTCCCTTGGGTCAGGATGCCGACGCCATCGCCGTCTGCGGAATAGATGCTGAAGACTGGCTGATGGTCGACAGCTATAAGGCGACGTCGACCTATTACAGCCAATTGCACGCGCTCGCGCAACTCGCGATCGTCGACGATCTGAACGCCTTCGACAACTATGATTGCGACCTGCTGATCAATGCGGCTGATGCTGCTTTTGACATGGGCTATGGCGGCAAAACCCGGGCGGGACTGTTGCTTGGTGCTGACTACGCCATGATCCGTAATGAATTTCTCACGCCGCGTCTGCCAGACAAGTCTGACCCGGCGATTGTCGTCATGTTCGGCGGCAGCGATCCAGGTGGCCTGACCGTCGTCATTGCCGAACGCCTGCACCATGCCTTTCCGGACACGGAGATTCGTATCGTAGCCGGACCGGCAAACGCCCATATCGGCCTGTTGCGCGACACGGCGCGAGACTTGCCGAATGTCCGGTTGTTCGTTGATCCGGCCAGTGTTGCCGATGTGCTGGCCGGAGCAAGACTGGTGATAACCGCGGCGGGCGGTAGTGTCGGTGAGGTCGCCGCCATGGCCTTGCCGGCTCTGGTCCTCGTCGTCTATGACAACCAGGTCGCCGCGCTTCACGCTTGTCCCTTCCCGGTCATCGATGTCCGCAAGGGCTTGCCTGACGCGCTTGAGCAAGTGGTTGCCGGCCTCCTCGATGACAAGCAGGGGCTGAAGGACATCGCCACGCAAGGACATGCGATTGTCGATGGCAAGGGCGCGCAACGCATTGTGGAGGCCATGTTCGGTGTTTGACTTTCTGACCTACCGTCAGCCAATGGCGAGTGATGCCAAGATGCTGCTCGATTGGCGCACCGCGCCGCACGTCACCCAGTTCATGCTGACCGATGTTCCCTACGATATCGAACGTCAGAGAGCGTGGATCGAGCGCAGCAACGTGCGCGATGACTATCATCACCGTATCATGCAATGCGAGGGGCGCGATATTGGCTATACCTCGATCACGATAACCGATCGCACTTCGTCAATCGGTGAGATTGGCATCTACATCGGTGACCTTCAGGCGCCGCACGCCCTGACGGTCTACAATTTTGTGCACACACTCAACCATGCCTTTTTCACCCTGCGCCTGCACAAGCTGGTAAACCACATTGTCGCGTGGAACAGCCGGACAATCCGCATCCAGACGTTCAATGGTTATCGCCATGTTGGCGTCCTCAAAGACCATACGCTAAAGGATGGCGTTCGCCACGACCTGCATATTTTTGAACAGTCGGCGGATGAATGGCGCACATTCCGCAAGAAGTTCAAGGATACGACTGACTGGGACGGCAACGCGACTGAATAGCAACCAGGCCAGCCCACGACAATATCTCGAGCCGTTGTATTAATCCGCGTACTCCGCCACCCGGCGCACCTCTTCGGCCGATCCCAGCACCACACCGGTCCGCTGATGCAGGCCGGTCGGCTGAAGATCCAGGATGCGGTTGACGCCGTTCGTCGCCTGGCCGCCGGCCTGTTCGACCAGCAGGGCGATCGGATTGGCTTCGTACATCAGACGCAGCTTGCCGTTCGGCCGCTTGCTATCGCCCGGATAGAGGAAGATGCCGCCACGTGTCAAGATGCGATGGACGTCACCGACCATAGAAGCCAGCCAGCGCATATTGAAATCGACGCCGCGCGGTCCATCCTTGCCTGCTACACATTCGTCGATATAGCGACGGACGCCGGCGTTCCAGTGACGATGGTTCGACATGTTGATGGCGAATTCGCGCGTCGCCGGCGGGATCGACATGGTCGCCTTGGTCTGAATCCACTGGCCGGCTTCGTCGGGCGTGAAGGCTGAAACGCCGTTACCAAGCGTGAGGACAAGCGTCGTCTGCGGCCCATAGATGGCGTAGCCGGCGCAGACCTGCTCGCGGCCGGGCTTCAGGAAATCGCTTTCGGACAGAGGTCCTTGCGGCGCTTTCAGCACCGAGAAGATGGTGCCGACCACGCCATTGACGTCGACATTGCTGGAGCCATCGATCGGATCGAAAATCAGCAGGTATTCACCGGTGCCGAAACCGACATGTGTTTCCATTTCCTCAGACGCCAGACCGCGCACCGTACCTTGCCAGCGCGCCTCTTCCATCATGATGTCATTGGCGATGACATCGAGTTGCTTCTGCTCCTCGCCCTGAACATTCTCCTGACCTAGCGCGCCTTGCAAATCATTGACGGCGCTCAGGTTCACTGTGCGCCCGATGACGGCGCAGGTATCGGCCAGCAACCCGACAAGGGTTTTCAGGCTGGCGGGCAGGTTTGACTGGTCGCTCAGATAGGCGTTCAGGGTGGCTGGCATTTGAGATCCTTGGCAGGCTTCTTTTATGGGATCAGACGTCCAATGGCTGTTTCAGCTCTTTTGCGTCCGCCGGGCGAATGTGCAGCCACCCTGCCCAAAGTCAACCAGTTCCCGACATTTAATAGTCTTCACCGTGCTCGACCCGCCATTTCCATGGACTTTTGCGCAGGCTTTAAGCGCGCCCCTTCATCCAAACCTGCGACTGCAAGCCGGTAAAGCGCACTCTTGGGCCAACCTCCGCCTGAGCCACAGGCGTCGTCGCGCCCGGGGCAAAGTCAACGTCGCCGGTACCGATGTCGGCGGCCTGGCCAACACGGTTCATGCGGGCGTAGTTCGGCACCGCCAGCATGGGCGAACCATCGGCCCATTTGCCGCTGATGGCGACGACGCCATCCAGCAGATCAGGCTTCCACTCGGCCTTGAGCGGACCGTCACCCAGCGCCTTTTCGATATCGGGCTGATCGGCGCGTTCGACATTGTAGACAAGAGGACCATAGGCCAGCGCCACGCGGCCGCGATTGGCGGCGATGCGGTTGTCAGGGCGGACACGCTGCACGGCCAGCGGCAGGTCGAGCTCTATGCGATCGCCCTTCTGCCACTGGCGGGTGATAACCGCATAGCCCTTCTCGATTTTTGCCTGGACCACCTTGCCATTCACTTTCAGCGCCTTCACACCCTTGATCACGGGCGTCAGCTCATAAAGCTCGCTGGTCGTCCGATCCGGGATGCGCACACGCACGGTGAAGGTCTTGCTCTGCTTCGGGTTGACGGTGATGGCGATGGCGCCGTCCCACGGATAGCGCGTCTGTTGTACCATCTCGACATCGGTGCCGGCGACATTATCGACCGTGATAGTCGAGCCGACGAACAGGTTGACGTAGAGGCCGTCCGCATCCTTGGCATAGGTCCAGGTCGGCAGCATTAGCAGGGTGCGCGGAATATTCGCGACGCAGCATGGGCAGACGTGCCACAGGGTCCGCTCGCTGTTCACAAGCGGATTGGTATAGCAGAAGCTCTTGCCTTCCAGGTCGATCGCGCCCAGCAGCGCGTTGTACATGGTCTGCTCATACAGGTCGGCATACTTGGCGTCGTGATAGGCCAGGTTCAGCTTGTATTGGAAGAAGATCAGGCCGGCGCTGGAACACGACTCGCAATAGGCGCCATTGCGTAAGCTGTAGTCCGGGCCGAAGCCTTCTGAGGTTTCGCCGCTGCCAATGCCGCCGGTGATATAATACTTGCGATTGACCATGTTGTCCCACAGCGACATGACCGCGCTCTGGTAATCGGTATCGCCGGTTTCGGCGGCGATGTCGGCCATGGCCGAGTAGGAATAGACGGCGCGCACGGCGTGACCGACCGCCTCATACTGCTGCTCAGGCGGCAGGTGGCTCTGGTCGTATTCCTGGCCGCCCTTGCGTGATTCGAGCAGGAAGCGTGCCAGCGCAATATAGGCATCGCCGCGTGGATGGCCTTCGACGTCGTTGACGAAGCGGCCGAAGCGGACCAACGCCTGCTCCAATTCCTGGTGGCCGTCATACCAGTCCTTCTTACCGGGCCCGATATTGGCGACCCAGCAGTCGGCCAGCTTCTTGGCGCCGTTATAGAGGCGCAAGTCCTGTCCATTGGTCAGGGTGTAGTGGTTGATCGCCGACTCGATGAAGTAGCCGGCGATATAGCCTTCGTGGTCGGCGCGGTGCGCCGGGTCCCAACGTTCTTCCCAGGCGCCGGGGGCCGCCAGCGTCTTTGCGGTCTGCAGGTAGCCATCCGGTTCCTGGGCTGCCAGGATGATCGGGATCCAGCGGTCGATCGTCTGGCGCATCTTTGTCTGCGCGGCGATCATCTCGGCATCGCCCTTGGGGTCGACCATCAGGGCGATACACATGGCTTCGACGTTCTGCAGCACCCAGGCATTGGAGAAGACATAGCCCTTGTGCGCGCCGTGCGGTTCGCCGCGGTTCTTCTTGGCTGCCTCGACGAAGTTGTCGATACCGCCATTGCCGATCTTCAGGTCGGTGCGCTCGCAATAGTCGATGACGTGCGGGATCCAGTTGACGATCAGGGCCTTGGCGCGGGCATTCCACAACGGACTGTCGATGGCATATTCGCGTGTATAGACGACGTCGAGGCGCTTGGCTGGCGGCGCCTCGGTCGCGCGCAGGCGCAGTTTCGAGCTGTTGACCTTTCCGCCGGCGTGCGCCGTCAGTTCCAAGACATAGTCGCCAGTCGCCGACACCGTTGCCGTCGTGTTGGCCGACAGGGCGTCGGCGAAGGTTACCGTGCCAGGGCCGGACACCTTGCGCCACAGCACGCCGGCATCACCAGCATCGCTCAGCCATTCGGCCTTGCCATTAAGATAGGTCTTGCCGCCCATGACGACGATGCGATCGACACCGGCAACGACGGCGGGCGCAAAGGCTGGAACCGGGCCGTGGCTCCAGACCCGCCATTCCAGCAGGCCAGTGGACAGGGTGCCGTCGGACACGATCTCGAGGCGCAGCTTGTCGGTCGTCACCGGATCGAAGATCGTGGTGAAGAAGGCGTCTTTGCCCAGACCATAGCCCTTGGCATTCCTGACCGGCACGAAGGTCTTGCCATCCCAATAGAGCAGTCGATAGGACTTCGGCAGGCCGACGCCCTGGCCGTCGACCCAGAAATAGAGGTCGATTGTGTTGGTCGTGACCGGCTGGCTCCAGTCGTACTGCACCCATTCAGTACCCGTCTTCGGCCAGTTGCCGTACATGCCCTTTTCGACATCGTTGGAGTCGCGCGGCGTGCTGCCGTCGTTCAATGCGATGACCTTGGTGTCGCCGGAATTATAGGAGGTCGACGGCACGGCGACCTTGGCCAGGTTTACCGGCTTGGTGTTCTGCGCCAGGGCCGGCGCCGACCGGGTGGTAAAGGCCGCAGCCGCTGCGGCACCCGACAGGCTGGCGACAACCGTACGCCGGCTAACGCCGCACCCGCAATCGTTCGAAAGGCAGGTATGGTTGGAAAATACGCGGCGGGTCATGTCGTCTCTCTCCAGAGTCTTTTCTTATTTACGGGCGTTTTTATTTGCAGCTTTGGGCGGCGGCTGCGCGCATCGGCCGGACGGGTACAGATTTAGCGTCGGGTGTCAGGGCTTCCCATTCCTGCACGCCGAATGCGGCGAAAGTCTTGCCGTCCGTCGAGGCGTCGAGCACGGCCCGCAGGCAGCGCGTCGTCACCGGCGCGAAGTCAACTGCGTTGAAGGTTTCAGGGGTGTTGCCGTAGGCTGTTATGGCCTTGACGGCGGCCCATGCCGAACCCGTCCAGTATTCCAGGTGCCATGCCTGAGGCGGAGCGACACCGACACCGGAACCAACGGGTTGGTCGGCAAAGAACCAGATGCGCGAGCCGTTGAGCGTGACGGGCTCATCCCAGCGGTACTCGATCCACTGTTGTGGAGGGTGGTTCCCGGTCCAGCTGCCCCAATAATCGGGTGGCAGCGGCGCTGTTCGTACCTTGCCGTCTTTGAGCGCGCCTAGCCAGTATTGCACCGGTACGGGCTCATTCGATGACGCCGCCGTGGCGGCGGGCGCGGCATTGCGTTGCGCGGGTAAGATAGCCGGCCTGGCCGGTGTCGTTACGACCTTGCGGATGGCGGCAGGCGTTACGCTGTCATCCCACTGGACCTCATCGACAGCGACGCTGCGGCGGAAGTGGCCGCCGTTCTTCGCATCGGCCGTGTGGTAGGCGATGTACCATTTGTCCTTATACGGAACGATACCCGCGTGCGAGGTTGTCGAGGAGACCGGATCGAGCATAACGCCACGATAGGTCCATGGCCCCAATGGCGAGCTGGCTGTGCCGTAGGCGATGCAGGCGTAATAGACGGCCTGTGTGCATTCCGACTGAGGTCCCGCCTTGTTGCCGGCATAGGTCATGTAATAAATGCCGTTGCGCTTGAAAATCCACGGCGCCTCAAAAAAGCCGGTTAGCGTCGTGACGTCGACAATATCGCCCTTGAAGGTCATCATGTCCTTCTCGAGCTCGACGCCCTTGAGCCGCCCAAAGGTGCCCCAGTACATGTAGACGCGGCCATCGTCGTCAACGATCACGGTCGGATCTATGTTCTGGATGTTATTCGCGACAGGATAGGACTGCGACACGATGGGGCCTTGCGGGTGGGCGTCGACCCACGGACCTACCGGGGTATCAGACACCGCCACGCCGATGGCGAAACCATCCTTATTCATAGTCCCAGCCTGTATCACCGGGGCGTAGAGATAGTATCTTTTATCCGTCCCCTGAACGATTTGCGCCGCATAGGCGCGGCCGGGCGCCGCCCATTTGAAGACGTCGTCAGGCTTCAGGAAATGCGGATAATGGGTCCAGTCACCCGATGCCGGGTTGTCCGTCGTCAGCATCTGCCATTCCGGCATGATGAAGTCGTTGACCCCGTCTTCGGCCATGTCGCGGCCGGTCAGGATATAAAGCTTGCCGTCGGCGACCAAAGGTGCCGGATCGGTCGTGTAGTCCTGGCCGTCGCTAAGGATCGGATTTTGCGCTGCCCGAATGCTGTGGCTTTCAAGCGCAGGCTGGGCTGTCGCCGTGGCGCAAGCTGCTAGCAGGGGCAACAAGGCCGCGAGATATAGACCGCGCATCATTATGCCTTTACCGCCGCGGTCGTGAACAGCCGGACGCCAAACACAGGCCCGGCGGTCTTGCCTTCCTGGGCGTTGAACTTCACTGTGACCTTTGACTTGCCCTTGGTCAGGGCCAACGGGATCGGATAATCGACATCGACCCAGGCGCCGGGCTGGCGGCCCGACAGGCGCTCGTGCGCGATGACCGTGCCGTCCACTTCGATCGTGAAGCTGCGGTTGAATTCCGAACCCCAATAGGTCGCCTGAAGCACCAGTGGCCCCGCCTCCTTGCCGTCCTTCCTGACGTTCATCTCGAAGGTGAACCAGCCGCCGGTGCGCGCATCGCGGCCATTGCGGTTGCGGTAGACGACCGGGTAGGAATTACCAAAGGTCTGGAGATTGTGGTCGCGCTCGGGCTGCATCTCACCCAAGTGCATGGTGTCGACGGATCGCGCCGCCAAGTCTTTCAGGCGTTCCTGTTCGGCACGATAGGCGACCTGAGCCTCGGCCCATTCGGCGTCGTTATAGCGGTTGAAGTAGACAGCCGTGCGGCGCTCATACTGCGAATAGAAGGGCCGGAAAGTCATATCGCCCGGGCGGCCAATACCGTTCGACTTATAGACGGCTTCTTCAACCGAGACCGGCACGAAGGCGCCAAGCAGGTCAGCGCCGACAAGCGCCGGTGCGTCGCCTTCCCAGGGTTGGTCCGAGGCGCCGAGATCAGCTGCGAGGACCATCGGGCCCCGCAGCAGGGCCACGACCTTGTCGTCGCCGGCCGTGCTTTCAAAGCGGAGGTCGAGCGGCAAGTCGAGGGTCACGACATCGCCGGCCTTCCACTTGCGGCGGATCATCGCATAGCCTTTGTCAGCCTTGGCCAGCGCGGGCTTGCCGTTGACCAGCAGGGTATGAGTACTGGCCCAGCCCGGAATACGGACGGCGACGGTAAAGGTCCTCGCTCCCGAAAGCTGGCCGACCTTGAAGGCGACCTGGCCGTCATAGGGGTATTTCGTCGTCAGTTCGAACGCGGCCTTCTGCGCCTTCCATTCGACCTTCGACGGAATGAACAGGTTGATATAAAGGGTATCATTCGACTGCCAGTAGATACTGTCGCCGTGTTTGGAGTGGCTCTCGATCCCTGACAGGACGCAGCACCAGAACGAGTCTTCCGGCGTCGAGAACTCGCGCGCCGTGCCCGACATCAGCGGCACCATATAGGCGAACATGCCGGTCTTCGGGTTCTGATGCGCCATGATGTGGTTGAGGTGGGCGCGCTCATAATAGTCGAACCACGAAGCATTCGGCGACCAGCTGTAGAGGTGCCGCGTCAGCTTCAGCATGTTGTAGGTATTGCAGCTTTCGCAGGTCTGCTCGGTGATGTGTTTGGCGATCGTGTCGGGTTCGAAGAAATATTCGCGGTCGGCATTGCCACCGATGACAAACGAATGGTGGTTGACCACGCGCTCCCAGAAGAAGGCCGAAGCATCGCGATAGCCAGGCTTCTTCGTCACTTCGTATAGGCGCGCCAGGCCGATCAGCTTCGGCACCTGGGTGTTGGCGTGGTTGTTGGCCAGCTTGTCCTGCTGCGCCGTCAGCGGATCGAGGATGCGCTTGTGATAGATGCGCTCGGACAGGGCCAGCCAGCGGAAGTCATTGGTGCGGGTATAGAGCTCGGCGAAAGACTCGTTGATGCCGCCGTGTTCGCAGTCGAGGACCTTCTGGACCTGCTCGTCGTTGAGCGCGGCAAAGACCTTTTCGATATAACCACCCAGGGCGACGGCGACCGGAATGCCGCGATCGATACCAGCATAGGTCTGCACGTCCATAAGGCCTGCGAACAGCTTGTGCCAGTTATAGAAGGGCACCCAGCAGCCGTTGAGGTCGAAGCCGGCCGAGCGGATGTCGCCAGCCATGATTTCCGGGAAGATCTCCTTGCCGTCGACGATCGAACCATCCTTGCGTTTGCGCATGAATCCGGCGGCGTAGCCATCGCCGTGTGCCGCCTGGACCTTTTCCAACTCGCCGATGATATAGTTGATGCGCGTGAGGCATTCTGTGTTGCCTGTCTGGGCGTACATCAGCGATAGGGCCGACAGGTAATGGCCCAGGGCCTCGCCAGCGATCGTATCCGCTTCCCAGCCGCCGTAGAGTTCACCCTTGACGGGAAGCCCTGCGAACTTGTGATAGTTGTGCAGCAACCTGTCCGGCGACAGAAACATGAGGTATCTGGTATTGGCTTCGACGGCGGTCAGAAACGGCGATGGCAGAAGACGCACATCGTTGAGCCGTATCGGGGTCGGTACCTGCGGCAGGGTTTCCGCGGCCCAGGCCGTGGCGCCAGTCGCGCTGAGAACCGTCAGGACGGCGGCGCCCCGAAGCAGGCTGCGGCGATCGATCGTGAAGCGGGCGGCGGTCATCAGCGTACCTCTGTGCGTAAGGTGTGCAACGGGATTGCACCTCAGTGATATACGGTATACTATTTTGAAGCAACTCCCATTTGCTTCGCTTTAATAAGGACCGCCGTCTCCATGAAAGCCCTGCTGCTCGCCTCCGCCGCCATCGCCGTCCTGTCGTTTTCCCCGCTCGCATATGCCGCCGCTCCGACTGCGGGCGAGGCCTTCAAGGCGCTTTATACGGCCGAATGGGATTGGCGCTCACGCCAGCAGGCGGCCAGTGAGGACGGTGCATCACAGGCGACTGACGGCCTGCCGGATGTCTCGAAGGCCGGACAGGACCGCAAGCTGGCCTATTGGCGCGACGTCAAAAAGAAGCTCGAGGCCATCGACGTCAAGACGCTGACACCTGAAGACCAGGTCAATTACCAGATTTACCAATTCCAGATCGAGACCCTCCTGACCGCCCAGGAATTCAAGACTTATGAGCGCCCTCTGGCCGGCGATACCTCCTTCTGGAGCGACATCGGCTATATGGCGCGCGAAACCTATCGCAGCGAAAAGGACTACCGCGCATACCTGGTCAAGCTGAACGACATGCCGCGCTATTTCGCCCAGAACATGGACAATATGCGGGCCGGCATGAAGCGCGGCTTCACCGTGCCGAAAGTATCGCTGGTTGGACGCGATGTCTCGCTGTCGGTCGTTATCGACGCCAAGGGTGAGGCCAATACCTACTACCTGCCGTTCAAGTCGATGCCGGCCAACATCCCGGCCGACAAGCAGGCCGAACTGCGCAAGCTGGCGCTTGAAGCCATCGAAAAAAGCGTCATTCCGGCGCACCTGTCGGTCCTGACCTTCATTACCAAGGAGTACGCCCCCAAGGCGACGGATTCGATTGCTGCCTATGACCTGCCGAATGGCAAGGCCTTCTATGCCGCCCAGAGCCGCGAATACACCACGCTCGACCTGACACCGGAACAGATCCACCAGATCGGCCTCGACGAAGTTACAAAGCTGCGCGCCGAAATGGCCGACGTGATGAAGCAGGTAAAATTCGAGGGCGATCTGAAGGCCTTCCTCCACTTCCTGCGCACCGACCCGCAATTCTATGTCACGAAACCTCAAGACCTGCTCGATCGTGCTGCCTGGACAGCTAAGCTGGTCGACGCCAAGTCGGGCGACTATTTCGGCCGTCAGCCGCGCATGCGCTTCGGCATCTATCCGGTCGCGCCGGAACTGGCTCCCTTTTATACCGGCGGCCGTGGCGGCCCAGGCGGCTACTGGGTCAATACCTATAACCTCCCGGCGCGGCCGCTCTACTCGATCCCCGCCCTGACCCTGCATGAAGCCGCGCCTGGCCACGCCTTCCAGATGCCGCTGGCTATGGAAAACAAGGGCCTGCCACCCTTTCGTCAGCATACGTACATTTCGGCCTATGGCGAAGGCTGGGCGCTTTATGCGGAACGCCTGGGCGTCGAAATGGGCATCTACCAGACGCCCTATGAACACTTCGGCATGCTGAGCTATCAAATGTGGCGGGCAGCCCGTCTGGTCGTCGACACCGGTATCCACGCCAAGGGCTGGACGCGCGACCAGGCCATGAGCTTCATGCGCGACAATACCGCTTTAAGCGAGCACGAGATCACGACCGAAACCGACCGCTACATCGCGTGGCCCGGCCAGGCCCTCTCCTATTATCTTGGCGAAATGGCCATCTGGAAGGCGCGCGCCAAGGCGGAAAAAGCCTTGGGAGAAAAGTTCGACATCCGTGCCTTCCACGATACGGTCCTGGAACTGGGCTCGGTGCCGCTGCCTGTGCTGGAAGCGCGCATCGACCGCTTCATCGCGGAAGGCGGGAAGAGTCCGTATACGGATAAAGAATAGTGTCGGATTTACATACCCTCGCGCTCGACGAAGCGTTTGACTTCGCCGTCCGGGTCCTGGAAACCAATGGTTTTGCGGGCGACCATGCCCGCGCCATTGCCTGGACTATCTGGGCCTGTCAGCGCGATGAGTGCCACTCGCATGGCCTCTATCGCCTGCTCGTCTGCGTCCACACGCTGAAGTCCGGCAAGGTGTCGCCCGATGCCAAGCCCGTCATCGCCGATGCGGCGCCGGGCCTTGTTCGCGTCGATGCAAGAAGCGCGTACTCGCTGCTGGCCTATGAGACGGGCCGGCCCGTCCTGATCAGTAAGGCGCGTAAAACCGGCCTGGCGGCGCTGGCAATCAATCACTGCTACCACTTTTCGGCGCTGTGGCCCGAGGTCGAAGCCATCGCCAATGAAGGCCTGGTGGCGATGGCCATGACGCCGTCGCATGCCTGGGTCGCGCCACACGGCGGCGCCAAGGGCGTCTTCGGCACCAACCCGCTGTCCTTTGCCTGGCCACGGCCTAGCGGTAATCCCTTCGTATTTGACTTCGCCACCAGTGCCTCGGCGCGCGGTGAGATCGAACTGCACCGCCGCGCCGGCAAGCCGATTCCTGAAGGATGGGGGCTCGACCGCAATGGCCAGCCGACGACCGATCCGACCGAAGCGATGAACGGCGCCATGTTGACCTTTGGCGGGCACAAGGGCTCGGCCTTGTCGGCGATGATCGAGCTGATGGCCGGCCCGCTGATCGGCGATCTGCTCAGTCTCGAATCCATGGCTTACGACAATGGCGCTGGCGCCACGCCCTATCACGGTGAACTGATCCTGGCCTTCGATCCCAAGATCTTCATGGGCGCCGAACATGCGGTGCACTCAGGCCGCGCCGAGGCCCTGTTCGATGCGATCCTGGGCCAGGGCGCGCGCCTGCCCTCGCAGCGGCGCTATGAGGCGCGGGCGCGGAATATCGCTTCGAACACCGTGACGATTCCGCGTCAGCTCCATGAGCAACTCATTGCCATGCTCGATCCTGAGACAGCGTCCCGGCCGTTTTGACGGTTTCCCCCTTCTGTCATTTGCTCCGCAAATGCCACCTTCCCCTTAAAAGGAGAAGGCAAAGTCGAGACTTCGTCCGGCGCCCTCCTTGCCCGTTGTCGGGAAGGTGGCGCAGCGAAGACGGAAGAGGGATTTCTGCTCAACTGCACCTAAACCGCTGATAGTTTGAACTCCGAAGCGCCTTGTGGGGCGAAGACCACCACTTCGTCTTGCATCTTCACGTTCTTGCTGTTGAGCTTGACGCCGCGCAGGGGCTGGGGCGTGCGCAGATGCAGGTGAACCTGCGCCGGGCGGGCCTGACCATGGAAGACGACCTTACCCATAACCTTGCCGGAAGTGTCGCCCTGCAGGGTAAAATCGACCAGCCCCCAACGTGTCGGCGCACCAGTAATGGCGATCGGCCTGCCCGACTTAAGCCACTCCCGCGGGATGGCGCGGCCAAGATGCAATACGTCCTGATCAGAGTCTTCGAACACCAGCGTCCAGCGCACCAGCTTCGGAATGGTCAGCTGCGCCGGCACGCAATAGAGCGGCAGGTCGCCGCTGATGCCGGTCACCTCGCCCGCCACCCAAGTCCCCGGCGTGTGCGAATGGTAGCGATGCGAATGAAGGAACAGCAGATATTCCTCGATGCGCCCGGATCGCAGCAATTGCTGCGCGTAACCGTAGGAGACAAAACCCAGTTGATCGCGATGGGTCTCATTAGCGCGGGTAATGTTGGCGACCACACCGATGCAGGTCCCGCCATGGCCGCGCACGCCGTCGATAATCGTCTGCGCCAGATCATCGGGCAGGACATCGGCGTGCAGCATTTCGGCATAGACGCGGTGCGCCCACCCGTGTTCGGTACGCTGCTTCTTTTGCGCCGCCTCGGCATAGGCTTCGCGGTGGGTCAGTTTCGTGCCTGGCAGGACGGCCAGATACGGCGGCTTCAGGTCGCTGCGGATGTTGGCGCGCACCGACCTTATGAGCTGAGTCTGAAGTCGACCGGCGCGCGTCTCCCAGTCTTTCGCCAGGGCCGGGCGATCCGAATCGATCAGCGGCCAGATCTTGGCGAGATCGCGCCAGCCGCGCACCGCAAACGCCGAGTTGTTCCAGTAGGGTTTCCACCACAGGGACGGATTAGGATGCAGGCAGGCGTCGGATTCGCTCCAACCATCGAGCAGGCCAAAGCCCGGGTCGCCGGCCGGTTTCTTCAGGCTGAGATCATGCAGTTCGGTCAGGATCGCCGCTTGGCCGGTGATCTTGCCGGCGATCCGCCGCAAGGTCGCCAGATCGCCAGTGTAGAGCCCGTAGCGTGCCAGCAGACTTAAGCTCAGGCCGAATTGCGGCACTTCCGGGCCGCGCATATTGATCATGCCATCGTCATAGGTGAACTGATCGAAATAGTTGTCGATGACAGCCTTAGCCTGCGCAAACCGCCCCCATTCCAGATTGGCGTAGAGCGACGAGGTGAAGATGTCCTGGAAGCCGTCGTATTCCGGACCGAAATAGTCGCGATCGACCACGCCGTATTTCGGATAGTCGCCGCCCGGCCGGGTCATCAGCTCCTTGGCAAAGGCGTGGGTGACCATGTCGCCGAGGGCCGCATCCGGCAGGGCTACGGCGGCCTGATCCTTGACCTCCCCCTGCCAGTAGCCGGCGAAGTCGAGCAGGCCGCGATAGAAGGCGGCGGCGTCGGGAGCCGTCCGCCGCGGCGGAAAGGGCGTATAAGAATGGGCAAAGGCCGTCTTAACCGGCTTGCCGTTGTCGTACTGGATGGTCCGGTGCCAGGTCTGGACGACCAACTGATCGGTGGCGCGAACATCAGCGAAGATCAGCAGGTCGTAGTAGCGCGTTGGCGAGACCTCGATGATCTTGTGGATCACTGGGAGCCAGCCGCCGAGCAAGCCTTCCCAGCGCCGCTTGGCCATGTCGTCGCCGACCAGTTCGGGGAAATCATGCTCGGGGCGATAGCCACGCACCCGGCCGTTCGGAAACACCGGCATGGTGTCGCCCTGCTGGCGCGTACCGACGAAGTTGGTCCAGGCCATGCGGGTGCCGAGATCCGTGGGCTTGAAGTTCCATCCGGCCGGCGGCGCTGCACGGCGCACCTCTTCCGGATCGGGATCGCCGTTCGCCAGCAATTTATCGGCCAGCAGATCGGCATCAGCCAGGCAGATGTCCTTGAGCGTCAGGCCGAGATATTGCGGCGCGATATCGTCGAAGCATGCTGCTAGCCGCTTGGTCAGAATGAGCGCCTCTTCGCCACGCACGAAGGTGATTACCCCTTCCCTCTGAGACTGGTCTTCATAGACGGTCCAGCCGTCGAATTCGGAAAGTTTGGTATGGTCCTTGATATCGAAAGTCCGCGTCAGGTGCGGCAGGGCAATGGCGGGGACGGCGCCCGTGGCCGAGGCGGCGACGACAGAACCGGCCAGGAAGTTGCGGCGGTGAATAGGCATGACAGGCTCCTGATAATCTGCTTCCCGGCAAAAAAAGGCGCCGCCGGCGAACCGGCAGCGCCTCAGGGGGACTTAGGGCTTTTACATAGGCTTAGAACGCAGCGCTGATACCGATGAAGAACATCCGGCCGAGCGGGTCATAAACGCTCGGGAAGGTGTTGCCATTGCCGTTTTCGACCAGCAGCCCTCCCATGATGGCCGGAGGCGCCTTGTCCATCAGGTTGTTGACACCGGCGCGCAGGACGAGGCCCTTCGGCAGATCCTTGGTCACGGCCAGGTCGAAGTAGTTGTAGGCTTCGATCTCGGCGTTCAGGGTCGACTTGGTGCCGGTCAGGTACTGGTCGTCGCTGTTTGTGGCCAGGTCGACCTTCCCAAAGTAACGCCAGTTGAGCGAAACCGAAGTCGGCGCCCAGACCGATTCCCACGAGGGCGACCAGGTGGTGCGCAGGTTGTGGCGCCACTTCGGCGCTGGCTGACCGCAGGTGCCGCCGTAAAGACCGGTACAGTCGTAAGAGCCGAGGCCCGGCAGCACTTCGGTTTCCAGCGCGTCAAGCATCGTGCCGACAAACGAGAAATTCAGGCTGCCGTAGCCGGTGCCCATGGTGTAGCTGCCGGTGAAGTCGATGCCCTTGGTTTCCAGGTAGCCGGTATTGACGTTGGTCGATACGACGTGGCCGCCATTGATGTCGCTGCCGAACAGTGCGCCGGTTGTTGGATCACGATGAATCAGACCGCAGTAGAAGGCGCTGCCGTTGGCGATACATTGCGACACTGCGGTCTGGGCCGGGACAGAACCGATATAGCCGTCGATATGGATCTTCCAGTAGTCGATCGACAGGGCCAGGTTTTCGATAGCGCGTGGTGTGAAGACCAGGCCGAAGGTCGTTGTCTTGGCTTCTTCCGGATCGAGGTTCGGGTTACCGCCACCTAGGGCCGTACCGACGTCGGCCGGCAGGTCCGGGATGGTGCGGTTATTGTACTGGTCCGCCGAAACGCCGGTCAGCGCACACTGGGCCGCTGTCGGCTTGCCGGCCAGCAGCAGTTGCGATTCCGAACACGGATCGATCAGCGCCACGTTGCCGACGCCTTGAGCGGCAAACAGCTCGGAGATGTTGGCGGCACGGACAGCCTTGTTGTAGCTGGCGCGCAGCAGGATATCCGGCGTCGGCGCATAGCGCACCTCAGCCTTCCAGGTCTCGGTTTCCTTTTCGTCGCCGACCGTGGTCGAGGACGAGACATTGTACTTCGAGGTCCGGTAGCCGAACGATGTGCTCAGGGAGTAGGCCAGTGGCTTGTCGCTCAGCAGCGGTACTTCCAGTTCGCTGAAGAATTCATCGACCGAAATCTTGCCGTCGGCGTTCGAGGCGTAGGTCAGCTGGCTTTCGTCACGCTTTACGTCCAGCGTTTCCTGGCGATGTTCCACGCCCAGAATGAGCGCCAGGCCGTCATTGGCCCACGGCGATTTAATACCGTACTGGCCCAGGTCACCGCTGAGGTAGGCGTTGAAAACATCGATCGTCTGTTCGTCACGCGTAAAGGTCGGCGCGTAGATGAACGCATAGCCTTCCGCCGACGGTCCGTTGGCGCTGAAGACATCGATCGGCTTACAGTTCTTGGACGTGTCGATACATACGACTTCGGAGCCCTGTTGCACGGCCATAAGGGCCTGGGCGGCCTTATCCTGGTTGATGTCGTTCTGGTAGTTGAACTGGCCGACCGTCGTGGCGTGCATGACATTGGCGTCATAGCGCCAGATGTCCGAGATAGCGCCACGGACACCGGCGGTGAAGCGATAGTTGGTGTGACGCATGTCGTTGCGGCGTGGTGTGCCAGTCGCGGCGCGCAGGGCGACCCAGCTCTTGACGACCGTCGCGGTGCCGGCCTGGTCGCCGCACATGGCGGTGGCCTGCGAAGGGCTCATGAAGGGGTTGTTACAGTTGATGTCGAAAGCGCGTCCCGACCAGATCGCCGATGGCGCGACCTGGCTGACAGAGTGGTCGTCCATGAACATGAAGCTGCCGTAGACTTCGGCCACTTCATTGAATTTGTAGTTGGCGAATGCGCCGGCCTGGTACCGCTCGGAATTACGAAGCGTGTAGTTGTCCGGCGCGTAGTTGTAGTTGAACGACGCGTCGTTCGGCACCCAGGTCTTGGAGCCGTCCTTGGCATTGGCCAGGTTCTGGTTGACAAGGGCGCCGGGATTGGCCGTCAGCGGACGGAACCAGCCATAGGCGTGGGTCGAGGAGCCGCCGCAGCCGAAGGCCGAGCCAGCCGCATCGGTGAAGACCAGCGCACAGTTCGAATAGTCGCGCGCATCCTGGCGCACCGCCTCCATCTTGCGATAGCCGAAATAGCCCATGACGTTACCGGCGCCGTCGTCAATATCGCCGCCCGCGGCGATGTTAAAATCGTACTTCTTGCCATCCCAGACGTTTTCAGGCGCCAGTTCGATATTGGCGGCCTTGTGAACGCTGCGCAGATAATCGTCGTCGTTATTGTGCTGGTAGATGCTGTATTGCGCATCCAGGCGAATCCCCTTCAGGCGCTTGCGCATAACGAAGTTGACGACGCCGGACATGGCGTCTGAACCATACACCGAAGAAGCTCCTCCCGTCAGGACGTCGGTACGCTCCACCAGGGCCGAAGGAATGAAGTTCAGGTCGACACCTTCAGCTGGCAGGAAGCGCTGGCCGTCGATCAGGACCAGTGAGCGGTTGCCGCCCAGGCTGCGCAGGTTGACGCCTGCCTTGCCATCGGAATTGTTCGACTGGTTTTCATTGTTGCCGGCTTCAATCTGCGGCAAGGTTTTGAGGACCGTGTCAACGGCGATGGCGCCTTGCAGCTTCACTTCGCGATCATCGACCGTCGTAATGGGCGATGCGCTTTTCAGGTTCGGGCGGCGGATACGCGTACCGGTTACAACAACAACCTGGCTATCGCTGGCTGTCGTTTCCGCTTCCTGCGCAAAAACGCCGGAGGACCATCCCGAAGTGATGGCGGCACATGCGACGCCAGCCAGTATCAGGGCTTTCCTGTTCTTAGTCATCGTATCCTCATTCCACAGTTGCCTGCTTCCAATGGGGCAGCAGCGATGCGAGGAGGAAATCACCACTCCCATACGACGTCAATATATGTTATATGATATGCGGAATATCGTATACCATTAAACGAGGTGTGATGCTTTTATGTCACCTTATGAGACGGCGCGTAACAGGGTAGCTGCGTTTTCCGGGGTAACCCCCGAGCGTTTCACCAAAGATATTCAGCCGGCGGATCAACCGGCCGTGCTCAAGGGTCTGCTGTCGGCTTGGCCAATGGTGCGAATGGATTCCGAAGATGCGCTGATTGGCTACCTCTTGTCCCATGATCGCGGTGATCCATACGGCGTCTATGTCGGCGCGCCGGAAATCAAGGGACACTTTTTCTATGGCGGCGATACCCGCAGTGAGAACTTTCGTTTCGGGCCTGCGCCCCTGCGCCAGGTGCTCGACAACCTAAAGGCCGAACGGTCATCGGCCGCGCCGCAATCCATCTTCATCCAGTCGGCAGAACTCCATCGTTATATGCCGTCAATCCGCGATACGCACCGCCTGGAACTCCTGCCGCCCGGCGTAGAACCGCGCATCTGGATCGGCAATGAGACGGTGACCCGCGTCCATTACGACCTGAACCAGAACCTGATCTGCGTGGTGGCAGGCAAACGCCGCGTACTGCTCTATCCGCCTGAGCAATTGCCGAACCTCTATCCTGGGCCGTTCGACCGGACGATCGGGGGTGTTCCGGTCGGCATGGTCGATCCCGAGAACCCGGACCTGGAGCGTTATCCGCGTTTTGCGCAGGCGCGGGACGCCGTCCAGGTGGCCGAACTTGAAGCCGGCGACGTCCTTTATATTCCCTACGGCTGGTGGCACCAGGTCCGGTCGCTGGCGCGGTTCAATATCATGATCAACTACTGGTGGGACGATGCACCCAAGGCGGCCGGGCAAGCCTATGACGCGCTCTTTCACGCTGTTCTGGCGCTGCGTGACCAGCCGCAATCGCATAAGGCGATCTGGA
>CAMLPZ010000045.1 GCA_946482045.1 uncultured Asticcacaulis sp.
TTCGAACAGGGTCTCGCAGCCCTCGCGCGTCATCTCGACGATCGCTTCGCCGGACTTGTCGCCATATGGGGTATTAGCCTGGTCGGCTAGGTAGATGAAATCGGCCTGCGGCAAACGGTTGACAAGCGCGTGGTGGATACTCAGTCCGCCAACGCCGGAATCGAAAACGCCAATGGCCATTGAAAGTCGTTCCAGAATGAACAATTGTTAATTAGGTGGACGCAGATTTGCGCCTAACTTGACCAATTACGCTGTTTGACCCGTGCCGTAAACGCTGATCCTGTAACGTTTGCGACAAAATCCGGAGTACCGATGTCCGACAATTCTCTCGACCGCCGCACCGTTATGGGCCTGATGGCCGCGACCGCTTTGACACCCGCAGCGGCAATGTCCGCGGAGGACGGCGCGGCGCTCTTGCTGACGGCGGAATGGCAGGGGCCATATGGCGGTATTCCGCCGTTCGACAAGGTCGACATCAAGACGTTCGAGGCGTCCTTCGACCAGGCGATCGCCTCGCAACGCCAGGAAATTGCCGCCATCACCAGCAATACGGAGCCGGCGACTTTCGACAACACGATCGTGCCCTATGAGCGCTCCGGCAAGGCATTGGGTCGCGTATCAACTATCTACGGCATCTGGTCGGGCGGTCTGAACACGCCGGAACTCCAGACCATGGGTAAGGTGATCCAGCCAAAGCTTGCGGCCTTCTCGGATGAGATCAGCCAGAACCAGAAACTCTTCAAGCGTATCAAGGCGGTCTATGACAACAAGGCGCAGTTTAACCTGACGCCCGAGCAGGATCGCCTGCTGTGGTTGAACTATACCGGCTTTGTCCGCGCCGGCGCCGCCCTGTCGGCCAAGGACAAGAAGCGCGTCGCCGAGATCAACCAGGAACTGTCGCTGCTGTTCAAGCAGTTCTCCGACAACCTGCTGCACGACGAAGAGCAGGTGCTGATCGTCACCGAGGCCGAACTGGCCGGCGTGCCGGAGGGCTTCAAGGCGTCGCTGAAGCGCGCCGACGGCACCTATGGCATCGCCAATACGCGCTCGGTCATGGAGCCGGTGACGACGTTTGCTACCTCCCGCGCCCTGCGGGAAAAGGTGTGGCGCGCCTATGTCAATCGCGGCGACAATGGCGATCAGTGGGACAACAACGCGATCATCAGTAAGATCCTGAAGCTGCGTTATGAGCGTGCACGTCTGCGCGGCTATGAGACTCACGCGCACTGGCGGCTGGAAAACGCCATGGCCAAGACGCCCGAAAACGCCATGGCGCTAATGGAGGCCGTGTGGACCCCGGCCGTGGCGCGCGTCAAGGAAGAGGTGGCCGATATGCAGGCCATCGCCGACAAGGAAGGCGCCAACATCACCATTGAGCCGTGGGACTATCGTTTCTACGCCGAGAAGGTGCGTAAGGCGAAGTACGATCTCGATGAGAACGAGATCAAGCCATACATGCAGCTGGAAAAGCTCAGCGAAGGCATGATGTGGGCGGCAGGCCAGATCTATGGTTTCGAGTTTACGCCCGTCACCGATGCGCCGGTCTTCCATCCGGATGTCCGCGTGTGGAAGGTGACGCGCAACGGCAAGCCGAACGGCCTGTTCTATTTCGACCCCTATGCCCGCCCGGGCAAGCGTTCCGGCGCCTGGATGAACGCATATCGCAGCCAACAGCGCATGGAGGGCAAGGACATCCTGCCGTTGGTGTCGAACAATTCGAACTTCGTGAAGGCTGCGCCAGGTGAGCCGATCCTGATCTCCTGGGATGACGCCACGACCCTGTTCCATGAATTCGGCCATGCCATCCACGGCCTGTCATCGAACGTCACCTATCCGTCGCTGTCGGGCACGTCGGTGGCGCGGGACTATGTCGAGTTCCCGTCGCAGCTCAACGAGCACTGGCTGCCGACCAATGAAGTGCTGTCGCGCTTCGCCACGCACTACAAGACAGGCGAAGCCATGCCGCAGGCTCTGCTCGACAAGATCAAGAAGGCCGATACCTTCAACCAGGGCTTTGCGACAGTCGAATACCTGGCCTCGGCCCTGATCGACATGAAGTATCACCTGGCCGGTGGGGCGGACATTGATCCTGATGCGTTCGAACGCGAGGAACTGACCAAGCTGGGCATGCCGAAGGAGATCGTCATGCGCCACCGCTCGCCGCAGTTCGGCCACGTCTTCTCGTCGGATGGCTATTCGGCGGGCTATTACAGCTATCTGTGGTCGGACACGCTGACGGCCGACTGCGCCGAAGCCTTTACCGAAGCCGGCGGATTCTATGACAAGACGGTCGCCGATCGCTTGCAGAAGCATGTGCTGAGCGTCGGCAATACGGTCGATCCGGCGGATGGTTATCGGGCCTTCCGTGGCCGCGATCCGAACCGCGATGCTTTGATGCGCAAGCGTGGGTTTCCGGTAACATAGATAATGGGAAAGCGCGGTTTGCTGAAACGGCGCTTTCCTCCTATATAGCCGCTTATGAACCGTCCGTTTCTCAAAATGAATGGGCTCGGTAACGACTTCATCGTCGTCGATGCCCGCCAGAACGCCTTTGCGCCCGCGCCCGATCAGATCCGTGCGTGGGCCGATCGCACGTCAGGCGTCGGCTTCGATCAGCTCATCGCGATTGAGGACAGCGCGGACAGCGACGCATTCATGCGCGTGTGGAATGCCGACGGCGGCACGGTCGAAACCTGCGGTAATGCCCTGCGCTGCGTCGCCTGGGTGCTGAACCGCGATACGCCCGACAAGATGCTGAAGATCAATACGCTGGGCGGGCTGACGCGAGCGAATGTCCTGCGCTCTGACGATAAAACCGGCACGGCGAGTGTCGACATGGGCATGCCGCGCCTCGACTGGCAGGAAATCCCCCTGTCCGAGGAAATGGACACCCTGCGCCTGGAACTGCAGGTCGGGCCGATCGATGATCCGCTCTATCATACGCCCTGCGCCGTCTCGATGGGCAATCCGCACGTCGTCTTCTTCGTCGATGATATCAATAAGGTCGATGTCGCCGCCACTGGCTCGCTGATCGAAAACCATCCGCTGTTCCCCGAAGGCGTGAACGTCGAGTTCGCTGAAGTAATTGACCGCGAAACCATCCGCATGCGCGTCTGGGAACGTGGCTCGGGCATTACCCGCGCCTGCGGCACCGGCGCCTGCGCGACGCTCGTGGCCGCCGCACGCCGTGGCCTGACGGAACGTGCCGGCACCGTCATCATGGACGGCGGACCGCTGCATATCGCCTGGGCGGACAACGACCACGTCATCATGACCGGCCCGGTCGAGCTCGAATTCACGGGTGAACTGTGAGCGACGATTCCCGTCCAGTATCGAGCGTAGACGTGGTAACCTTTGGCTGCCGGCTGAATTCCTATGAGAGCGAGGTCATCCGCAAGACCGCCGCGGAAGATGGCTTAAGCAATGCCATCATCTTCAATACCTGCGCCGTCACAGGCGAGGCGGTGCGTCAGGCGCGCCAGGCCATTCGCCGCGCCCGCAAGGAAAACCCCGACCGCAAGTTGATCGTCACCGGCTGCGCGGCTCAGACCGATCCGGGCATGTTCGCCGAAATGTCCGAGGTCGATTTCGTCATCGGCAATGCCGACAAGCAGAAGAAGGGCGCCTATGCCCTGACGGCTGACAGCGCCCGCGTCGTTGTCAACGACGTCTTTTCGGTCAAGGAAACCGCCGGCCACCTGATCGATGGCCTTAAGGACCGTGCCCGCGCCTTTGTCGAGGTGCAGAATGGCTGCGATCACCGCTGCACCTTCTGCATCATCCCCTACGGCCGCGGCAATTCGCGTTCGGCCGCCGCCGGCGACATCATCAGCCAGACGCAAAAGCTGGTGGCGCAAGGCTATAACGAAATCGTCCTCACCGGTGTCGACCTGACCTCGTGGGGCGCCGATCTGCCGGGCACGCCGCAACTGGGCAACCTGGTGGCACGCATCCTCAAGCTGGTGCCCGAGCTGAAGCGCCTGCGCCTGTCGTCGATCGACGCAGCCGAAATCGACGACACCCTGTTGCGCGCCTTTGCCGAGGAAGAGCGCCTGGCGCCCTATCTGCACCTGTCCCTTCAACACGGCGACGACCTGATCCTGAAGCGCATGAAGCGCCGCCACCTGCGCGCCGACGCCATCAAGCTGGTCGAAACCGTCCGCGCCATTCGTCCGGATATTTCCTTTGGCGCCGACATGATCGCTGGCTTCCCGACCGAGACCGAAGAGCATTTCGCCAATGCCGTTGCCCTCGTCGACGACTGTGACCTGAGCTTTCTGCATGTCTTCCCGTACAGCCCGCGTCCCCAGACCCCGGCGGCCAAGATGCCGCAATTGCCGCGCCCGCTGATCAAGGAACGCGCTGAACGCCTGCGGGCCAAGGGGGCAGAGGCTCTGACCCGCCATCTCAACCGTCAGACCGGACGGACGCTGAACTGCGTCGTCGAAAAGCCCGGTTTTGCGCGCGCCGCCGACTTCACCGAAGTGCTGTTTGAAGGTCATGCCGTGCCCGGACAATTGGCCGACATCGCCATCACCGGCCACGACGGCAAGCATGCCATTGGAAACTTAGACAAACTGAGCTAGACCCGCCCTATGGCAGAAGAAAAGAAAAAAGGCTGGTTCCAGCGGCTGACCGAGGGTCTGTCGAAGACCTCGCAAAACCTGACCGAGCAGGTCACGCAGGTGTTCGTCCAGAAGGAGGCGCTGACCGATGCCGACCTGGAAGAGCTCGAAGACCTGCTGATCGAAAGCGATCTGGGCCCGGCAGTCGCCGCCACGATCGCCGAAAAGATGTCGCAGGCGCGCTTCAATTCCGCCAAGGACTCGACCGCCGTGCGCGCGGTGCTGGCCGACGCCCTGGCCGATGAGCTGGTTGGCCACGAAGGCACCTTCGATCCTTTGTCTGGCCCCAAGCCCTACATCGTCCTGTTCGTCGGGGTGAACGGTTCAGGCAAGACGACGACGCTGGGCAAGATCGCCGCCTCATTGACGCGTAAAGGCGCCAAGGTTTTGATCGTCGCCGGTGACACCTTCCGCGCTGCTGCCGTCGAGCAGTTGAAGGTGTGGTCGCAGCGTGCTGGCGCTGACTTCATGGGCCGCAAGACCGGCGCCGATGCCGCGGGCCTGGCCTTCGATTCGGTGACCAAGGCCAAGGAAGAGGGCTATGACGTCGTCCTGATCGACACGGCCGGCCGTTTGCAGAACAAGCAGGCCCTGATGGACGAGCTGTTGAAAATCGTCCGGGTCATCAAACGCATTGATCCGGAGGCGCCGCATGAGACCCTGCTGGTGCTCGACGCCACGGTTGGCCGCAATGCGCTCAGCCAGGAACAGATTTTCGGCCGTCAGGCGTTTGTCTCAGGGCTGGTCATGACCAAGCTGGACGGTACGGCGCGCGGCGGTATCCTGATCCCGATCGCCAAGGCATCCGACGCCCCGATCAAGCTGATCGGGGTCGGCGAAGATATTGAGGATCTGCACGATTTCAAGGCGCGCGACTTTGCCCGTTCCATGGTCGGGCTGGAGCCCGTTGGAGACAGCTAATGACCGAGAAGCCGACCGAAGACCAACTGGTTGCCGCTACCGAAGCCACCGATAAGGCGACGGAAAAGCTGATGGAAACGGCATTGAAGGCCGATCCCGAACTGGCCATCAACCCGGCTCAGCCCAAGCAGAACTGGATCAAGACGGGCGTCGACTATGGCCCGCTGATCGCCTTTGGTGCAGGCTTCCTGATCGCGCGTGTGACCGGGCACGAAGGCTCCATGCCGCTGGTTTACGCCAGTGGCGCCCTGGCCGTAGCCTCGGTCATCGCCCTGATCGTCGGCTTCGTTGCCGAAAAGCGTATCGCCTGGATTCCCCTGGCGGCCGCAGCCATCGGTATTCCGTTTGCTATCCTGACGGTGGTGTTCCACGACGGCGTCTTCGTCAAGATCAAGATGACCATTGTTAACGTCATCATCGCCGGGGTGCTGCTGGGCGGGGTCGCGCTGAAAAAGCAGCCGCTGAAGGCGCTATTGGGTGAGGCGCTGAAGCTGCGGGACGAGGCCTGGCCCAAGCTGACCGTCTACTACGCGCTGTTCTATCTGGCGATGGCCGGCATCAACGAAGTGATCTGGCGGACCCAGACCGACGATGTCTGGGTGACTTGGAAGATGGTGTCAATGATCGGGGGGCCGGTCGTCTTTTCCATAGCGCTCCTGCCTTTTCTGATGAAAAACATGGTGTCGGCGGAAGCTCCGGCGGCGAAATAGTCCGTACTCGGATGGAAATGTCGCAAAAATGTTGTATTTGTCTGGCAGAGTATACGTGTAGTCGCGTTTGACCCAAGCCACGACAGGGCGCAACATGAAGAAGTCAAAACACGCCGATGCATCATCCACCCGTGCATTGTTTGAAGATTCTCCCTCGCACCTCCTGCACCGCGTCCTGCAAATCGCGCTCGATATCTATAATGCCGAAGCCGGCGAAGGCGCGCTGACCCAACGCCAATATGCGGTCCTGAAGGCGTTGGACGGCACTGATGGCCTGTCGCAGACAGACCTGGTTCGCCTGACCGGCATTGACCGCTCGACCCTGGCCGACCTGGTGGCGCGCATGTTGACCAAGGGGCTTCTGAAGCGCGAACGCTCGGCGACAGACGCCCGCGCCAATCTGGTCCAGATCGACGAAGGCGGCGCCGCGGCCTTGGCCGATATGGAGCCGCGCGTCCTGGCCGCTGATGGCAAGATCCTGGCCCTGCTGTCGCCGCCCAAGCGCGAAAGCTTCGTTAAGTTGCTGCGCAAGATCACTTCGGCGCGCGAAGCGGAGCTAAGCGGCGAACCGGTCGGCCGCAAGGAAAAGTCCGAAGACCAAAAAGCCGCACGCGCCGAAAAGAAGGCGCGCAAGAAGGCGCACAAAAAAGACGATGGCAAGAAGCTGGCCAAGAAGATCAAGAAGTTGCCGATGCCGGCCATGTCCGAAGGCGTTAGCGGTCAGACGGACAGCGATCCTGTGACCGCTCCGGTGGCGGTCGCCGAGTAGTCTACACTACGATATTCAGGAATGAGCCCGGCCGGCGCAGAGGCTGGTTAGGGTCTACGCTCGCCGGCGCAGGGGCTGTCACCGGTTGGGCGCGCGCGATGTCGGCAGCTGTATAGGTCGCCGGCGTGATCTTGGGCTCGGTCACCTGCTGGAAGAAGGCGCGTTGCGCGGCCAGTGCGCTGGTGAAGCCGTTTTGCTGCGCCGGAGCCTGCTGGACAGCCGGTCGCGCCGCTGTTTGCGGCGTATTAAGCAGTTGAGCGAGGGACGGGCGAATCTCTGTGGCCATGTCCGCACACTGCACCAAATCAGGTATTTAAATGGTTAACGGCGGTTAAGTTCTTTCCTTCTCCCCGTTCACGGGGAGAAGGTGGTTCGCCTTGGCGAACCGGATGAGGGGCAATTACGCGGGTCAAGCGTGCACAATCGCTTGCCGCCCCTCACCCTAACCCTCTCCCCGCAAGCGGGGAGAGGGGACAACTGCTATATTCCTTGACACAGGTGGCCAAAAAACGAGACCGTCCGTAGGTGAAATTTCAAGCTGACAATTTGATAAAGCCACTCGTCAAAGCTCTGATCGGGGTTCTAGCGTTTCAGATCGTGCTGGCTGCCGTCAATCTCATCCTGCCGCCGGACATGACGCGGGCGAAGGAAGCCTCTGCCGTCGCGCTTGACCGCAATGGCACCTGGCTTCGGGCCTTACCCGTCGAAGACGGCCGCTGGCGCATCCGCGCCGACCTCGACCGAACGGACCCGGCCTTTGTGGGCAACCTGCTGAGGGTCGAGGATGAACGGTTTTATCTTCACCCTGGCGTTGATGGCCCTGCCATTGTCCGCGCCCTACTCTCCAACATCCGTGCCGGAAACATCGTCTCGGGCGGCTCGACCATCACCATGCAGACGGCGAGACTGTTGTCACCGCACCCGCGCGACTATGGCAACAAGGCGATCGAGGCCTTGCGTGCCCTGCAACTGGAACTGCTGTATTCAAAGCGCGATATCCTGTCCATCTACCTGTCGCTGGCGCCCTATGGCGGCAATCTCGAAGGCGTGCGTGCCGCCTCGCTCAGCTATTTCGGCCACGAGCCGGAAAGCCTGACGCTCGGTGAACAGGCACTGCTGATCTCGCTGCCACAGGCGCCGGAAGCCCGACGCCCCGATCGCCGTCCGGAGGCGGCGCGCAGCGGCCGTGACGACGTCCTGCGCCGCCTGGAACGCGCCAATGCGGCCGGCAGCGCCCTGATCGACGAGGCTATAAAAGAGCCCATTCCGGCGCGGCGCTTTGCCTTTCCCGCTGTGGCCTGGCACGCTGCCGGGCGGCTGGCGCACGACGCCAGGGGGCTGCAGCCGACTGTCATGACGTCAATCGATGCTGACCTGCAGAAGCGTTTGGAGGTGATGGCTGCCGCGACCGCACGCCAGCAGGGACCGAACAGCTCCGTCGCCATCCTGGTTGTCGATATCAAGACGCGCGGTGTACGCGCCAGCGTCGGCTCAGGCGGCCTCGACCGGCCGGGCGGCTGGGTGGACATGACGCGCGCCCTGCGCTCGCCAGGTTCGGCGCTGAAACCCTTCGTGTATGGCTTCGGCTTCGAAGACGGCGTCATTGCACCCGATACGCGGCTGATGGACGTACCGACACGCTTTGGCGACTATCAGCCGGAGGATTTCGAGCGCGTCTTCCACGGTGAAGTGTCGGTCAAGGAGGCGCTGATCAATTCGCTGAACGTTCCGGCCGTGGCTGTGCTCAACCGCGTCGGGCCGGAAGCCTTCGAAGGGCGTCTGGAGGCCGCTGGCGTCAAGCTGGTCCGGCCGAAATCGCGACTGAAACAGGCGGGCCTGGCGCTTGCCTTGGGCGGCAACGGCATCCGATTGAATGATCTGGCGCTCCTCTATGCGGCGCTGGGCGACCACGGTATCGCCAAGCCGCTGGCCTATACACTGGCCGAAGAACGCAGCCGGGTGCACGAGGGCGGCAGCCGGCTGATGCGTGCCGAAGCCGCCGATCGCGTGATCGATATCCTGCGCGAAACGCCGCCGCCTGCCGGTCGCCTGCCGGGGCCATTGATGCGCGCCGGCAATCGTCCGGCCTTTAAGACCGGCACCTCCTACGGGTTTCGCGATGCTCTGGCGGTGGGTGTCGCCGGCGGTTACGCGGTGATGGTGTGGACTGGCCGCCCCGATGGCGGCGCGCGCGCCGACCAGACCGGACGGGAAGCGGCGGCGCCCTTGCTGTTCGACGTCTTCGACCAGATCTACGCGCCGTCGCAACTGCCGCGGGCGCTGACGCCCAATGGCGCGCCGCAGGCGCTTAAGGTTCTCGATTCCCAGGACACCAAGGCCTCGATCCTGTTTCCCCCCAAGGGCGCCACAGTCTATGTCGAGCGCATCGGTGGCGGAAAGGATGGACTGAAACTGGCGCGGCCGCTGAAACTGTCGGCGCATGGGCAGAGACCCGTCAACTGGTATGTCGACGGCCAACCGGTCCTGGAAGACGCCAATGGCGAGTTCAGCTGGTCGCCGGCCGCCGAAGGTTTTTACGACGTAACCGTGGTCGATGCGCTGGGCCAAAGGGACCGCGGCCGGGTGCGGATCGTGGCAATCGATGGCGCCCGGCCGGAATAGATATTTGTCGCGATATCCGGCCGTAAACCGCTCATTCTACCGTATGCAGGTCGCGGCCCTTGGTCTCTTTCATGAAGATCAGCGCCACCAGAACCGCCAGACCACCGGTAATAACCGGGTACCACAGGCCGTAATAGATATTGCCGGCGGCGGCGACCATGGCGAAGCTCAAGGCCGGTTGCAGGCCGCCAAACCAGCCCGTGCCGATATTGTAGGGCAGGCTCATGGCAGTATAGCGCACGCGCGTCGGGAACATCTCGACCAGGGCCGACGCCATCGGGCCGTAAAGCGCGGTGGCGGCAAAGGCAAAGACACAGAGGACTGCGAACATGGCCCACATATTGGCCTTTTTCGGATCAGCCTTTTCCGGATAGCCGGCCGCCGTGAGCGCCACCTTGATCTCGGTGGTCGCCTTGGCGCGCAGGGCCTTGACGCCGGCCTTGTCGAGACCCGCGCCAGACGCGATCTCGATGCGCTGGCCGCCGATTTCAACGCCGGCCGTCTCCGTGCCGGCCGCGGCGGCCTGGCTTTCATAGGGCACGCCGATATTGGAGACGACGCTCTTGGCCAGGTCGCAGGCAGTGGTGAATTGCGCCGTGCCGGTCAGGTCGAACTGGAAGGTGCATTGCGCCGGATCGGCGACGATGTGCACCGGCGCTGTGCGATAGGCTGCGTCGAGATCCGGATTGCCAAACTTCAAAAGCGCCTGGAAGCCGGGGAAAAAGGTCAGGCAGGCAAGCGCAATACCGAAGATCATCACCGGCTTGCGGCCCAACTTGTCGGATAGGCGGGCGAACAGGATATAGAGCGGCGCGGAGACCAGCGTCATGCCGATGATCAGCGTATCTTTTTGCTGAGGATCAAGCCGCACCATCTTTTCCAGGAAGACCTGGGTGTAGAAGAAGCTGGTGTACCAGACGACGCCCTGGGCGGTCATGAAGCCGAAGAGCGCGATCAGCATACCCTTGAGGTTCGACCAGCGCGTAAAGATTTCCGACAGGGGCGACTTGGCGATCTGGCCCTGGTCGTGCAGCGCCTTGAAGGCCGGGCTTTCCGCCGTCTTGGCGCGGATATAGACGCTGACGATCAAAAGGCCGGTCGAGATCAGGAACGGAATGCGCCAGCCCCAGTCGGCAAAGGCGGGTTCACCGACGATTTTGCGCGTGAGCAGAATAACGGCCAGGGCAGCGATCAGGCCAAAGGCCGCGCTCGATTGAATCCAGCTCGTATAGGCGCCGCGCTTGTCGGGCGGGGCGTGCTCGGCGACGTAGATGGCCGCGCCGCCATATTCACCCCCCAGCGCAAAGCCCTGGACGACGCGCAAAGCCACCAGCAGGATCGGCGCGACCGGCCCGACCTGGGCGTAGGTGGGCAGGCAGCCAATCAGGATCGTTGCTATCCCCATGACGAGGATGGTCCATAGGAAGGTGCCCTTGCGTCCCTTCTTGTCGCCGATATGGCCGAAGACCAGGGCGCCGACCGGGCGGGCAATGAAGCCCACGGCAAAGGTCAGGAGCGTCAGGATGGTGCCAAGCGTGCCTGAGACGCCGGCGTAGAAGTTCTGGGCGATGATGGTCGTCAGGGCGCCGAAGATAAAGAAGTCGTACCATTCGAACGTCGTGCCGGCGGCTGATGCCGCCACAATGGTCTTGAGGCCGCCCGTCGCGTCCTTTTGCGTCTCAGCCATGCACTGGCCCCCTATGTTTTTATCGTCAGGCATTACCCTGTTACGGCATTTGACCCAAAGGCAGCCGATTGACAAGGTTCTTGATGGCTTTGGAATTATAAGGGAAGAAAAAGGCCGCCCCCCGTCCGGGACAATCAGCGGACGGAGAGCAGCAGGACAAGCCAGACTGCACTCGCGGGGGGTGAGGGGAATACGACCCGAATCATGCAATCGTTTTCATGATGACGTGCATTTCTAAACAAATCAACAATAAAGCGAAGCGCCTCGGCGAAAGTCGCGTTTTTGGCGTAAAGTGCGGGAAAGCGTTGTGCTAAGGTCATTTTATGGCGATAGTTTCGCCGAAGATCGCCGTCATGTTCGGTACATCGCTCCAGGGGGTTGTCATGAAATTTTCCGAACCGGTTCGTGCGCCCGAAGGGCTGAATACCTACGCTAAGGTCAATCGCGTCCGTCCGGCGCACATGCTGGTCACGGTGCTCGAGGCGCTGCTGGCGCTGCTGGGGGTCGTCGTACTGGTACTGCTGGTCCGGTACGGCTCGTTCGAAGCCGCCGGTCGGGCGATCGATAGCGCTGTTGGATGTGTTCATGGCTATACGGCCAAGCTATTGGGTGGAAAGAGTGATCCCGCCAAGGACACGCATTCCATTTAAAGGCTGGCTATCTAAAGGCCGGCCATATAGGGCTTGATTGGAAGGAGCCGCCGGTCCATAAGTCGCCGCGCTTTTTTGCGGAGTTGGACATGCTGGACGACCTGATCGAGAACAATCGCCGTTGGGCCCGGGAAAAGACCCAGGTCGATCCCGACTTTTTCAAGCGTTTGGTCCGTCAGCAATCGCCGGAATATTTCTGGATCGGCTGTGCGGATTCTCGCGTGCCGGCCAATGAAATCGTCAATCTCGACCCCGGTGAGATGTTCGTTCACCGCAATGTCGCGAACCTGGCGCCGCCGCAGGACGCCAATTACCTCAGCACGCTGCAATATGCCGTTCACGTCCTGAAGGTGAAGCATGTGCTGGTCGTCGGCCATTATGGCTGCGGCGGTGTGCGCACGGCAATTGAATCCGAGGATCATGGCCTGATCGATCACTGGCTGACGCCGATTCGTGATGTTGCCCATTCGCACAAGCATGAACTGGATGCCTGCCCCAGTCTGTCGGCCAAGGTCGACCGCCTGTGCGAGCTGAATGTGACGGCACAGGTGCGCAATGTCGCAACCAATCCGATCACGGTTGCCGCCTGGCGTACGGGTCAGTCGCTGACCATTCATGGCTGGGTTTATGAGCTGAGCACAGGTCTTGTTAACGACTTAGGCATAAGCGTTGGCAATGTCGAAGAACGCGAATCGCTTTTTGGCATTTAACGCGGCTCGTGGGTTGTTAAAGACTTATCCACATTTAGGGCGAATTATGCACTTCGCACCATTGGTAAGGTGAGGTAAAAGGCCTATTCCGGCCCGATATTAATACTTCCTAATGGCGTTTTAATAAAAATTAACGGCCAGGCATACAGGTTTTTTATTTCCTGTCAGAGGTTCGTTAAGACTTAGCCGTCAAACTGAAGCCGCCTTATGGTTAAGGCTTTTGGTTAAGGCTACGCCCTTCATGGTTGCGACTTTAGGTCTTGGTACAGCACAATTCGGCCGGGATTACGGCATCTCGAACACACGCGGCCGTGTGAGCGAAGAGGAAGTGCGTCAGATCCTGAGCCTGGCCGGCGACTGCAAAATCAAACACATCGATGCCGCCCATTATGACGGCGACATTGAACGCATTTTAGGCCGTTGCTGGCCGTTTCCTTCACCTTTCAAACCGCAGGTCCGGACGTTGCGCCTCGAAAAGGGCCTGGACTGGCTTGAGTCGCGCCTGCGTCGCTCGGTCGATCATATGGGCCTGGTGCGGGTGCATTCGGCCCTGGTCGATTCGGCGGAAGATTTAACCGGTCCTGAAGGTGACGCGCTGTGGGAGCGCCTCGAAAAGCTGAAGGCCGAGGGGCTGATCAGCAAGATTGGCATTTCCGCGACCTATAAGGACCAGCCTTTGCTGCTGGCCCGCCGTTTCAAGCCTGATGTGGTTCAGGTGCCGTGTTCGATCCTGGACCAGCGCCTGGTGCACAACGGCGATATTGCCGCCATGGCCGAGATGGGGATCGAGGTTCAGGTCCGTTCGGTCTTCCTGCAAGGGCTGTTGTTCCTGCCGCGCGAGTCGCTGCCCGGCAACCTGGTCGCCATCGGGCCGCACCTGTCGAAGGTCCGCCGGATCATGATGGAGCAGGGCGCCGACCCTTTGCATGCGGCGTTAAGCTTTGCGCTGAACCTGAGCGGCGTGTCGACCGTGGTGGTGGGGGTGACCTCGGCCGCGGAACTGCGTGCGATTGTCGCGGCGTCGGAACGCAAGGCGCCGAAGCTGAACTGGGACGCAATGGCGCTCAACGACGATATCGCGCTCGATCCGGCGCAATGGTATGCCGATCTGGGGGATGTCAGCCGCCGGTTGATCCGGGTGGCTTAAAGGTTTGCAGGGGACAGGTCCCCTGCACCCCGATACTCTGCAGTGGTTACTTGAATTAATAACAAAAAGCCGGGACAAGCAGTCCCGGCTCTTTGTTATTAAAGCGATTAATTGCTGAAGACTAACGAGGTGCAGGAGGCCATGCCTCCTGCAAGCCTTAACCCCCACGAGACCATCCGATGCCTGAACTTCCCGAAGTCGAAACCGTCCGGCGGGGGCTGGAGCCTTATCTCAGCGGCGCCAGGCTGTCCGACACCCGGCTGAACCGCGCCAATCTGCGCTATCCGTTTCCGGATCGCTTCGCCGCCAGGCTCGAGGGCGCGACGATCGTGCGGCTGGAACGCCGGGCCAAGTATCTACTGGCCTATATGGACACCCAGGAGGTGTGGGTGACTCATCTCGGCATGACCGGTCGCTTCCAGGTTGACGACAGCGACGACGGCCTTGGCGCCTACTATCATCAGGTCGCACCTTTGGAAAAACATCTGCACTTCCAGACCGTCGCGACGCGCCCGGACGGAAGTAGGGCGCGCATCGACTTCTATGACCCGCGACGGTTCGGCTTCATGCTGCTGGTGAGCCCCGGCGAGCTTTACGAAAGCAAATGGTACGCGTCTCTTGGCGTCGAGCCCCTGTCGGACGATCTCAATGCCGATTACCTGCTGTCAAAAGCCAAAGGGCGCACGCTTAACCTGAAGGCGCTGCTGATGGCGCAGGCGGGTATCGCCGGCCTTGGCAATATCTATGTCTGCGAAGCGCTGTGGCGCGCCCGACTCAACCCGGACCGCAAGGCGGCAGACCTTAAGTCGAAAGAGGCCTGGGTCCTGACCGATGCCATCAAGACGGTCCTCAGCGACGCCATTGCTGCCGGTGGCTCATCGATCAGCGATTTTGCCGCGGCATCCGGTGAGCTTGGCTACTTTCAGCACCGCTTCTGCGTGTACGATCGCAAGGGCAAGCCGTGCCCGCGTAACGATGGCGGCACCGTCGCACGCACAGTACATCAAGGACGATCGACTTTTTATTGCCCCGTCTGTCAAATATAGCAGGAGCGAAAAACGTTATGTTAACAAATGGTTAACTATAGAATTTGATAACCGCGTTTTTTGAGCCTATACTGTTCTTGAAAGCTCTGGGACAGGGTAGCGGGAATCGTGAATGACCAATCGCACGGTACTGGTGACAGGGGCTGACGGTTTTATCGCCCGTCAGTTGATCGTTAATCTGCTCGGCAAGGGCTACGGCGTCCGTGGAACGCTGCGCGACATCGACCGCGCGAACGCCTTGAAAGCCACCCTGGCATCGTACGCGCCAGTGAAGGCCCTGTCATTTGTTGCCGCCGATCCGATGCAGTCGACCGGGTGGGTGGATGCCATGCAAGGCATCGACGCTGTATTTTATCTCGCCACCTCAGACGACCTTCCCGACAGGCTCAACCCGGTGCGGCCGGCATTGGAAAGCGTCCTGCGCGTGCTGAAGGCGGCACGAGACGCCGGCGTGACGCGCGTCATCGTCACCTCATCGATCGCCGCGGTGGTCTATGGCCACGGCTCCAAGACTCGGATCGATCCCTTCAGTGAGAGCGACTGGTCCAATCTGCATACCGGCCAGGTTTCGATCCATCATGAGGCCATGACCCGCGCCGAGCTGGCGGTGTGGGACTTCGCCATGGACTACCCTGAGATGGAGATTACCACCATCAATCCCGGCGAGGTCTTCGGTCCGTTGCTGGGCGAGGACGTTGCCTTCAGTTCCAACATCGTGCGCGACCTGCTGGCCGGTGAGTACAATGGCGGCCTGCCGCGCGTCGGCTTCGAAGGCGTGGACGTCCGCGATGTCGCCGAATTGCACGAGCGGGCACTGACCAACGAACTAAGCATCGGCAACCGCTACCTGTGCACCGCTGGCTTCCTGTGGCTGCGTGACGTCGCCGAGGTCCTGCGTGGTGAGTTCAGTGACCACGCCGATAAGGTGCCGACGCACGACCTGTCCGACATTGCCGTGCGGTTAGGCGCTTTGTTCGACCGCAAGGCATCACGGACCGCCACCGAGCTAGGGCTTTACACGCCCTGTTCGACGGCCAAGGCGTGCAGCGACCTGGGCTGGCAGCCCCAGCCGGCGCTGGACGCGGTGCGGGCGACAGCGCATAGTCTGATTGCGGCAAATCTCGTCTGATCTCTTGGATTCTCAACCCCTGTGCATAAATTTTGCGCTCAGGATGCGAAAAGCGCAGTGCGGGCGTTGACCGGGGGAAGTCTATCGGTTATATCCCGCCGCCTTGAATTTAGCGCTCTGCCTGATCGGCATGGGCCTTTTGTTACAATCTTCTCGTCCAGTCAGGTGATGAATGGCCAATAACCCCGGCGCCCGCAAGGCAATCCGCAAGATCGCTCGCCGTACCGAAGTCAACAAGGCGCGCCGTTCGCGTGTCCGTACCTTCCTGCGCAAGTTCGAAGAAGCGATCGCCGCCGGTGATGCCACGGTCGCCAAGTCGGCCTTTGTCGAGGCGCAGTCCGAACTGATGCGCGCCGTTTCCAAGGGCGTGGTGCACAAGAACACCGGTTCGCGCAAGGTTTCGCGCCTGGCTGCTCAGCTGAAAAAGCTGGCGACCGCCTAATCTCCTAAATTCAGCACAAAAGGGCTGGTCGCTCCCGGCCCTTTTTTTGTTTGCCTGACGCCGGCAAAAACCGGAGGCAATGCTGTACTGCATTGCCTTTTTTTTGCCCGATTTGCCCTTTGTGACGGTTAGTCCGACAAGTAGGAATTCTATAAGTCATTATATTCATTGAATAAATGACGTATAGCTGCTGGCTGTCCGTTCACAAATTGGTTAATGAAGCACTAATTTTTAACCATTTCTCTTTGCCTGCGAACAGGTTGTGAGAGTCAACTGATTTATCAGCGCCGAGACGAAAATAACGGGATTGACGCGGGCTTCAAGGTAGCTAATTTGGCGATATTGCCTCACCGGGTTTCATCACAATACGGATGAATTCGGGAGGCGCCCGCAACTTGCGCGCGCCGGAGGCTCCAGCCGTTTTTTTGGACGATCGGCCGGTTTGACCGCTTCGTCCTGAGGCCGCCGCTTCTGGGGTCGTCTGACCTCATGAGCGTCAGGAAGGCTGTTACGTTGCGCATGGTTCGCCCCACGCGCGAAGAAAAAGGGGATTGTGTACTCAGGACTAGCGGCCTGGGGGGTATTTGTAAGATTTGGTCTTTGTTGAAACGGCACAGAAGTGTCGGTGTACGAAGGCAGGATGCCGGTCCGTGGCGGATGCGCATCCAGAGCTTGCGCCCAACACCGGGGCTAGGGTTTGCGCGGGGGCTTTATTTACGGCTGGCGTCAGGAGAATTCCTGTCCGTCAGGGAGGTTTGGGTATGTGTAGTGTACAGGGTATAGGGCAAATGGTTGGGGCGATAAAAAAATGCCAAGCATGACAAGCTGGTCGCCGATCCTACCTGAGACGGTATGGTCTAAAGTGGCACCCGTGCTTCGCCGTGAGTTGGGCGAAGGCGCTTATAACTCCTACGTCGCACCTTCGAGTGTGCGGCCGGGCCTTTATGGTGATCCGGTTCTGGTGACGCCAACGGCCTATGCGCGCGACTGGATTTCGCGCAACGCCATCCGTCGGGCGCAGGAACTGTGGTCGCAGCACGACCCGGATTCACGGATTCTCGATGTCAAATCGCGCGTCGAATACGAAGACCAGGCCCGCACGACCGGCCAGGCGATCCCGGCCGCGAGCCCCGAGGCGGTCAGCGCGCCGGTCCAGATGCCCGCCGTTGTTCAGGACATCCGTCCAGCTATGCCGACACCGGTATCGCGTATCAATGGCTTGCAAGACCGCCTGACGTTCGAAAGCTTCGTGTCGGGCCGCGGCAACGAATTTGCCTACACCATGTCGCGCCAGGTGGCGTCGTGGGCGGACGGCCACTTCAATCCGGTGTTTTTTCATGGCCCGTATGGCTACGGCAAGACGCACCTTCTGAACGCCATTGGCTGGGAAGCGCACGCGCGCCGTCCCGACGCCCGCATCGTCTATCTGACGGCCGAAAAGTTCACTTCAACCTTCGTCAAGGCGCTGATGGACAAGTCGACAGCGGCGTTCAAGGACGAGATTCGTGGCGCCGACCTGCTGCTGGTGGACGATGTCCACTTCATCGGCGGCAAGACGTCGTCGCAGGAAGAATTGTTTCATACGCTGACCTCGCTGATCGAGAACAATCGGCGCGTGGTCTTCACGGCGGATCGTCCGCCGTCGCAGCTGACCGAGATCGAGGCGCGCCTGCGGTCGCACCTGTCATCGGGCCTGGTCTGCGCGCTGGACGTCGCCGACCAATCCTTGCGTATCGGCATCATCGAGCGCAAGCTGGCGCAACTGGCTCAAAGAGGCCAGGCGTCCGGACAAAATCCCAGGGGGGATGTAATGCAATTTCTGGCCGAGCGCGTGCCGGGGTCAATCCGTGAGCTTGAAGGCGCGGTAAACACCCTGGTGGCGTCCGCCGGCCCTCGACTTGGGAGTTTGACTTTGGAAGAAGCTATGGCCTTGCTGCAACCGAACCTGAAAGTGTCGGTGGAGCGCCGCGTAACCGTAGATGAGATTCAAAAGCTGACGGCCGATCATTTCGGCCTGAAGCAGGCGGATCTTCTGTCGGAGCGCCGGACCCGCAGCGTGGCGCGTCCGCGTCAGGTGGCCATGTGGCTGTGCAAGCAGCATACGACGCGCTCCTATCCGGATATCGGCCGCCGTTTCGGTGGCCGCGATCACACGACGGTGCTGCATGCCGTGAAGAAGGTCGAAGAGCTGCTGACGTCAGATGACCAGATCGCGCGCGATGTTGAGGCGCTGACGCGCAAGCTCAGGAGCAACTAAACGGGGCGTGGGGGCTGTGCCCCCACAAACATTTTTATCTTTTCTCACCTCGCCCCGAAGGGGCAAGGTGAGAAAAGATTAGAAGGCTTGGGGCCGCGGGCCCCAAACCCCATTAGTCGTTCTTGATCTTTGCCCGTAATGCCTTAATGTCCGCCCCCCCGATGGCAGAATACCCTCGGGCGAATCGAGCAAACAGGACTCCGTAGAGATGCAATTCACGATCGAACGTGGCGCGCTTCTGAAAGCGCTGGGCCATGTCCAAAGCGTCGTCGAACGCCGCAACACCATCCCCATACTGTCGAACGTCCTGTTGTCGGCCGAACCGGGCACCGTGTCCTTTTCGGCCACCGATCTCGACATGGAAATCGTCGATACGGCCGACGCCACCGTCCAGGTGCCCGGCCAGATCACCGCGCCGGCGCACACTCTTTACGAAATCGTCCGCAAGCTGCCTGAAGGCTCCGACGTCGAACTGCGCTATTCCGCCGGTGACGATCCTCGCCTGGCCGTTTCCGCCGGCCGTTCGCGTTTCGCCCTGCCGGTCCTTCCGGCCGGCGATTTCCCGATCATGTCGAGCGACCATGAAGGCGTCACCTACCAGATCCTGCGCGATGACTTGAAGCGCCTGATCGACAAGACGCGCTTCGCCGTCTCGACTGAAGAAACCCGCTATTACCTCAACGGCATGTACCTGCACACGCTGGCCGAAGAAGGCTCGAGCTACCTGCGCGCGGTGGCGACCGACGGTCACCGCCTGGCCCTGGCTGAAATGCCCGCGCCCGAAGGCGCCATGGGCGGCGCCGGCATCATCGTCCCGCGCAAAACCGTCGACCAGGCGCGCCGCCTGCTCGATGACGGCACCGGCTATGTCGACTTGACGGTCAGCCCGGCCAAGATCCGCTTTCAGTTCGGCAATGCCTCGCTGACGTCGAAGATCATCGACGGTTCCTTCCCGGACTATGGCCGCGTCATTCCGCGCGGCAATGACAAGGTGATGATCGTCGATACCGGCGTATTGTCGAAAGCCGTTGATCGTGTCTCGACCATCTCGGCCGAAAAGTCGCGCTCGGTGAAGATGGCGATCGAGAGCGGCCGCCTGACGCTCTCCGTGCGCAACATCGAAGCCGGCCAGGCCGTGGAAGAAGCTGAAATCGACTATGACAACGAGTCGCTCGATATCGGCTTCAATGCCCGTTATATCCTGGACGTGATGGGCCAGATCGGCGG
>CAMLPZ010000046.1 GCA_946482045.1 uncultured Asticcacaulis sp.
GATCGCGAAATGATCCGCACGGTTGCCGACCCGATCATGGAACGCGCCGGCTTCATGGTGCTGAAGGGGAATTTGTTCGACTTCGCCATCATGAAGACGAGCGTGATTTCGAAGGAGTTCCGCGACCGCTACCTTTCGCGTCCGGGCCAGGAAAACATCCTGGAATGCCGGGCGGTCGTCTTCGACGGCTCGACCGACTATCACAACCGTATCAACGACCCGTCGCTGAATATCGACGAGAACACCATCCTGGTCATCCGCGGTTCCGGCCCGATCGGCTGGCCGGGTTCGGCCGAAGTCGTCAACATGCAGCCGCCCGACGCGCTGCTGAAGGCAGGCATTACTTCGTTGCCGACGCTTGGCGACGGCCGTCAGTCGGGTACGTCCGATTCGCCATCCATACTGAACGCTTCGCCGGAAAGCGCGGCGGGCGGGGGGCTGGCTTGGCTCAGGACCGGCGACGTGATCCGTATCGACCTTAACACAGGCGCTTGCAATGCGTTGGTCGACGACGCCGTCATCGCCGAACGCAAGAAGGACGGCATTCCTGCGGTGCCTGAGTCGATGACACCGTGGCAGGAGATCTATCGCGCTACGGTTTCGCAGTTGCATACCGGCGCCGTCATGGAGCCGGCTTTGAAATTCACGAAGATTGCCGAGAAGCTTCCCCGGCATAACCACTAAGCTAAGTTATTGCTTTTTCGCGATATTTTGGCGAAGGCCCCAAAAACGCTTCTTGGCACTTTTCGCCATATCGCTCCAGCAGGCCCCGCTCATACGGGGCCTGTTTTATTGCGGCAGCACCAGTTCGGGCCTGATCGAGACCGCTTCGGTGGTCGGGAAATCGGCGGGGAGCGGATAGTCAACTTTTCGCCTGGCCAGCCATTGCAGAGCGCGGATCAGAATCACTTGGACATCGGCGCTGCGCAAAGTAACGGGCTGGTTGTCGCCTTTCCAGACGTGGCCATAGTTGGCGATGTAGGACCGTCCCTCGCCATAGGTCACTGTCCATTCCATCGGCCAGTTCTTCGCGGTTTGGGGCTCCAATGCGTAGGACAGTACGGTAAGGTTACGCGCGGGGCCCCGGCCGTATCGGTAGAGTTCGACGTCGGCCGTCATCCAGGCGCGCGGGAAACCCTCGTGGACCGGATGATTGCCAATGCGGTGGACCACGGCGTCGAAGCGCTGACCGTGGCCGGTATCTTCGCCGTCTCCGGCGGGCACCGCGACCAGTTTTTCACGCTCGTCGACATATATAGCCGGCCCAAAGTCCTTCTTGCGCCATCCCAGGCCGATCATCTCGTTATAGGCCGGCCAGTCCGGGAAAGCGTTGTTGGCCGAATGCAGGAAGTAGACGCCGCCACCTTCCCGGACATAGGCTTCGAAATCGGCTTTGACGGTGTCCGGCCAGGATGGGCCGCCATTGATGTCGTTGTAGGTCTGAAGGACGACATCGCAGGCGCCGAAGTCGGGCCGCCAGCGGTCCCATCCCGGGGCTTCGGCCGTAGGAGGCGATGTGGAGACCGAGACGTCGAACAAGCCGGTCGGTTCCAGAATGGCGCGAAGCATCCGGGTTGTCATTTGCCAGTCGTGATTGCTGACGCCGTCAATAATTAGGATGCGGATGCGACGGCTGGCGCTCAAGGCGGCATCTGGTGCCAGGAGGAGGGTGGCGGTCATCAGGATGCGGCGGCGATCGACAAGCATGGACATGTGACGTTTCCTTTACGTTACATGTAGCGCTGTTTCAGCGAGGCGAAAAGGCCGTAATCCGGACCGCGTGCCCGCTAACGTCGCAACGAAGGTCACGGCTGGTACCGCTATCTCACGACTAGTCCAGAAAAGTTGCGAACGAGCCGTTAGATTACACCCGGCATCCGGTCGAATGATTTTCTGTGGCCGGTGTTGCGGTTGCACATCGTGCGCCAATGACTTGGACATTGAAATATAGTGAGATTTCCGTAGTTGTGACCGTCGAAGGAAGGTAAGCGCTGTCAGTTTATTGCGCCGCCGCATGCGGTCTCTGTTGTTACCGTTAACAATTATACGGTATCATAAGGCCGGTTTCGGCGTTAACTCTTTATGTTTTATGGGAGTTTTTCCGGGCGGGGCTTGCTGAAACCGGCTTTCGGAGTTAAGGTTTCGTTAAGCGGAAAACACGGGTGCGTTCAAGCGCCGGGCCGCAGAGACCAGGGAATATGGTGCGGGTAGAAGCCCGCAAATTAGGGAGAATTTCATGTCCACAGCAAAGTCTGTGAATACGGGCCTGATCCTCGGATTGGCCGTAGGCGCGTCGCTGGGCGGTTTGTTGTTCGGTTACGACACGGCCGTTATTTCCGGCGCTGAGCAGTCCATCAAGTACAACTTCGTGCTGCCGCACACCGATTGGTCGGTCGATTACCAGAACACGGTGCATGGCTTTGCCGTCGGCATCGCGCTCCTGGGCTGCGTCATCGGTTCGGCGATTGCCGGTCCGCTGGCCACCGCGCTTGGCCGCCGCGTCGGCATGATCATTGCCGCCGGCCTCTTCTTCTTCTCGTCCCTGTTGTCGGCCTATCCGGAAACCTTCATCGCTCCGGTCGGGCAACTGGGCGTCGAAGGCATCTGGCCGTTCATGATCTACCGTATGTTCGGTGGCGTCGCCATCGGCATGGCGTCGCTGATTTCGCCGATGTACATTTCGGAAATCTCGCCGGCGAAGCAGCGTGGCCTGTTCGTTTCGCTCGAACAGATCGCCATCGTGGTCGGTATTACGCTGGTCTACTTCGTCAACATGCAGATCGCCAAGATGGGCTCGCAGGAATGGATCCATGCGACCGGCTGGCGCTACATGCTGGCTTCGTGCGCGATTCCGGCCGCCATGTTCCTGATCGCGGCCTTCCTGATGCCGGACACACCGCGCTGGTACATGCTGAAGGGCAAGGAAGACAAGGCGCGGGAAGTGCTGCAAAAGGTTAATGATCCCGCCACGATCGACGCCACCATGGACGAAATCCGCGGCAGCCTGACCAAGCATTCCGGTAAGTTGTTCTCCTTCGGCGGCGCGGTCCTGCTTGTGGGTATCCTACTGTCGGTCTTCCAGCAGGTCGTCGGCATCAACGCCGTCCTCTACTACGCGCCGACCATGTTCGAGAACCTGGGGCTCGGCAAGGACGCGGCCATGATGAACACCGTCATCCTCGGCCTAGACATGGTGCTGTTCACCTTCGTCGCCCTGTTCACCGTCGACAAGCTAGGCCGCAAGCCGCTGCTGATCTGGGGTGCGGTTATCATGGCGGCCTCGCTGATCTATCTCGGCTTCCTGTACAACACCCATCAGCAAGGCATCACCTTCCTGATCGCCGCCATCGTCTACATCGCCGGCTTCTCGCTGTCTTGGGGGCCGATCGTGTGGGTCATGCTGGCGGAAATGTTCCCGAACTCGATCAAGGGCAAGGCCATGTCGGTGGCGGTCGCCGCCCAGTGGATCGCCAACTTCATCGTGTCGCAAACCTTCCCGATGATGGACGGCAACCCCCAACTGGTCGCCATGTTCAACCACGGCTTCTCTTTCTATGTCTACGGCGCCTGCGCCATCCTGGCGGCGCTGTTCGTCTGGAAGTTCGTGCCGGAAACCAAGGGCAAGACGCTGGAAGCCATCGAAGGCCTCTGGAAGAAGTCGTAAGCTTTTCCATATAAGTATGCATAATTGCGGGGGCTCCTCGACGAGCCCCCGCTTTCGTTTCAACGACAATAAAATGCCATCGGGGAATGACCATGATACGTCTCACGGCGGGAGACACGGTACTCGACATTAATCCGGCTATTGCCGGGGCGATGTGGCGCCTTACACACAAGGGCAGGGACGCCCTGCGGCCGACGGCGGACGGTACGACCGACGCGTTGATGACGGCCAATTTTCCGCTTGTGCCCTGGTGCAATCGGCTGCGCGATGGCGCTTTTGTCGCCGAGGGCCGCAAGGTGCAGTTGCCGGCCAATTTTGGCGACAGTCCACATCCCCTGCATGGCCATGGCTGGCAGACGGCCTGGACGGTCGTGGAGGCCTCTCCGACGCGGGCGGTGCTGTCTTATCGTCATGTGCCTGATGCCTGGCCGTGGGATTATGAGGCGACCGTCGTCTATGAACTGAGGCCTGCGGGCGTGCGCTGCTTTGTAACCGTCAAGAACCTGGCGCGCGGGACGATGCCGGCGGGACTGGGCTTCCACCCCTATTTCAACCGCACGCCGCAGACGCGCCTGAAGGCTGCGGTCGACGGCGTGTGGCTGGTCGATGACCAGACCCTGCCGCGCAACTGGCATGCCGGCGTGGTCAAGAAGGACTGGACGCACGGCGATGTGGTGACGCACGATATCACCATCGACAACTGCTATACGGGCTTCAAGGGCAAGGCCGAGATTTTCGAAGGCGAGCGGCTAACGCATACCTTGCGCGCTTCGCCGAACTGCCATTGGCTGCATATCTTCGCGCCGACGCACGATCCTGGGATTTTCTGTGCCGAACCGGTCAACCATATGCCCGATCCGTTCAACAAGCCGAACTCGGGCTTGCACTGTCTGAAAAGCGGCCAGACGGACATGGTGTGGATGGACCTGACGCTGCATGACTGACAGCGCAGATAACTAACGGAGTTGGGGCCTGCGGTCCCAAGGCCTTTATAATCAAAAGAACAGCCTGGCCTTTTTCGGGCCAGGCTGTTCTTTTGATATCAGAAGGTTTGAAAGCAAATCGGCGCTCTACGCCCTTTTAGTTTATCCAGCCGCCGTCAATTATGTGCGTCTGGCCCGTCGTAAAGCTCGACTCGTCCGAGCCGAGGTAAACGGCCAGCGCCGCCAGTTCATCCACCTTGCCGAAGCGGCCCATGGCCTGGCGCGCCGTGAACTCGGCATAGGCCTTGTCGAAGTCGCCGGTGTCGCGCAGGCGCTGCAACAGCGACGGCGTTTCCACAGTGCCTGGGCAGATGGCGTTACAGCGGATGCCCTGCGTCACGAAGTCGGCGGCCACGGCCTTGGTCAGGCCGATCACGGCCGCCTTGGTGGCGCCATAGGCGAAGCGGTTGGGGATGCCTTTGACGGAAGACGCAATCGACGACATGTTGATGATCGACCCGCCACCGCGTTCAAGCATGCCCGGCAAGAAGGCGCGCACCATGCGGTACATGGCCGTGACATTCAGATTGAGCGAGAACTGCCAGGCATCCTCGTCGCATTCCAGGATGTTGCCGGCATGGACCGTACCCGCGCAATTATAGAGCACGTTCACATCCGGGAACCTGGCCGCCAGCGCCTTGACGGCTTCGGCGTCGGTGATGTCGGCGACATGGCCGATGCCGCCGAAATCCTTCAGCGTCTCGCCATTGATATCGACGGCGATGACCGTGGCGCCTTCCGCCAAGTAGGCGTCCGCCGTGGCGCGACCGATTCCTTGCCCCGCTGCGGTGATCAGCGCGGTTTTTCCAGCTAGTCTTCCCATTTCTAACCTCTGTAGAATTTCCAAAGCTGTGGCTTTGGCAAGGCCGACCGGCCGCCGCCGCTTGTGCGGCGAGCCTGCGCGGCCTCTGAGCGCATATAAAAAGCGAAGCCGCTATCCCGCTTGTGGTGCGGTAGCAGGGCGGAGCGGCAGGCAGGCGGGACCCACGGGATCGAACGCCTTGTAGGTGAGAATGAATTCCTGGTGGCCCATGGCTTCCGACTTACTGGGCTCGCCTGAGGACACACGCAGGATCAGGTCGGTGATCTCGGCGCCGACCTCATCCAACGTCGCGCGGCCTTCCATGATCCGGCCGGCATCGACGTCCATGTCGCCTTCAAGCCGGCGGTAAGTCTCCGGATTGGCGCAGACCTTGATAACCGGAGAGATGGCGGAACCGACGACACTGCCGCGGCCGGTGGTGAACAGGGTCAGGTGGCAACCGCAGGCAATCATCTCGACGATCTCGGCATTGTCCGAGATGTTCGGAAAGCCGAAGCGCGGCTCGCCGTCCGGCACGACGTCGAGCAGATAAAGCCCGCCGGTCGGCGGCACGTCGCCGGGCTTAAGAATGCCGCAGATCGGCGCCGAGCCCGACTTGGAATAGGCGCCCATGGACTTTTCCTCGAGCGTCGTCAGGCCGCCATCGGAATTGCCAGGGGCGAACGAGCCGAAGCCCATGATCGAATAGTATGTCTCGGCCTTCTGCACGCAGGCTTCAAGCTCCGCGCCCAGTTCCGGCGTGATGGCGCGGCTGGCCATGATCTTCTCGCAGCCGATCAGTTCGCCCGTCTCTTCGAAGACGCAGGTAGCGCCGATGGCGCCCAAGGTATCGAAGGCGCGGCCGACCGCCGGATTGGCAGTGATGCCCGATGTGCCGTCCGAGCCGCCGCAGATGGTGCCGATGACCAGCTCCGACGTCTTCATCTGGGTCTTAGGTGCTGCGTCGGCAATGGCGCGGATACGGGATACCGCATCGACGCCTTTTTGAATTGTCGAAGCCGTGCCGCCTTCCTGCTGGATGACGAAGACCTCGACAGGGCGGCCGGAGGCTTCGATGGCCTTGCGCAGGGCTTCGCGGTTGAAGCTTTCGCAGCCGAGCGACACCAGGACGACCCCGCCGATATTCGGATGGGTGCACAGGGCCTGCATCATCGTCAGGGCATACTGGTTGGGATAGCAACCGGGGAAGCCGATCAGATGGACGTCATCGCGTCCAGATTTATCCACGATGCGGCGCGCGACGTGGTGCGCGCATTCCACCAGGTAGGCAACGGCGACGATATTGCGGATACCCTTACGTCCGTCGGCGCGCTGCCAGGCGGGGAAGGTAAAGGTTGTCGGATCGATATGTGCGGGCACCGCAATGGGGCTTAGGCTATCCATGGGTTGCCTCACGGGTATGGGTCTTGATGTAATCGCTTTGCATGTTGTGCATATGGACATGGTCGCCGGCTTTTGCATCGGTCGTCATCGAACCGATCGGAGCGCCATACTTATAGATCTTGTCCCCGATCTTCAGGTCGCGGCGCGCGATCTTGTGGCCAACCTCGACCGGAGACGTCAATGTCAGGATCTGATCGTCCACCGCGACCGTCTCGCCGGTCTCGGCGCGGGCGCGGCAGACGAGGACATTGTCGTCTCCGTGCAAAAGGATGAAGGACGCGTGCGTACTCATGTGTGAACTTTCTCCGGCGCCGGTGTCGGCGCGTCATCGGGCAGCAGGTTTTCGGCCTTGAGATCGCTCCAAAGGCCAGCGGGGATGGACCGGTCAAACCAGTCGATATTTTGCGTCACCTCGGTCGGGCTGGCCATACCGACGACTGCACCGGCAATAGCCGGGTGCGCGAGTGGAAATTGCAGGGCGACCGCAGACAGCGGGACGTCATGGCTGTCACATACGGCTTTCAGAGCCTGAACGCGTGACCGGACGGCTTCTGGTGCGGGCGCGTAATTGTAGGCCGTTCCGCCACTGAGGATTCCGGAATTGAAGACCCCGGCGGCCAGCACACTCACTTCGCGGCGTTCGCATAAGGGCAGGAAGCTCGATAGCGCGGTCTGTTCCAGCAGGGTGTAGCGTCCGGCCAGCAGAACGACATCGATGTCGGCGTGGCTGAGGATCTCTTCGCAGATCTGCCATTCATTGACACCCAGTCCGATCGCCTGGACCTGGCCGGAGTCCTTCAGTTCAGACATGGCGCGGTAGCCGCCGTCGAGGAAGGCCTTCAGATGATGGGCGTGGGCGTCTCCATGCGTCACCACGCCCAGGTCGTGGGCCAGAAGGATACCTATGGGCGCGCCGCCCAGCCGCTGGCGGCTGTCGTCGAAAGATCGCATGACGCCGTCATAGGAGTAGTCGAACACCGGTTCATACGGGTCACCATCAATAAAGCCGTGGCGTTCGGTCCCTGGGACGTACGGTCCGGCAGGTTTCAGGACACGGCCGACCTTGGTCGACAGGATGACATCGTGGCCGGAAACCGCAGCGCCGACACGGCGTTCGCTTAAGCCCTGGCCGTAATGCGGCGCGGTGTCAAATAGGGCGATGCCGTTATCCAGCGCGCATTGCAGGGTCGCCCGGGCGGCCTCATCGCTCATGGCGCGGTAGAGGTTGCCGACCGACGCCGCGCCAAACCCGAGCGCGGGAACGGTAAGATCTGTGCGGCCTATCGATGTTCTGTGAAGGCGGTTCACGGGTGGATACATCTCCTAGGCTCCCATGCTGCGGCTGAGCGCGGCGGCGGTGGCGCGGAGGTGGGCGGTCGTCTCTTCTATGCCTGCGCTTTCCGTTGAGCGGATGAACGGCATGGTCAGGGCGGCGATAACTGAAACGTCGTTATGGATCGGGCAGGAGATATCGACGATTCCTTCGGCGTAGCCGCTCTTGACGGCAATAAATCCTTGCGCGATGGCACGGTCAGCCTGGGCGTCGAATTCCTGCCATTCCTCGGGTGTCAGGATCGGATGCATCTGGTTGCGCCAGCTTTCGCGGACCTTCGGCTTCTGGAAGGCGTAGAGGATGATGCCCGAGGTCGACTTGCACAGCGGGCGCTGATAGCCGACACGCACTGAAAAACCGATGTCGCCGGGGGCTTCGACGCGGGCGATGACCACGATGCGGTCGTCGGAGGCAATGACGAGATGACAGGCCTGGCGTGTCTGCTCGCTCAGTTCCTGCATCATAGGCAGGGCGCTCAGCAAGAGGTTCTGGTTCGGGCCGCGTGAAATGCCGAGCGAGAACAGTTTGTTGGTCAGTTCAAAGCCGTCGCCGCGCGCTGAAGGCCCGACGTAACCGCGCGCCTCCAGCACCTGAACCATGCGGAACAGTTCGCTGACCGAGCGATCGAGCCGCGTGGAAATCTGCGACAGGGTCAACGGCGCCTTGGCGGAAGCCAGCAGTTCCAGGACGTCGAGCCCTTTCTCCAGAGCGGGCGCGCGGTATTTGGCGGTCTTGTCGGATTCGGAATCGAGCATGTTGGGTCTTAAGTCAGTTGATAAAAGCTGCGGGCGGTACCGCCGAAAACAGCGGCGCGGACAGCTTCGGATTGCGGCGCCAGCCACGCCGATGTCCAGTCCTGCCATGTGTCGTAGGTCGTGCGCAAGTTCACGACTGGCCAGTCTGAGCCCCACATGAGGCGATCGGGGCCAAAACAGGCCAGAATATGATCGGCATAAGGTTTGGCGGCGTCAAGCGACAGGCTGCCCGCCATTTCGGTCGCCAGGCCTGACAGTTTGCAGAAAACGTTGGAATTCTCCGCCACCCGCGCCATGCCATCGCGCCACTGGCCGTCATTGCCGCTGCCGATTTGAGGCTTGGCGCAGTGGTCGATGACGATGGGCAGGGTCGGGTAAGCGCGCGCCAGCCGGTCAATGATTGGCAGGTGGCGCGGAAAGATCAGGGCGTCGAAACGCAAACCAAGGTCAGTAATCGCGCTGAGCGCGGGACGCACCGTCCCACGCAAGATCCACGCGTCGTCGGCAAGGCCCTGTAACATCGGACGTATGCCCTTCACCTTGGGGCTGCGAGACAGTTTCGCCAGCCGGGCAGGCGCTGACGGCGCCTCCAGATCCGCCCAGGCGACGATGCCCTTTATGAACGGGGTGCGCTCCGCGACCTCACACATCCAGTCGGTGTCGAGATCGCTGGGCTGCGATTGCACCAGCACGCTTGCGTCCACACCCATGGCTTCGGCCCGGAAGTCTTCCGGGCCGAAATCGCGATGAATGGCAGTAAGATCGGGTGTCGGCCATTCATGGCCGTTGCGCCCGATCTGCCAAAGATGCTGGTGCGAATCGACGATCATCAATGCCCCGTCATGGCGACAGGCGTCACCGTCTTGGGCGAGCGGAAGGCGTAAAATGCGATAACCGCGAAGCAGACGACCGTAACGACAAAGGCTGTCCGAATGTGGCTGGCGTCCGAAATCAGGCCCATCACCATGGTCAGGGCGCCGCCGCCAATGATGCTCATCACCAATAGCGAAGAGCCGGTCTTCGTGAGATTGCCCAGCCCCTGCACCGAGGTGGCGAAGATGGTCGGGAACATGATGGACATGAAGAAGGAGGACGCGACAAGGGCGTACAGGCCGTTTTGCCCGCCGGCGACAACAGCATAAAGGGTCAGGCCGATGTTGATGACGGCAAAAACGCCGAGGATCAGAGAAGCACTGACACGGCTCATCAGCGCGGTGCCGAAGAACCGGCCGATGGCAAAGGCGATAAGGGCGAAATAGAGGTAGTTGGCGGCTTCCTTTTCCCCGAGGCCGATCTCAGCCTGGGCGTAACGGATGGTGAAGCTCCAGATACCGACCTGGGCGCCGACGTAAAAGAACTGCGCCACGACGCCGAAAAGGAAGTGCGGTTTGCTGAACAGCCGGGTAATCGATGTGAAGAAGCCAATGTCCTCACCCGTGTCCTCGTGCGAGTTCTGCGTCGCCGCGGCGGGGAATTTCGACAACAGAACCAGCGCTGCCCAGGCCAGGACGACGCAGCCAATGACCAGGTAAGGGCCCTGAACGGCCTTGACTTCGGAGACGTAGAAGGCCTGGCGCGCGGCCTCGCTCATGGCCGCCAGGGCCTGCTCATCGTGCTCGATGCCGGACAGGATAAAGTGCTGGCCGATGAAGATGCCCGAAAGGGCGCCAAGCGGGTTGAAACTTTGGGCGAGATTGAGCCGGAAGGCGGCTTTTTCCGGAGAACCCAGGACGGTGATTAGGGGGTTCGCCGAAGTTTCCAGGAAAGCCAGCCCCGAAGCGATGACGAACAGGCCGCCGAGGAACCAGCTATATTGATGATTGTCGGCCGCCGGATAGAAGAGGAAGGCGCCGGCCGCGTAGAGCAGGAGGCCGATGACCACCGAGAACTTGTAACCCAAGGTGCGCATGACAAAGGCGGCGGGCAGGGCCAGCAGGAAATAGCCGAGATAAAAGGCCCATTGGACCAGTCCCGTCTGAAGGTCGGTCAGGATGAAGGCCTTCTTGAATTGCGGGATCAGAATGTCGTTGAGGTTGTTGGCCACGCCCCAGAAAAAGAACAGGCTGGTAATTAATATAATGGGCCAAAGGCCTGTTGACGCTTTTGCGTCCGTCTTCGCTTCCGACATGGTCCGAGATCCCTCCTGTGCGCGGCGTCTTTCGTTGGCCGCTTTGAGGAAATAGCTCATCACATATGAACGAACGCGTCAAATATGAAATTTACTTAAGGTGAGGAATGTGGAACGAGTAGCGCAAAAGGATATACCCTGAAACAATGGAGGACGCCTCATGAACAAGCTCTATTTTTGCCTCGATCTCAAGGACGACGCCGCTGCTATCGAGCGCTACAAGCAGTGGCATGCGCCGGGTCAAGTGCCGGCGCCTATCAACGCCTCGATTCGCGATGCCGGTATCGAAGCCCTGGAAATCTTCCTCGCCGGTAATCGGATGGTCATGGTCCTGACGCCAGGGGCAGGCTTCGATCCCGCGGCAAAGGCGGCGGCCGACGCCGCCAGTCCCGACGTCCAGGCGTGGGAGAAGCTTATGTGGGACTTCCAGCAGCCCCTGCCCTTTGCCGCACCGGGCGAAAAATGGGTACCTATGACGCGAATATACGCACTGTCTGAGCAACCGCTATAATATGATAATTGCCAAGCTGGCACGTCGTGCTATGAGGACAAAAACTCTGACAAATGCAGGCACAGCGATACTCCGAAAAGTGTGCAGCGGTTTTCGGCTAAAATATCGCGAATAACAGGCAAGCGCTTACACAAGGGACTTTTGGTAATGTTCGGCAGTAAACCCCTCAAAATCGGTTTGATCGGCCTCGGCAAGATTGCGGTGGATCAGCATATCCCCTCGATCAACGCCAACAGGAAGCTGACCCTGGTCGCCGGTTGTTCGCCCAGCTCGCGCCCTGACGGCGTCAAGGCCTACAACACCTATGAGGAAATGGTCGCGGCTCATCCTGATATCGAGGCCGTCGCCATCTGCACCCCGCCGCAGGTCCGTCACGTCATCGCCCAGCAGGTGATCAATGACGGCCGTCATGTGTTCCTGGAAAAGCCGCCCGCGGCGACGCTCGGCGAGGCCATGGCGATCAAGGCCCTCGCCGCCCAAAAAGGCGTCAGCCTGCTGGCCAGCTGGCACTCGCGCTTCGCCCCGGCGGTCGAGCGTACGCGCCAGTGGATCGCGTCGCGTAAGCTGAAGTCGGTGGTCGTCCACTGGAAGGAAAACGTCCGCCAGTGGCACCCAGGCCAGAAGTGGATTTTCGAAGCCGGTGGCATGGGGGTCTTTGATCCAGGCATTAATTCACTGTCGATCGTAACCCGCATCCTGCCGGGCGCCGTTATGGTCAAGAAGGCCGACCTGCACATTCCGGGCAATTGCGAAGCCCCGATCCAGGTCGAGATGGACATGCTGACGACCAACGGCGTGCCGGTGCGTGCCGAGTACGACTTCCTGCAGACCGGCATCCAGACCTGGAGCATCTTCGTCGAGTCCGAAGCCGGGGAAAAGCTGACCCTGTCGATGGGCGGCGCCGAGCTGGAAATCGACGGCCAGGTGATGACCAAGGAAAAGGAGGCCGAATATCCGGGCCTCTATGCGCACTTCCACGACCTGATCAAGTCGAAGTCGTCGGATGCGGATTTTGAGCCGCTGCGTATCGTGGCGGATGCCATGTTGCTCGGCAAAAGGATTACTGCCCCCGACTACATCGAATAGCCGAAAATCCTCGAATTTTTGTGATGCGCTACCACTTCGTTGCTTGAGCGCGGAGCGATCTGCGTCGCAGTCTGCGCTTGCAGGTACTTAAGTTCCTGCGGCGCTAGCCGGCTAGCATCTCATCCAAATTGGAGGATTTTCCCCGGGTGGCTTAAAAAAACGCTGCGCTCTTTCCGGAGCGCGGCGTTTTTTTCAGATGTCCGAAGACCTATTTCGTTTCGGCCGCGCCGTCGTCGAACTCGGCTTCGACGGCGTTGGTGCGGGTGACGCGGGCGACGCGGAGCGCATTGGTCGAGCCCGACTTGCCGAACGGCATGCCGGCGACGATGACGATGTCCTGGCCAGGTTCCGCGACGCCTTCCGAACGCGCCAGCTTGGAGGCCACGGCCACCGTTTCGGTCATCGAGTGGGTGATTGGGGTTACAACCGGGTGCACGCCCCAAGTCAGGGCCAGACGGCGCGACGTTTCCACGTTTGGCGTCAGTCCCAGGATCAGCGAGGTCGGGCGTTCACGGGCGACGTGCAGCGCGGTCGCCGCCGAATTGGTCATGGCGGCAATGGCGACGGCGTCAATCGTCTGGGCAACCTGGCGGGCGGCTGCGGCAATGGCGCCTGACGTCGATTTTTCCGGCTCCGGACGGCGGCGGTCGGTCAGGCCGCGCCAGCCATCGTCCTTTTCGACGCGGGCAATGATGCGATCCATTATGGTGACGGCTTCGACCGGATACTGGCCGGCGGCGGTTTCGGCCGAGAGCATGACGGCGTCCGCACCATCGAACACGGCAGTCGCCACGTCTGACGCTTCGGCGCGGGTCGGCGTCGGCGCCGAAATCATCGATTCCAGCATCTGGGTGGCGACGATGACGGGCTTACCCATCTGACGGGCAGTCATGACGATGCGCTTTTGCGCCAGCGGCACTTCTTCAGGCGGCAGTTCGACGCCCAGGTCGCCGCGCGCCACCATGACGGCGTCGCTAAGGCGCATGATTTCTTCGAGATTGTCGAGCGCCTGCGGCTTTTCAAGCTTGGACAGGACCCAGGCGCGGCCCTTGATGATGCCCTTGGCCTCGATGACGTCCTCGGGGCGCTGGACGAAGGACAGGCCGACATATTCGATGCCGCGTTGCAACGCGAACTCCATGTCGGCGCGGTCCTTCTCGGTCAGGGCCGGGATCGGCAGGACGACGTCGGGGACGTTGACGCCCTTGCGGTCGGACAGACGGCCACCGGTGACGACGACGGTTTCGAGATGATCGTCGCGCACATGCGTGACGCGCAGCTTCAGCTTCCCGTCATCGAGCAGGAGGTGCGAGCCGATCTGGGCGGCGGCGATGATTTCCGGGTGGGGCAGGTTGGCGCGGCGCGAATCACCGGGCGTCGGGTTGAGGTCGAGCCGGAAGGTCTGGCCCGGGTTGAGCACTACGGCGCCGCCCAGGAAGCGGCCGACACGCAGCTTGGGGCCCTGGACGTCGGCCAGGATGCCAATCGGGCGTTTAGACTTGTGCTCCAGTTCGCGGATCAGCTCGATATTGCGGCCGTGATCCTCGTGGCTGCCGTGGCTGAAGTTCAGCCGGAATACGTCGGCGCCAGCGTGCAGCAGCTGCGTCATCATCTCCAGATTCGAGCTTGCGGGCCCGAGCGTGGCGACAATTTTGGTTTTACGGCGGCGAAGGATTTTCAAGGGCGCGACTCTTCGTCTGGGAAGGGATTTTGAGCGCGGGCACAAAGCCCATCTTATGCCGTCGGGTCAAGCTAAAACTTGTTCAAACCTTTGGAAGATCACGGTCGAAACCGTTGCGACCTGAGCCTTCAATTGTCTGATTATTATTCGGGTTAGCGCTAACATCCCTTGCCGGTCTGGATTAGGTGACGTAAAGCGTAAACATGGCTTAATGCGCGGTCGCGCCCCGACCTGGCTTTGGCATCGTAAAAGGACGGTACGGATAGCGTTCTCCCTTGAGGCGCGCGCTCTGGCACGGACACGGCGATGTGTTACAAAGTCGTTGGCGGCGGAAGAAACGCACATTTTTCGCCGCAGGCACTTGCAAAAAGTCATTTTTTGCAATTTGATTTATTTAATCGGGGGAGGCTAGGTGTGCGCCGGCTTTCACCATAACTGTGCACAGGTAGGTATATGTCCTCATCCTCAGAAACGGCTAAACCCGGCGGCCTTGCGCTTGCCGTGGTATACGTTACGTGTCTCTTCTTCATATGGGCGCTGGTGACCAACCTGCTTGACCCACTGCTGAAGACCATGAAGACCGTCTTCACCCTGACGCCCGTCCAGGCCAACCTGACCGGCTTCGCCTTCTTCATCGCCTATGGCGTGATGTCGCTGCCGTCGGCGGCTTTCCTGTCGAAGTTCGGTTACGCCAACTCCGTCATGGTCGGCCTTGGCGCCATTGTAACCGGCTGCTTCATGGCCATCGCCGCGGCGAACGTCCACATCTACACCATCTTCCTGGTCGCCCTGTTCGTCATGGCCTCGGGCGTCACCCTGCTGCAGGTCGCGGCTAACCCGCTGATCGCCTCCATGGGCAAGCCTGAGGATTCGGCCTTCCGTCTGAACCTGTCGCAGTCGTTCAACAGCCTGGGCGCTGCCTGCGGCCTTTTCTTCGGCGCCAAGTTCCTGCTGAACGGCGAGATTTTTGAAAAGGACGTGGTCATCACCGACGTCATGCGCGAAGAAGCCCTTGGCTTCGTCTCGAACGTCTACCTCGCTATCGGCGTTGCCCTGGCCCTGTTCATCTTCGCCATCTTCCTGGTCCGCAAGAAAATCACCGCCGCCGCCCCCAAGACCGGCAAGCTGGTTTCTCCGTTCAGCGCGCTGAAGTCCAAATGGGCCAACCTTGGCTCGATCGGCATCTTCCTCTATGTCGGCGCTGAAGTGGCTATCTCGCTCAACCTGCTGCTGTTCCTTGAGCAGAAAAACATCCTGAACATCGAAGCCCAGTCGGCCGGTCAGCTGACCACCTTCTACATGCTGTTCGCCATGATTGGCCGCTTTGCCGGTTCGGCCCTGCTGAAGGTCGTTCGCGACTACGTCATGCTGACTATGGTGGCCCTGGGCGCCATCGCCCTGTCGCTGGTTGTTATCTTCACCAAGGACCTGGTCCCGACTGAACCGACCGGCATGATCAATGTCATCCTGACCTCGGTCCCGGAAACCTCGGGCCTGATCCCGGCTTTCGCGGCCCTGCTGATCGGCCTGTTCAACTCCATCATGTTCCCGACCATCTTCACCCTGACCCTGCAGCGTTCGACCGCGCCGACCTCGGCGACTTCGGGTCTGCTCTGCATGGCCATCGTCGGCGGTGCCTTCCTGCCGCTGGCCTTCGCCAAGATCCAGGAACTGACCGGTTCGATGTCGCTCGGCTTCATCGCCCCGCTGCTCTGCTACGTCTATGTGCTGTGGTTCTCGTTCGCCTGCCGCAAGGCGCCGACCCACGCCATCGAAGAAGGCGTCACCGGCGGCCACTAAGGTTTGACTACGCGTAATGGCCTCCGGGGGCGCCACTGAGGTGGCACGCCGGAGGCCGCATTTTAATGAAAAGCCGTCCGGCCACAGGACGGGATACATAACAATCGCTGCAGGACCTTTTTGAATGTTATATGTCGGTGTTGATTTTGGCGGCACGAAGATCGAAGCCGCCGCCCTGTCGCAGGACGGTGACTTCCTGTCGCGGCAAAGGGAGCCCAATCCCGGCAACTACCACGATGCCATCCGCACGGTGTGCGAACTGATCAATCGTGTCGAAACCGAAGCCCGCCAGAAAGACCCCAGTCTCGCCCATCGTATCGGCACCATCGGCGTCGGCGCTCCCGGTTCAGTGAGTCCGCGCACCGGCGTGATGCGCAATGCCAATTCGACATGGCTGAACGGCAAGACCTTCCGCGAGGATCTCGAGGCCGCGCTCCAGCGCCCGGTCCGTCTGGCCAACGACGCCAACTGCCTGGCCCTGTCCGAAGCCATCGATGGCGCGGGCAAGGGGCTGAAATCCGTTTTCGCCATCATCATCGGCACTGGGTGCGGTGGCGGCCTGGTCGTTGATGGCCGTCTGGTCGAAGGCGCCAACGGGGTCACCGGAGAATGGGGCCATATGCCACTGCCATGGCCGCGACCTGAAGAATTCCCCGGGCCGACCTGCTGGTGCGGTCAAAAGAGTTGCCTTGAAACCTGGGTGTCCGGTTCCGGCTTTGCCCGCGACTTCCACCATGTGACTGGCCGCGCGATGAAGGGCGAACAGATTATCGAAGCCATGCGCGCCGGCGATCCGGATGCGGATGCAGCTTTTGACCGTCTGGTCGATCGCCTGGGCCGCGCCCTGGCCGTCGCCGTCAACATGATCGATCCCGACGCCTTCGTCTTCGGCGGCGGCCTGTCGAACGTGCAGGAACTGTATGACCGCCTGCCGGGCAAGATCCGCCCCTATGTGTTCAGTGACGCGTGGGCGGCAACCCTGGCGCCGGCGAAGTGGGGCGACAGTTCCGGCGTGCGCGGGGCCGCTCAGCTCTGGCAGCAGGGCCGTTAACGCTATAGTGTCGGCGTATTGCATCCGGAGCCGGCCATGACCGCCAAATCCATAACATCGAAGTTGTTCCTGTTGACCGCGTCCCTGTGCCTTGTCGCTGGGACCGCCGACGCGCAGTCCAAGCGCTGGCGCGGCAGTTTCAAAGGCAATACGACGACGGTAAAAAAGGCCCCGGTCAAGAGCTGGCGCGCCGAGGATTATCCACCAGAGATGCAGGAAGAGGTGCCGGCCGAACCGCAAGCCAACGCTGCCTCGCCCATCGTTTATGGCCCCAGGGCCGATGTCGAGCTTTCGGTAACCGGCGGCCTTATCGGCGGCGACCGGCTGGATGATGGCTCGGTCGTCTTCAAGGCCGTTCCCTTTGCGCGACCGCCGGTTGGCAATCTGCGCTGGACCCCGCCGCAGCCGCCGCTCGGCTGGAGCGGCGTTCGCTTTGAGACCCAAAGCGCGCCGGCCTGCCTCCAGGTCTCCTATGGCTGGAACGCCGACATGGCGAAGACCAGTTCCGAGGACTGCCTTTACCTTGAGGTCCGCACGCCGGAAATCCATCCCGACGCACCGCTACCCGTCATGGTCTTCGTCCATGGTGGCGCCAATCGCGCCGGCAATGGGGCGGGGACCGTCATGTCGGGCTTGGTCGGCGAAGGCGTTGTGCTGGTGTCGCTTCAATACCGCCTGGGTGTGTTCGGCTTCCTGTCGCATCCAGCCCTGACGGACGAGGGGGGCGGGGCATCTGGAAACTACGCCCTGATGGACCAGATCAAGGCGTTGGAATGGGTACGTGATAATATCGCTGCCTTTGGAGGGGATCCGGACAATGTCACCCTGTTCGGCCACAGCGCAGGCGCCCAGGATGTCGGGCTTCTGGTAGCTTCGCCGCTGGCGGACGGCCTGTTCGACAAGGCGATCATCCAGAGCGGCCCGCCGCAGTTCGGTTTGCCGCCGCGTACCCTGGCTGAGAACGAAGCCCTGGGAATCGAATTGGCGCGGCAATACAGTCCGCGCGCCGGTGAGCGCGCGCCGGCGGGCGCCGAAGCGCTGGAAGATCTGCGCCGCGCCCCGGCCTTGGCCTTGCAGGCCGCCGCCGATAAGCTGACCCCGCCGGTCGATGACGCCAGCTTCATCTGGCTCCAGGCCGTGGTCGACGGCCATGTCCTGCCGAAATCGCCCTATGACGTCTTTCGTGCGCACGATCAGGCCAAGGTGCCGCTGATCATCGGTGTGTCGGCACAGGAACTGGGCCTGCACGGCGGCGAAGATGCCATTTATCCGACGGTCCACGAAGCCTTTGGCCCGAACCGCATGAAGGCCCTGAGCTTCTACGGCATCGACACCAGGCTGCGCACGAAGCCTGATCCGGTGCTGGGCGACACCGCCATGCAGCTGTCGACCGACCTGATGATGCGTTGTCCGTCGGACTGGACGGCGTGGCAGGTCAATGCCTCCGGTCAGGACACCTGGCTCTATCAGCTCGATGTCGATGCCTCCGGGGGCGTGGCGCACCACGGTTCGGAGCTGGCCTTCGTGTTCAACCACAGGCCGGACGGTAAAGCGGCGCGGCAATGGCCGCCGTTGCTGGAGCACTGGGCACGGTTCGCGAAGACCGGCAATCCGAACGGGGAGGGGCTGCCCTTCTGGCCCTTCTATGGCTCAGACGGCTATTATTTGCAGTTCGAACACAAGGGACCGGTGGCGCGCAAAGGCATGCGTTATGAGGTCTGCCGGTATCGGGATACGCCTTAA
>CAMLPZ010000047.1 GCA_946482045.1 uncultured Asticcacaulis sp.
AAAACGCCTATGGCTGGCTGAAGACCGAAGCGGGCGTCCACCGCCTGGTGCGCATATCGCCTTATGACTCGAACGCCCGTCGCCACACGTCGTTTGCCTCGGTCTGGGTTTATCCGGTCGTCGACGATACCATCGTCATCGACATCAATCCGTCCGATGTCCGCACCGACACCTATCGCGCCTCGGGCGCCGGCGGCCAGCACATCAACAAGACCGACTCGGCCGTCCGCCTGACCCACATCCCAACCGGCATCGCCGTCGCCTGCCAGGCCGGCCGTTCGCAGCACGCCAACCGCGACGAAGCGTGGAAGATGCTGCGCGCCCGCCTTTACGAAGCCGAACTGCAAAAGCGCGAAGCAGCGCAACAGGCTTTGGAAGACCAGAAGACCGATATCGGCTGGGGCCACCAGATCCGCTCATATGTCCTTCAGCCGTATCAGATGGTCAAGGACCTGCGCACCAATGTCGAAACTTCGGACACGCAGGCCGTGCTCGATGGCGATCTCGATGAATTCATGGGCGCGTCACTGGCGCAGCGCGTCGGCGTGACCCGCGACGCTGCCGAGGCGTGAAGCGCTTAAAACCCGGTAACCAATTTTTTGTTCGCGTTTGCCGGAACGATGTTATGCTGCTCCCATAAGACTTTGGGGAGTGGCATGGCATCGCTGAAGCTGAACGCCGACTGGATCGAACGGCTGGGCCAGCCCTTGGCCTTTCTGGCCTTGCGGCTTTATCTCGGTGGGTTCCTGATCTGGGGCGTCTGGGACAACATCACCGAAAAAGGCCGGATGACCGAGTTCGCCATGTTCCTGGCGACGATGAACTGTCCGTGGCCGGAGATCGCCGCAGTCGTGTCGGTGTGGGCGCAACTGATCGTCGGCGTACTCCTCATCCTTGGCCTGTTTACGCGCTGGGCGGGCCTTGTCCTGTCACTGAACTTCCTGGTGGCGGTCATTCTGTTCGCGACAACGGGTGCCGATGCGCGCTCGCAGTATCCGCACGCCATCCTGGTCTTTATCGGCCTGGTGTTCATGACCACAGGCGCTGGCGCCTGGGCGGTGGACGCGTTCTTGGAGAAGCGGAAGAACTAATCGACCTTCTTCGCCGCTTCGTCCTTGGTCTCCTCACACACCACATCTACCGCCGCCTTTACGTTCTTCGCGGCAGCGCCTTTCAACGCTTCCTTGGCGGTGTTCACCGGCTTGCGGCGGCCCTTCTTGATGACAATCTGGCGGCCGAGATAGCGCGTATAGACCTGGGTGAACTCCGCGCCGATAAAGAAAATCTGCGTCGAATAGTAGATCCACACCAGCACCACCATCAGCGATCCGGCTGCGCCGTAGGTCGATGAAAACGCGCTCTGGCCGAGATAAAGCCCGATCAGGGTCTTGCCGATCGAGAAGAGCAGGGCGGTGATTGCCGCGCCCAGCCAAACGTCTTTCCAGCGAATTCTGACGTCGGGCAGCACCTTGAAGATGATGGCGAACAGGAAGGTGATGGCGGCGAACGACCCCACCAGGTTGACGCCGTGCATGACCAGAGCCGGCAGCAGTTCGACAAAATAGGCGCCGACCGCCGACAGGACCGCTGAAACCACCAGGGCGATCAGCAGCAGGAAGGCTATCCCCAGAATCATTCCAAACGACAGCACGCGCTTTTTGATAAACGACATGATGTCGGCGTTCGCGCCTTCGACGTTCCAGATCGTATTCAGCGAGTCCTGGAGCTGGGCGAAGAACCCCGTCGCCGAAATGACCAGGGTGACGACGCCGATCGCGGTCGCGATCAGGCTCGATTGTGTTGTCGTCGAATTGGTCAGTATGGTGCGGATGGCGCTGGCGCCTTCTATGCCCACCAGGCCACTGATCTCATAGAAGATGAACTGCGAGGCCCGCTCGTCGCCGAAGGCGAGGCCGGCCAGCGACACGACGATCAATAAAAGCGGCCCGATCGACAGGATGGAATAGAAGGCCAGCGCCGCGCCCAGCCTCGGCACATTATCGTCATTCCATTCCTGCCAGGTCTCCTTGAGAAGGAAGATCATGGCCGCCCAGTTGAGCGGTGGAGGCTGTTTGGCGGGGTCTGTCATGCGGTTTCCGTGGCGCCGGGAGGCCAAGGATCAACAAAAAGCCGGGGAAGATCAAGCCTTCCCCGGCATTCCGTTTATAAAGACTACGTTCGTGCGGATGGGTTACCGCTGAATCAGGTCAGGTCGGACAGCGCGCTCATGTCGTAGCTCGACATACTGCCCGGCGTGGGAACGCCCGGTGCGGGAGCACCCGGCGTGGGAGCGGCCGGAGTGGCAGGCGAAGCCGGTGCGCCGGGGCTGACATTGGCGGCCGGCGAAGCGACCGACGGAATACCGCTGTCGCTGCGGCGCTGCAGGCAGCGGCCCTGGAAGTAGGCGCCGACGTCGATGGCCAGCTGTTCGTGGGTGATGTCGCCTTCGACATAGGCGGTGGCTTGCAGTTTGACCTGCTTGCCCTGGATGGAGCCAACGATGCGGCCCCGGACTTCGATGGTTTCGGCCTCGACCTTGCCTTCGATATTGCCCGATTCACCGACCGTCAGGTGGTTGACACGGACATCGCCCTTGACTGTGCCGTCAAGGTGCAGGTCGCCGGTGCCGGTGACATTGCCGTCGATCAGCAGGCCCGAGCCGACGCTGGAGAAAGGCTTGGCGCCGCCCGAGAAGCCCCCGGTCGCGGGCGCTGACGGCTTCTTGGTGAGGTTGAGATTAGGCGTTTCGACCGTAGGAGCGACCGGTGCGACGGTCGGTTGCGGCTTCGCCGGAGGGGTCTTAGTTTTGTTGAACATAGTCACCTGCCTTTAGAAAACGTGCGGGATTTTGGGGGCGGCCGTTGATCCACACTTCGTAATGAAGGTGGGTGCCGGTCGAACGTCCGGAATTGCCCATGGATGCGATGCGCTGGTCGACGGCGACGCGCTGGCCGGACCGGACGCTGAAGGCGGCCAGGTGGGCATAGCGGGTCTTGAAACCATTGCCATGGTCGATTTCGACGCAGTTGCCGTAGCCGGAGCGAACGCCGGCAAAGGCGACGATACCCGGGGCTGTGGCGTAGATCGGGGTCAGATAGGCGCCGGAGAAGTCCTGGCCCTGATGGAAGCGCGGGGTGCGGTTGAACGGATCGAAGCGGACGCCGAAACCCGAAGTCGTGCGCGTGCCGATGGTCGGACGGCCAAAGGGGATGCGTTCTGAATTGCGTTGCAGGCCGCGCATGTCGCTCAGGTCATTGGCGGCATTGGAAATGCGCTCGGCAAAGTCCTCGTCGACGCCCAATATGACCGACAAGGCCTTGGCGTCCTTGCCCGCCAGCGGCCCGCTCTGGCCGCCACCGGCGAATGAGGCGGGGTTGAGACCGGCGAGACGGAACGCCAGGCGCAGCCGCTCGGCGCGCGTCTTGGCGAAGACCTCGGCGTGGCTGATCATGCGTTCCTGTTCGGCGCGGATCGAATAGATACGCTCGACCGGTGGCAGGTTCGCGTCGATCGGCGCCGGAGACAGCGCCGCAGCCGCACCCGGTACACCTTTGAAATCCTTGAGGACTTGTGCCAGTGCATTATGCCGCTTCTCAACCGTGTTGGCCAGATCCTCCAGCGAGCCGGTATTGGCGTTGGCCTGCTGCATGGCCAGGTTGAGGCGCGCCTGCCGGTCGGCGATCCAGCGTTCCGATTGCGCCTTCATCATGCGCATCTGGTTTTCGGCGGAACTGCCTTGCGTCGTGGTAAAGAAGACCGCGAAACTGGTCGACACCAGCAGCCAGCACAGGATGGCGGAGACAATCAGGAACAGAACGGCTTGCTTGCCCGTCGTCAGGACATGGCCGTGGGTTTCGCCGCCGGAGCGAATATAGAGGTGACGTTCCGGGAAGACGCTCTCTGCAAGCTCCCCCAAGCGCTTGAACCAGGATTTACTCATCACCGCACCCTAAACCTTTTGTTAAGTATGCATATGAGTACGGGCTGCGCAAGGGCGTATGTTCCGAAGTGATTCGCGAGCCGGGCGACTTATTCGCAAAAGGGAATGAAAACAATTGCATCGATCGATGTTGCATCGTCCTGACCAAGCCCTTGTCCCATTATGAAAATCTCAATTTGTCATTTTCAAGTTCGGTGCCGCTAACATACTTGTGTAACAAGGTTGTGACCGGTTAAGCCATAAGGATCCTTAGCGCTTCCAGCACGTTTTCGACGTGGCCCTTGATCCGGATCTTGCGCCATTCCTGACGGATCATGCCTTCGGGATCGATGATGAAGGTCGACCGGTCGGTACCCATGTACTGGCGGCCGTACAGCGATTTTTCGATCCACGATCCGAAGGCGTTGATCGTTTCGGTGCTTTCGTCCGACAGCAGCGGCATTTTCAGACTGTATTTTGTAATGAACTTGTCGTGGTCCTTCAGGCTGTCCTTCGACAAACCATATAGCCCCACGCCCATTTTGACGAATTCCGGTATGGCGTCGGAGAAGGCGCAGGCCTCTTTGGTGCAGGTTTCGGTGTCGTCGGCCGGATAGAAAAAGATGACCGTCCAGCGGCCTTCCAGGGACGCTTTCGAGACTTCGCCGCCGCCGGAAACCGGCAGAGAGAAATCCGGTGCAGGCCTGGGCTGAAAAGAAGTCGTGGATACAGCGGGTTTTGCCATAGGCTTGCCTTTGTTAAAGTGTAAAAGTTTCCGATGAATCGGGAATTTTCCTCCTATCTTAACGCTGTTTTGCGGACATTCGTCTATGGTGCCTCACGACCTGTCCACAACCGGCGTCAGACCGGCGGGCAAATGCCAACAAGAATGATAAAAGAGTAACCGCTATTTCCGCCGTTTCGCCCGTCAAAAGCGTGCTTGCCGCCATCAGACGCCGTTATCGCCTGATCCTGCTGGGCGGCGTGGCGCTGTGTGTGATCGCGCTGGGTCTGCGGCTGTCGGCAGGGCCGATGCGGGTCGACGGTTTGCGCTCTATTCTTGCTGACCGGATCGAGGCGCACCTGCCGAATACGCGCGCCAGTATCGGCCATCTCGATCTTGTCTGGTTCGGCGACGCAAGGGCCATCGGCTTTCGCTTCCAGGACCTGATGATCCAGGACCGGCAGAACCGGGTGATCGTGCGCGCCGGCAAAATGGAAATGGCCCTGGCGGCCGACAGCTTGCTGCTGATACAGTTTGCGCCAGCGCGCCTGACCGCCCAAAATTTCTTCGTCGCCGCCTCGGTCTCGCGCGAAGGCCGCTATGACCTGGGCTATGAAGCCCACGGCAGCCCTGACGCGTCGGGTCCTCTCGACACATTTCTCTACGACCTGACAGGCCAGGAGACGCTGGGCCGCCCGGCCAGCTTTACGCGCCAACTGGCGGTCAAGAACGGCGAATTTCACCTGCGTCAACAGGGGACGGGGCTGCAATGGACAGCCAGGATCGATAATATCGACTTCACAAAGTTGCGCGGCAAGCTCAACAGCCATATCAACCTGACCCTTGCCGGCCCGGGATCTGACGCCGCCGTCCGCGCCGAGGCTTCGGGCGAGGTTGGGCTGAAGCGCGCCGTCATCACGGCTGACGTGCGCAATCTCAACCCGGCGCGCGTTTTTCCGTCGGCTGGGGTGACGCGCCACCTGGCGCTTGTCGACGCCCCCGTAAATGGCCGCACCCGCATCGACTACAGCGCCCGGCGCGGCTTCGAAGGCGCCTTCCTCGACGTCACGGCCGGCAAGGGCCATCTTATGCTCGGCAATGAGCGGCAGATCTTCGATGGCGCCGACATCAAGGCGACCTACGCCTCGGCCAACCGTACCGTTGTCTTTCGGACGTTCAAAGTTCAGGCGCACCTGCTCGACACCGACCTGCACGGCTGGGTGCAGATCAATCCCGAGGACAAGAAGGCGAGGCGCGACCTAGCCCTGACCTTCGATTTCGCAGGTCCGCGCGTTACCGGCCGCCTGGCCGATGACTTCGCACGACAGACGCTCACAAACGCCCATGTGCGCGGCAGTTTCACACCGGCAAAACGCCAGTTCCGTTTTGACACGGCGACGGGCAGCCTGAACGGCGCGCCGCTGGAATCGCAAGGCCTGGTCTACACTGGCAGTGATGGCAAGCTGGGCGCCGACCTGACGGCCAAGATCAAGGGCCGCTTCACCAAGGAAGAGGTTTTCGCCTTCTGGCCGGAAGACCTGTCACACATCCTGCGCACGGACCTGATCGAACGCATTCGCGGCGGCGACTTCGCCAATGCCGACTTTGTCCTGAAGGTCAAACCAGGCGAGTTCGGCAACCTCAGCGACGACAACCTGCGGCTCGATTTCGACTTCTCCAACGTCAAGCTGGGCACCCACGACAAGCTTCCTGACGCCGAGGGCCTGAAGGGCCACGCTGTCCTCAAAGGCAACAGTTTCGCCATGGACGTGACCGAAGGCCGCATGGTCGAGGTGCACATGACGAAGGGCGGGCTGTTGGTCCCCAGCTTCCAGGACCGTTCGACTGAGACCCATATATGGGTCGAAAGCGCGGGAGAGGCGGTCAAGGTCATCGAGGCCGTCGATCCGATAGCCGATGGCGAGCTCAAGAAGAATGGCCTGAACCGCGAACGCCTGAACGGCCAGTCGCAGGTCCGGCTCGACATCACCTTCCCGACGCTGCGCAAGATCACCAATGACAATTTCGGCCTGACCTTCGACGCCACGATCGAAGACGCCGGCATGAAACAGGCCGCACTCGGCTGGGACCTGACCGGCGGGACGCTGAAGGTGCGAGGCGACCTGTTGGCCGACACCCTTGTGGTGGCAGGCCCGGCGAAGGTCGGCCCCTATCGCGGGGATATCTCCTATCGCACCCAGTTCGTGCCCAAGGCCCAGACGATCGACTTCAAAGGCCAGTTCAATGCCGCCCAGTTCGGCGGTAGTCCGCGCGTGCCCGTGGCCATTACCGGCCAATTCGTTGTCCAGGACGGCAAGGGCAGGGGCACGGTCGAAGCCGACATCTTCCGCGGCGATGTCGACTGGACCAATGAGGGCTCCGACGACAAGAGCCGCCCGTCCCAGGTCAATATCTCCGGCGTCACCATTGCCTCCGGCATGGTTGCCCAAGGCCTTCCGATGTTCGAACGTCTCAAAACCGAGACGCCGACGCAGATTTCCTTGCTGCGTTCCGGCGATATCTGGAGCGGCGGTGTCGAGGCCGAAAGTTTATCGGGTGATGTCGCCTATATCGACGGCGAACTGCCGCGCCTGGTCTATCAGGCGACGATTACGCCGGACGAAGCGCGCCAGTTGGGCTACGGCGCCCTGCCAGTCTTCAATCAGGCGCGTCACCTGACGGTCAATGTCGCACTCGACAGCCAGTCCAAGGAAGCCTTGATCAAGCTCGACGATATCAATGCCGTGCTGGGCTGGTCGGAGCAACCGGGCTCGGACGAACTGCTGCGCCGGATCACTATGAAACTGCGTCCGCAGGACTGGGCGACCCTGGGCCTGCCGAAAGCCTTTTTCACGCCGGCGGCGCCCATCGACGTCACCGCCTTGTGGCAACAGACCCCGCAAAAGCTCATTGGCCAGGTGAAGATGCTGGGCGAAACCATTGATTTCGATATGCCGACGCGCGAGGCGCGCAGCCAGATCGACTATACGCTCCAGGTGCGCGGGACGATCAGCGACACGATACTGACGGCGCTCGGCTATTCGCAGGCGCCGGTGCAGATCAAGGGCAGTCTCGGTTCGGTCTTCACGCTCTACGACACACCGGGGCATCCAGCGGCCATCGCCAATGTCGATGCGGCCAAGGCTGAACTGGGCGTACGCGCCACCGACTGGATCAAGCCGGCTGGAGAAGCCGCCACTTTCAGCGTGTCCTTCGACGAACAGAGCGTCGACGCCGGCAAGCGGGGCGGGGTCAATCTGTCGCGCATCTATGCCACCGGCGACCGCGTCCAGATCGACGGCCGCGCTTCGTTCAACGCGACGGGTGACCTGGAATTCGCAGATTTTTCAAATCTCTATCTGCGTAACTTCATCGACGTGACGTTCAAGAACTATGTCCTGCCGGAGCAGGGCATCAATGTCATGGCGATCAGCGGCAAGCAGCTTGATCTGCGGCCGTGGCTGGAGAAGGAGCGCGACGTGACGGCGGAACCGGCTGCCGTCGCGACAGCAGCGACGCAAGCCACGACCCAAACCCAGCCCCAGAAAAAAACGCCGACCCATTTCGTCGTAGACCTCGACCGCCTGCAAACCTCAGCCGACGGCGCCTTTACCGACGTCAAGCTGGACGTCAACTGGGACGGATTGAGCGGGCTCGACGGGCAGGGCACGGCACACCTGATCGGCAACGCGCCGGTCGCCATCGCCTTCCAGTCGCAAGGCGCCTACAGCCTGTTCAACCTGCGCACCAATGATTTCGGCAACCTGCTCAGGACCTATGGCGGCGTGCGCAACGTTTTTGGCGGCAAGGCCGATGTGACCGGCGCCTATATGGACGGCCAGGTCGATGCCCGCATTGCCGGCGAAAATATTCGCGTCAAGCAGATCCCGGTCCTGGCGCAACTCTTGACCGTCGCTTCGATGACTGGCCTGAACGACACCCTGACCGGCGAAGGCATCGCCTTTACCGACTTCGAATTCCCGGTACGTTATCGCGGCGACACCCTGTTCGTGCGTAACGGCTGGGCCAAGGGCAAGGCGCTGGGCATCAATGTCTGGGGCACGACCGACATCGGCGACAAGACCATGACGCTGAACGGCACCCTGATCCCGGCCTACCGGATCAATGCTTTGTTCGGTGACGTCAAGTCGAACGGCTTAGGCCTCGTCGGCATCAAGTACAACGTTAAAGGCCTGGCAAAGACGCCCCAGGTCGGCGTCGATCCGTTGTCCGTCATAATGCCGGGCTTTATCAAGGTCTGGGAAAACGACCAGCGCAAGGACCCGATCGCGCCGCTCGACCTGCCGGAAACCAAGGAAGCCGTGCGGGTGTTACGGAACAAGACGGCCGATCTGGCGGTGAATTAAAGGGTCAACCACGAACGACACGAACGAACACGAACTTCGAGTGTACGCGTTGAGGTCGGAATGCAGGGCCAAGCCCTGAAGGTGGTCCACAGATTACACAGATTATCCGCGTGCGTGGCAATGAACGGCTCTAAACGCGATGAAACGACAGCGCTTCGCGCTGTCCTCATTTTCATTGCACGGCCATCAGCAAGTTATGCTCGGCCAACACGAAAATCTGTGTAATCTGTGGACCAACCTTCAACTCGACTGCCACGTGCCGCAACATGGCCTAGGGAGTATGAAGTTCGTGTGGTTCGTGGTCGATCTAACCCCTAACCACACGCTCAGTCCTAAACCGGCTTAACCAGAACGATCTTCTTCTTGCCCTGGGCGACCTTAATGACGCCTTCGGCGTTGAGATCGGCCTTGGTCACCAGCTGGTTGCCGTCGCTGATCGCCACGTCGTTGACGCGCAGGCCTCCGCCCTGGGCCAGACGCCGAGCTTCGCCGTTCGACTGGGTCAGGCCGATACGCGTCGCCAAGGCCGCCAGCATGATCCCTTCGGCCAGTTCGGCATCCGGCACTTCGACGGTCGGCAGGTCGGCCGACAGCACGCCCTGTTCGAAGGCCTTCTGCGCCGTGTCGCGCGCGGTCGCAGAGGCTTCAGCGCCGTGGACCATCTTGGTCGCTTCATCGGCCAGGATCTTCTTGGCCTCGTTGATCTCGGCGCCCTGAAGCTTTTCAAGGCGGGCGATCTCGTCGAGCGGCAGAGCGGTGAACAGGCGCAGGAAGCGGCCAACATCGGCGTCTTCGGCGTTGCGCCAGTATTGCCAGTAATCGTACGGGCTGAGCATATCGGCATTCAGCCACACGGCGCCGCTGGCTGTCTTACCCATCTTGCCGCCGGATGCGGTCGTCAGCAGAGGTGTCGTCAAACCGAAGGCCGCCTTGGTGTTCATGCGGCGCGTCAGCTCAACGCCGTTGACGATATTGCCCCACTGGTCCGAGCCGCCCATTTGCAGCACGCAGTTATAGGTCTCGTTAAGCTCGCGGAAATCGACCGCCTGCATCAGCATGTAGTTGAATTCCAGGAAGGTCATCGGCTGTTCGCGCTCAAGCCGCAGCTTGACCGAATCGAAGGTCAGCATGCGGTTGATGGTGAAATGCGTGCCGAAGGTGCGCAGGAATTCGATGTAGCCGAACTTGGACAGCCAGTCGTCGTTATTGACCATCACGGCCTGGTTGCCGCTGTCACCAAAGGTCAGAAACTTCGAGAAGACCTGCTTGATGCCATTCATGTTCGACTGGATCTGTTCGTCGGTCAAAAGCGGGCGTTGCGTATCCTTGAAGGTCGGGTCGCCGACCTTGGTCGTACCGCCGCCCATGAGCACGATCGGCTTGTGGCCGGTCTGTTGCAGCCAGTAGAGCAGCATGATCTGTACGAGCGAGCCGGCGTGCAGCGACGACGCCGTAGCGTCAAAGCCAATATAGCCCGAGATCGAGCCCGCCGCAGCCAGGGTGTCGAGCGCTTCGGCGTCGGTGCACTGATGGATAAAGCCACGCTCTGACAGCGTGCGCAGGAGGTCGGATTTGAAGCTTTGCTCGGTCATGATTTGGGTGCAGTATGAAACAGAAAGGGGTGCTGTGTGACCCCGCCGTCCGTCACAGTCAAGAGTGCGCAGGGAAATGTCATGAAAGTTTTGGGTTTTATGACCGGAACGTCACTCGACGGCATCGATATGGCGATCATCGATACCGATGGCGAATCCCAGCTCGACTTTGGGCCGTGGGCGGAAATGCCCATGCCGCCTGAGACGCGGACGCTGCTCGAAGCCACGGTCAAGGCGGCGCTTCAGTGGCCGCGCGGCGAGGCCGAACCAGCGATCTTCGCCGAGGCGCGAACGGCCCTGGTCGACTGGCACCTATCGGCATCGCGCGCGTTTCTGAACGACAATGGTCTGGCCTACAGTGACCTCGACACCATCGGCGTCCACGGTCAGACCGTCCTGCACGAACGCCCGCGCAATGGTGTGCCCGGCAGGACGGTCCAGCTGTTCGACGGCCAGGCATTTGCCGATGCGGTCGGGGTGACGGTCGTCTGCGATTTCCGCCAGGCCGATATCCAGGCGGGCGGGGAGGCGGCGCCTTTGGCGCCCGTCTATCACCGCGCCCTGGCGCAGAAGGCGGGCCTCGACCTGCCGGTCGTCGTCGTCAACCTCGGCGGCGTCGCCAATATTAGCCTGATCGACGAAGGCCTCAACCTTACGGCGCTCGATACCGGCCCGGCCAACGGGCTGATGGACCAATGGATGCGCCGCCACGGCCGGGGCGATTATGACCATGAAGGCCGGATCGCAGCGGCGGGCAAGGTCTATGCCGATATCGTCGCAGCTTACATGGCGCACCCCTATTTCAAGGCCGTCGCGCCCAAGTCGCTCGATCGCTACGACTTCACGCTCGATGCGGTGGCCGGCCTGTCGTGCGAAGACGGCATGGCGACGCTTAGCGCCTTTACCCTGGCGAGCCTGCTGGCCGGCATCTCGGCCGTCGGCGCACAACCCAAGTCGGTCATTCTCGCCGGTGGCGGCCGCCACAATGCACATCTGGTTGGCCAAATCCGCGAGGCGCTGGCGCCGGCAACGGTCGTCCTGGCCGAAGACCTTGGTTGGCGCGGCGGCGCCATCGAGGCCGAGGCGTTCGCCTATATGGCGGCGCGGTCTCTCAAGGGCCTGCCGATCTCCTTCCCCGGCACGACAGGCGTAAGCGCACCGCTCACGGGTGGCAAGGTGAGCTATCCGAAGCGTACACAGTCCATGGCCAGTTGAAGAGGGCCCCATGAAAACGCGTATCCTGTTGGTCGCCGCGCTCTGTCTGGCAGCCTGTTCGCCGCAATCCGATAACACGGACAGCGCGTCGGCGTCGGTATCTGAAACCGCTTCGGCCGTTATACCGTCCAGCGCCGCGCCCGCAGCCCCGGTTGCCGCCACACTGCCGGCGGCCTTTGTCGGCAAGTGGGATGCCCCGCCCAAGCCATGCAGCACGTCGTATCGCGCCGAAATGCAACTCGATGTCACCCCGACCGATTTGAGCTATTTCGAAAGCGGCGGCAAGGTGAAGAGCGTCAAGGTCAACAGCCCGACCGACGTCGTGGCCGACCTGGCGATGTCGGGCGAAGGCGAGACCTGGGAAAAGTCGATACACATGGTTCTCAGCGGCGACGGCAAGACCCTGACGATTGACGAAGGCAAGGGTGGCGTCCGCGTGCGCTGCCCGTAACCGCTTGCCATCCGCTCCAGCCGTGATAGTCACATAAGCGACTATTATGGAGACAAACATGGCGGGCAAATCATCTATCGGGTTCGGCGCGGGCATGGCCCTGTTTCTGTCTGCTGTCTCCGCGCTGGCAGGCGAACTCCCTGCGGACACCGTAGCCAAGATCGACGCAGCCGCCCAGTCGGTCATCGCCGTCAACCAGACGCCCTCGGCCCAGATCGCTATCGTCAAGGACGGCGAGATTGTCTACTCCAAGGCGTTTGGTGTCGCATCGATCGCTGGCAATGTGAAAGCGACGACAAAATCGCGCTACCAGATCGCTTCGGTTTCGAAAGCTTTCACCGCGGCTGCCGTCCTGGCCCTGGTCGAAGACGGCAAGCTTTCACTGGATGACACGGTCTCGAAGTGGCTGCCCGACCTGACCTCGGCTGACACAATCACCGTCCGCCAGTTGATCGCCCACACGTCGGGATATTCGGACTACTGGCCGCAGGACTACGTCATGGAGATGGTGACCAGGCCCACGACGGCGCAAGCCATCGCCGACACCTATGCCAAGGCGCCGCTCGACTATAAGCCCGGCGACGAATGGCAATATTCCAATACCGGCTATGTCGTCGCCGGCCTGATCGTCGAAAAGGTATCGGGCAAGCCGCTCTTTGACTTCATGCAGGATCGCATCCTTAAGCCCGTCGGCATCATCGACGCGCTCGACGCCGGAGCCGTCGATCTCAAGGCGCCCGATGCCTTGGGCTATCAGCGCCAGGGCCTGGGGCCGAACCGCCTGACGCCGCTTGCGGGACGCAACTGGACCTTTGCCGCCTGGCCGCTCATCCTGACCGCCGAAGACGTCGCCAAGTGGGACATCAGCATCCTCAAGAAGTCCTTGTTCAAGCCTGCGACCTACGACGAGCAGGTCAAAACGATCAAGCTCAATAACGGCAACGACACGGGCTATGCCATGGGCTGGTTCGTCCGCAAGACCGGCGGCCGCACCATCGTGGCGCATACGGGCGAGGGCGCGGGGTACCTGACTTCCAACCGCATCTATCCCGATGATGGTGTCGCCATCGTCGTCCTGACCAATTCGATGTCGGGCAATGCCTTCAGCGAAATCTCCGACCGCATCGCCTTCCAGGTCCTGCCGCAGACCGGGGTGGACGCGCAGGTGCTGACGACCTTCAAGGCCCTGCAGGCAGGCCAGGCCGACCGCGCGCGCTTCACTGACAATTTCAACGCCTACCTGACCGAAAAAGCACTTGCGGATCACAAGCTATATCTGGGCGCATTAGGCGACGTCGTGACTTTCCAGATGCAAGGATCATCCAAGCGCGGCGGCATGGACATCCGGTCCTACCGCATCCGCGCTGGAGAGAAGCTGTTGTCCTTGAGCGTCTTCGTCACCAAGGATGAAAAGTTCGATCAGTTCCTGGTTTCGGCGGTCAACTGATCCAGCATTCAGAGGGCACTTCTCTCCTCCCTGTTGCGTGGCGATGGGAAGGAGAGGCCCGCTTATTCCAAAAATTCCCGAATGCTTTCCGCCACCTCATCCGCCCTTGCATTGATCAGGTCGTGCTGGCCACCGGGCACGACGATCAGGCTTGCATCAGGCAAGTGAGCCAGGAAATGCTGGCCGACCGCAAGCGGGCTGATCGGGTCATTGTCGCCCCAGATCAGCAGGCACGGCTGATGCACCTCAGCCAGCCGCGCCGATACATCCGGACGCTCCGACATCACCCAGTCGGCCACGTGCGCGAACTCAATGCTGTAGTCGATCCGCCAGTCGGCCGCGCCCAGCGCCGCCACATCCATGCCGCCGGCCGTGACCGCCAGCACGATCCGCCGCACCTTTCCAGGGTTGCGCAAGGCTACGGTCAGGGCAATGGCGCCGCCCATGGATTGCGCCAGCAGATCGACCGGCTCATTGCCCAGCCGTGCCTCTACAAGGGCCACGAGGTCCTGATAGGAATTGACCTTCGGATCCGGCGGATTATGACCGAGGCCCGGCCAGGCGAAATAGACCTTGTCCCAATTGCCCGGCAGCAGATTCCCCAGCGGCCGCCAGAATTCCGCCGATCCACCGACCCCAGGCAGAAAGAACAGCCGCGGCATGACGCGAACTAGCTCTTCTCGGCCATCCGGCGGTCGATATAGCTACCGACATGGCGTTCGACTTCACTCAGGTGCTCGGTCCAGAAGTGGTTGGCGTCCGGAATGACTTCCGAATCGATCTGGATGCCCTTTTGGGTCCTCAGCTTGGCGACAACCCGGTCGACTTCGGTCGTCGGCACGATCGAATCATTGCCGCCGTGCAGGAACATGCCGGACGCCGGGCAGGGCGCCAGGAAGCTGAAATCATAGGCGTTGGTCGGCGGTGACACCGAGATGAAGCCGTCGGTTTCAGGGCGGCGCATCAGGAGTTGCATGCCGATATAGGCGCCAAAGTCGTAACCGGCGACCCAGAACTGCGCCGCGGTCGGGTTCTTGGCCTGCAGCCAGTCAAGCGCAGTGGCGGCATCGGCCAGCTCACCCACGCCGGAATCGAACTCGCCCTGGCTTTTCTGCACGCCTCGGAAGTTGAAGCGCAGCACGGAAAAACCCCGCGTCATGAACAGGTGGAACAGCTGCACCGTGACGGGATTATTCATATGGCCGCCCGCCTTCGGGTGCGGGTGCAGGATCAGCGCGATGGGCGCGTTCTCGGTCTTGCCCTGGCTATAGCGGGCTTCGATGCGTCCGGCGGCTCCGGCCAGTATGACTTCAGGCATTCTTCACCTTGAGTGTAGTAAAAATCTTTTGCACCGCAGCGCATAATTCTTGACTGTTTTAGTCGGAAATTCTAAATTCCGATAAGACCGCAAAGCGCGCCAGGGCACGCGCCTCTTAGCACAAAGATTTGGCTTTGCGCAGGTTTTTGCAATCATCGCGACTTTTGCCTGCGGATTGCGCGAAAGGACACCATATGCGCCTGTCGACCAAGGGACGATACGCCGTCATGGCCATGACCGACCTGGCATTGAACGGCCAGGCCGGCCGGCCGATCTCGCTGTCGGAAATTTCCGAGCGCCAGCAGATTTCGCTGTCCTATCTCGAGCAACTGTTCGCACGCCTGCGCAAGGCGGGCCTGGTCAAGAGTGCGCGTGGTCCCGGCGGCGGCTATACCTTGTCGCGTACGGCGGGCGATATGTTCGTTTCCGAAATCGTCCTGGCGGTCGATGAGCCGATCAAGGCGACGCGCTGCCAGCTGACCTCCAACAAGCTGGGCGCCAACAAAAAGCTCGGTAAGGAGCAGGCGGCGCGCGAGATCGGCTGCATGCCGGGCGGCCAGCGTTGCCTGACGCACAATCTGTGGGAAGACCTTGGCGTGGCCATCCACGACTACCTGTCGCAGGTGTCGCTGGACGACGTCATCCGCAAGCGCACGCGCAAGAAGGTCCATATCTCGACGCCGGAAATCCCTGCGCGCGTCATGATGGAGGTGCCTGCCGAATGACGGTATTGTACCTCGATCACGCCGCGACGTCGCCCCTGCGCCCCGAAGCGCGGGAAGCGTTTTTGCGCGCCTGTGACCTGGGCGGCAATGCCTCGTCGGTCCACAGCCTCGGCCGCAAGGCCAAGCTCCTTTTGGAAGAGGCCCGCAACGACATCCTGTCGGGCGTGATGGCGCTCGGCACCGGTGGCCTCGTCTTCACTTCCGGCGGCACGGAAGCCAATGCGCTCGCTTTGCGCCAGGCCGAAGGCTACGACTATATCGTCCTGTCTGCCGGTGAGCACGACAGCCTGTTCGGCGCGGTCAAGGATGCGGTCATTGCGCCGCTGACACCAGGCGGAACGATCGATATCGAGGCTTTGAAAGCGCTGCTAGAGCGCGACGGACGGCCCTTTGTCTGCGCCATGCTGGCCAATAACGAAACCGGCGCGGTGTCGGACATCGCTGCGGTCGCCGCCTTGGTCCACGCGCGCGGGGGTTGGCTGCACGTCGACGCCGTCCAGGCCCTGGGCAAGATGGTCGTCGATTTCACCGGTTACGGGGCCGATTCGATGTCTTTGTCGGCCCACAAGGTCGGCGGCCCGCAAGGCGTCGGGGCGCTGATCTACGATCGCGACCGGACGCTGAAAGCGCTCATTGGCGGCAGCGGACAGGAATATGGGTTGCGCGCCGGCACGGAAAACATCCCGGGCATCGCCGCCTTCGCCGCTGCCGTAAAGGCCGCCGATTCCGGCAGCGATGACCTCGTCGCAGTCCAGGCCGGGATCGAAGCGCAACTTAAAGCGCAGGGGGTTACTATCCTTGCCGAAAAGACTGTCCGTGTCCCCGGCCTCCTGTCGATCGTCCAGCCGCACTGGCCGTCAAATCAGCAATTGATTCACATGGACATGGCGGGTATCTGCGTTTCCTCCGGCTCGGCCTGCTCATCGGGCAAGGTCAAGTCCAGCCGTGTCGTCGCGGCGATGGGCCTGCCGGATCTGGCCGACAAGGTTCTGCGCATCTCTTCGGGCTGGACGACCCAGCCAGAGGATTGGCATCGCTTTTTCGACGTCTGGTCAAAAGGTTATGAAATGTATCTCAAGCGCCGCGTGCGCGAAAAGGAACTGAGCTAGTGGCTGCTGTCAAGGAAACCATCGATACGGTCGCCAGGCTTGAAACCTATGAGCATGGCTTCGTCACCGATATCGAGATGGACTTCGCCCCCAAGGGGCTGAATGCCGACATCGTGCGCTTCATTTCGGCCAAGAAAAACGAGCCGGAATGGATGCTGGAGATGCGTCTGGCCGCCTATGAGCGCTGGCTTTCCATGGAAGAGCCGACTTGGGCCAAGGTGGACTATACGCCGGTCGACTATCAGGACCTATACTACTACGCCGCCCCCAAGCAGAAGGTAGCGCCGAAGTCGCTCGACGAGATCGACCCGGAAATCCTCAAGACCTATGAAAAGCTCGGCATTCCGCTGAAGGAACAGATGGTCCTGGCCGGCGTCGAAGGCGCGCCGCGTTACGCGGTCGATGCCGTGTTCGACTCCGTTTCGGTTATCACCACCTTCAAGGACGAACTGAAAAAGTCGGGCGTGATTTTCTGCGCGATTTCAGAGGCCTTGCGCGAATATCCTGACCTGGTGAAGCAGTATCTGGGTTCAGTCGTGCCGGTGTCGGACAACTACTTCGCCGCGCTGAATGCCGCTGTGTTTTCCGACGGGTCGTTCGTCTACGTCCCGCCAGGCGTGCGCTGCCCGATGGAGCTGTCGACCTATTTCCGCATCAATGCCGAAAACACCGGCCAGTTCGAACGCACCCTGATCATTGCCGACAAGGGCGCCTATGTCTCTTACCTCGAAGGCTGCACGGCGCCGATGCGCGACGAAAACCAGTTGCACGCGGCGGTCGTCGAGCTGGTCGCGCTTGAAGACGCCGAGATCAAGTACTCGACCGTTCAGAACTGGTATCCCGGCGACGAAAACGGCAAGGGCGGCATCTATAACTTCGTCACCAAGCGTGCCGATTGCCGCGGTGCGCGGTCCAAAGTGTCGTGGACCCAGGTCGAAACGGGGTCGAACATCACCTGGAAATACCCGTCGTGCATCCTGCGTGGCGATGACAGCGTCGGCGAGTTCTATTCGATCGCCGTCACCAATGGCGCGCAGCAGGCCGATACCGGCACCAAGATGATCCACTTGGGCAAGAACACCCGCTCGCGCATCATCTCCAAGGGCGTGTCGGCCGGCAAGTCGTCCAACACCTATCGCGGCCTGGTGTCGGCCCACGCCAGGGCCACCGGCGCGCGCAACTTCACCCAGTGCGACAGCCTTCTGATCGGCAAGACCTGCGCGGCGCACACCGTGCCCTATGTCGAAGCCGATACCGCCAAGGCGCAATTCGAGCACGAAGCCACTACCACGCGCCTGTCGGAAGACCAGCTCTTCTATGCCATGCAGCGGGGCTTGAGCCAGGAAGAGGCCGTCGCCTTGCTCGTCAACGGTTTTGTCCGCGACGTGTTGCAGGAACTGCCCATGGAATTTGCCGTCGAGGCCCAGAAACTGGTTGCCATCAGCCTTGAGGGGAGTGTGGGGTGATCTATTCTGATGACGCGTTGAACGCTGCTCACCAGCGCAGTTCCCTGCATAGCTTGGAACTAAAAGCCAGCGACGCCTGCGGCTGTTTTTACTGCCGCAAAATCTTTGCGCCGACGGACATTACCGAATGGGTGGATGATGAAGACACGGCGCTCTGTCCGAAGTGCGGGATCGATTCCGTTATAGGTTCGCGGTCCGGATATCCGGTGACCTCGACCGATTTCCTGAAGGCGATGCACGCCCATTGGTTTGGAGGTAGAGCAGATGCCAAGAACTGAAAACCTCAGGACCGCCGTCGAGGCTCCGAAATTGGTCGCCGTCAACCTTGAGGGTGGAGTAATGGACGCAGGAGCCCCCACCACCACATCTCGTTCGCCATTGCTGACGCAATGCCTCGCTCGTCTTGCGCTTGTCGGGACTATATCCCGGCTTCGCTCACCCGGCCTCCCCAGCAAGCTGGGGAGCTATAAAGGACCTTCACTTTCTTATACCTCCCCAGC
>CAMLPZ010000048.1 GCA_946482045.1 uncultured Asticcacaulis sp.
CCAAGACCCTGACGCGCGCCGAAGCCGCCCGGCTGGCCGCCATCCTGCCCAGCCCCCTGAAGTGGAAGGCTGCGCAGCCTGGCAAGTACGTCAAGAAACGTTCCGGCAATATCCAGTCGCGTGCGCGCGTGGTCGATGCCGGCGGTTATAATGCTTGTCTGTCAACGGACTGATCGCAGCGGTGTAACGACACCAGAATAATTCTTGACGCTTTCGTAAGAATGGCTTTCTCTTGTCGCCTCAACCAATACGGGAGTGAGGGTTGTTATGAAGCGCATACTTTTGTCTTTTGCTGCCTTGACGTCGCTTGTGGCAGCGCCGGTCATCCTCAGTGGCTGCGCCACCACGTCTGAAACGGCCGCCAAGACCAATCCAGCCGAAATGCTGGCACAGCAGCAGATGGCCAGGAGAGCTTTGGACATGCAAAGCGGATCTGTCGACGCAGCGGGACGCAAATAATCGTCGCCGCCGCTTAACGTTACCTTTTGTTCTCTTCTTGACGTCAGCGTCTAAATAGCCTTCCCTTCCCGCGAATTAACCATTGCGGAAATGAGGGCTGTCATGAAGCATCTATTACTGTCGGCAGCGTGTATCGCGCTGCTTACGGGTTGCGCCACCACGTCGAACACGACGCCAGGGCCTGCGCCGGTAACGCCGCCTGTCGCCGAGGACACGACCCCGCCAGCGCCGCCCAAGCCGACCGCCGCCGAAGCCAAGGCCTATGCCGATGACGCTGAAAAGCAGTTGGCGGCCCTGAGCGAAGCCGCCAACCACGCGGCGTGGGCGCGCGCGACCTACATCATCCACGACACCGAATGGTTGGAAACCAAGGCCAATGCCGCCTTGACCGAAGCCACCGTCAAGCTGGCCCTGGGCGCGGCAAAATTCAACGATGTCGAGGTCGATGCCGAAACCCGGCGCAAGCTCGATCTGCTGCGCCTGTCGCAGGTTCTGCCGGCGGCCGATCGTCCGGGCGCGGCCGAGGAACTGGCGGGCCTGACGACCAAGCTCGATTCGATCTATTCGACGGGCAAGTTCAGCTACAAGCAGAAGACCTATAACCTGACCGAGGCGTCGAATGTGCTCGCGACCAGCCGCGACCCGGTCATGACACGCGCCATGTGGGAAGGCTGGATGGGCATCGCCCGCCCGATGAAGTCCGACTACACCAAGCTGGTCGCCGCGGCCAATACGGGCGCGCAAGGCCTGGGTTACAAGGATACCGGCGCCCTGTGGCGGTCGGGTTACGACATGGCGCCCGATGCCTTTGCCGCCGAGACGGACCGTCTGTGGGGGCAGATCAAGCCATTCTATGACAACCTGCACTGCTTCACGCGCCGTAAGCTGAACGAAAAGTACGGCGACATGGTCCAGCCCAAGACCGGGCCGATCCGCGCCGACCTGCTGGGCAATATGTGGGCTCAGGACTGGTCGAACATCTATGACGTCGTGGCGCCCAAGACGATCAAGTCGAGCTACAATTTCGACAAGCTGCTGACCAGCAAGAAGTACACCGAAGTCAAGATGGTCAAGACAGGCGAGGCCTTCTACACCTCGCTGGGCCTGAAACCCCTGCCGCAGACCTTCTGGGAACGGTCGCAGATCGTGCGGCCAAAGGACCGCGAAGTCGTCTGCCACGCCTCGGCCTGGGACGTCGATAATCGCGAAGACCTGCGCATCAAGATGTGCACCCAGGTCAATGCCGAGGACTTCTACACCATCCACCACGAGCTGGGTCACAACTATTATCAGTGGGCCTATATGGATCAGCCGTACCTTTTCAAGAACGGCGCCAATGACGGTTTCCACGAGGCGATTGGCGACTTTGTCGGCTTGAGCTCTGTGACGCCGACCTATCTCAACCAGATCGGCCTGCTCGACAAGGTGCCGTCTGAATCCGAGGACATTCCGTTCCTGCTCAAGATGGCGCTGCAAAAGGTGGCCTTCCTGCCGTTCGGCATCATGGTCGACCGCTGGCGCTGGGAGGCCTTCTCGGGCCAGATCACCGAAGCCGAATATAACCGCCGCTGGTGGGAACTGATCAACCAGTACCAGGGCCTGATGCCGCCGGGCGAGCGTCCGGCCTCCAGCTTCGACCCGGGCGCCAAGTATCACGTACCGGCGTCGGTGCCCTATACGCGTTACTTCCTCGCGCACGTGCTCCAGTTCCAGTTCCAGAAGGCGGCGTGCGCGCAGACCGGCTGGCAGGGACCGCTGCACCGCTGCTCGATTTACGGCGAAAAGGCTGTGGGTGAGCGTCTGCAAAACATGCTGGAAATGGGCCAGTCCAAGCCGTGGCCGGATGCCCTGGAAGCCTTTACCGGCACGCGCGAAATGGACGCCAAGGCGGTGCTGGACTATTTCGCGCCGCTGGATGCGTGGCTGCAGGAACAGAACAAGGGCCAGACCTGCGGATGGCAGGCGTAAGTCTGATAACGTCCGGGATTTGCGGTGGCAGAGCCTCCACGCCCGGACGTTTTTCTACTTGGCCAGCATCTCCGCCGCCGTATTCGCAACGACTTCCAAGGCCTCCGGCGCGTACACGATCCCCATGTGGCCAACGCCCGACAGAAGCGTCACAGGAATGGCGGCATTCGCCCGGCCCAGTTCACCCGGATAGGTCTCTGCGCGGAACAGCTCGTCATCGCGGCCGATAAGGACGCGGGTCGGCGCCTTGATAGCGGCGATGGCGGGTTCCCACTTGCGCGGCAGGTTGGCCGAGGCCAGCAATGCATGTGTATAGCTGCGTGGCCGCATATTGTTGTCGGTCTCCGGCACAGCCATGGCCAGCACCGTCATGTGATCGAAGGCCGAAATGCCGAACCCGTTCAGAATGCTCAAGGTCACGATGCGGGGTACGCTGACCGATGTCCAGCCGCCCTGGTTGGGACGATCCATCACCGAGCCCGGTGCGATCAGCGGCGCCAAAGCCAGATAGCCGTCGTAGTTCTTTGCGTAGGCCGGCAGGCTTGCGGTTCTCAGTATGATCGCGCCGCCCATCGAGTGACCGATGAGAAGCCGCTTTTCACCCGGACGTTCGCGCGCCGCCAATTCGGCAAAATCCGCCAGGTCGTCTTCGTACTGGCCGCGATAGACGACGTCGCCGAGACGGCCGCGTGGTCCCTTGCTCAGGCCGTGTCCGCGCATATCGAGGGAATAGACGGTGGCGCCGCGTGCCGAAAGCGTGCTGGCGACCCCATGCATGGCGACCGTGGTCCCGGAAGACCCGTGTACCGCGATGACCACACCGCCGCCGGGCCTGCCGGGATAGACGCGGTAGGCCAGCTTCGCGCCATCGCGCGCCGTCAAATATTGCGCCGTCGGTTGCTGCCTGGCGAACGCTGCAAACGGATCGTTGGCGCTTTCGATCGCCACGATGGGAGGCGGTGACTTTGGCGCGGTGAAGGCCAGGACACCGCCGGCGATGGCGGCCATGACGACAGGCGTAATGATCAGGCCGCGAATGATGTGTTTGAGCATGTGGGCTTCCCCCGTTGGCGTGGTTGATGGCCTTGCTTAGCCGCCGTCAGCAGTCTAAATCTGCCGTGATTTCGCCAGTGGCTGGTTTGGTTCGCCAATGGTGGCGGTTATTCGCCAATGGGGGTGTCGATGTCGCTGCTGACCTATCGTTCAGCGCCGTTGCTGCGCTGGCAGGCCCTGCTAAGCCTGCCTGTTGCGGGCATCATACTTGGGCTGATCGGTCCGTTCGGCAGCTATGTCGGCATGACGCTGCCGGAGCGGATCGGACACTTCGTCCTGTGCGTGACGCTCATTGGCGGCTGTTCGCTGATCGTGTCCTATGGCGTTGCCCGCCGGTTCTTCCAGGGCTACTGGCCGCTGTGGTCGGCGCTGTGTGTCGACCTGGGCCTGACCTTGCCGGGGGCGGCGATCGTCTATGGCAGTCTCAGCCTGTTCGCGCCGGATGTCGTGGCCAACGTCCAGCCCGTCGGCCTGATCTGGCAGAACCTGCTGCTGACGTTGATCTTTCGCGGGATCAGCCTTGCCCTGTCTTGGCGGCGTATCCGCGAAGGCGGCCAGGTTGAAGCCACGCCGCAAGCCGTTTCGGAAGCGCCCGCCCTCCATGCTCGCCTGCCGCGCGGTTTGCGTAGCCAGCCGGTCCTTGCCCTGTCATCGGAAGACCATTACCTGCGCGTCCATACGCCGAAGGGTGAGGCGCTGATCCTGATGACCATGGCCGAAGCGGTCGCGCAGTTGCCGCATGGCTTTCAGATCCACCGCTCGCACTGGGTGGCGGACACGGCTATCAAGGATGCCGGGGCCGACAAGGTCGAGCTGGTGACGGGCCTCAGCCTGCCGCTCAGCCGCCATCGCCGCAAAGCCTTCGATGAGTGGTTCGACAAGGTGGCGGTCAGGCCAGCTTGATCTCGCGCAGACGCTGCTGAAGGAAATCCTCGGCGGTGATCGGTTCAGGGAACTGGTTCGGGCGGTTTTCCGAGACACAGTTGTCCAGGGTCTCGATCAGGTATGGCGGATTGAAGTGCAGGAAAAACGGCGTCGAATAGCGCGCGAAGTCCTTGCGCGCCTCGGCCGGATTGATGACGCGGTGCTGGGTTGACGGCAGCACGCCATTGGTCAGGCGCGACAGCATGTCGCCGATATTGCAGACGATGCAGTTTTCCGGCGGGGTGATCGGCAGCCACTGGCCATCGCGGTCGAGGATCTGCAGGCCGGGTTCTTCGGCGCCGAGCAGCAGCGTAATGACATTGATGTCGCCATGGGCGCCGGCGCGCACCGACTCACCTGCGGAGGTCACCGGCGGATAGTGCAGCAGGCGCAGCACCGAATTGCCGAGATCGACCTTGTCTTCGAAGAAGCCGGGATCCAGCTTGAGATAGAGCGCGATGGCGCGCAGTACCTTCTTGCCCAGGGCATCGAGGCCTTCGTACAGAGCCAGTACGCTGTCATGGAAGTCGGCGACCTCGGCCGGCCAGACATTGTCCGGCATATACTGGCGATAAGGATGGCCTTCGGGCAGTTCGCGGCCGGTGTGCCAGAACTCCTTCAGGTCATGGTGGACGTGGCCCTTGGCGGTCTCGATGCCAAACGGCGTATAACCGCGTGCGCCGCCCTTGCCCTTGATATGGTACGACCGCTTAACCTCTTCCGGCAGGGCGAAGAAGGCCTTGGTGGCCGTCAGTGCCCGATTGAGAAGTTTCGGGTCAAGACCATGCCCCCCCAACACCGCGAAGCCATAACGCTCAAACGCCGCCCCCAACTGGGCGGAAAAGGCGGCGAAATCCTCGTCGTAGAGGGCAAGTGGCACGGGCGGGATGGCGGAGGCGGACATGACAGGTCCTTGATCATGGGAAACAGACGTTTCGCTTAACGCCGCAGTCAGGCAAAGGCAAGCAGCGGCTGCCTGGTGCTTTATTATGCCACAGTCACTTAAAAGCAGCGCTAGAGGGGTGATTTCGTCACAGAACTCCGCTATTAACGCTTCTTAAACATGCTTTCAGCCAAAGCGTGAGGTGGGGCATGCGGTGTGATCACATGCCGTGTCGGGACAAAGTGGGAATAGGGTAGTGGCGTCCAGCTCAGACGCAGGTCGAACAAGTGTGAAAGCGCGCTGGATCGCGCTTGCGCTGGTCCTTTGCCTGGGCGTGGCCATTGGCATTGGTCTTAATCATCGTGCCGCCGCCGACGACGCCAAGACCGCCTCCGCTCCGATCGTCAATCCCGACCTGCAGCCAGTCAATTCGACCAAGGCGCTTTCCGCGGCCGAACAGTCGGTGGTGCGCGTGCTGGTCGTATATCGCGGCTATGGGGGCACGCCGCTTGATTCCGTCGGCATGGGTTCGGGCTTCGTCGTCGCGCCCGGCTACGTCATCACCAATTACCACGTCGTCGAAGTGCCCGCCGAGGCGTCGAGCGCCGACGTATATATCGTGCCGCACAAGGACGCCGGGGCCGGTTATCAGCGCGTCGAGCTGGTCAAGACCTGGACCGAAGGTGATCTGGCCCTGCTGAAGGCGGACGGTCTGAAGATCCCGCCGCTGAAGCTGTTCGCCAAGCCGAATAAGAATGAGCGCGTCGTTTCGATGGGCTATCCCGACGCGACCGACCACCTGCTGAACCGATCGGGCACCCAACTGCTGGAACCGAGCGACGCCTATGTGACGCAAGGCTCGATCGCCCTTTTTGCCTCGACGAATCCGGACGGCAGCCGCATCGACACCCTGTTCCACACGGCGCCGATTAATCACGGCAATTCCGGCGGGCCGTTGCTGAATGAATGCGGCCAGGTGGTGGGCGTCAACACCTGGACTGCGCCGTCGACCATGTCGGCCGGCGGCGATCTCGATATCGCCACGGGCCAGTACGTCGCCACGCGCGTGACCGCGCTCCAGACCTTCCTGGCCTCCGCCGCCGTGACGCCAACCATGGCGACCAAGCCGTGTTACGCCAAGAGCGAAGACGAAATCGTCAAAGACGACGCCCTGACCAACGCCTTGGCCGCCGCCGCCGAGGCCCAGGCCGCCCGCCTGGAAGAGCAGCGCAAGGCCGAAGCCGACCGTGCCGCGCTGGAACGCTGGCAGCTGGGGACGCTGGTCCTTCTGTCGGTGCTGGTCCTGATCCTGATCGGACTGATCATCCGCCGCGAAATGCGCCATCGCCACGAAATTCACATGAAGGAGCGCGACGTCGCGCCAACGGCCTTCTCCAACGAGGCCGCGCCCAAGGTCAAGACGTCGCACAATGTGCTGGACAAGAAGGTCAAGGTCCCGGGCGTCAAGCACCCCATTCCGTGGGGCTGGATCGCACTTGGTCTTATTATCATTGCCGCGGTCGTCTTCCTGCTGATCAAGGATCGCGACACCGCACGCCGGCTGACTGCGCCCCTGGCGTCCTCCACAGGGCCTGCTGGCGTCGTCCACATGGCGTGCACGGTCGATTCCGCGGCGTCGCCCAATCCGATCGCCGCGGCCGGACCGATTGAATTCGATTTCGACGCCCAGAATGCCTGTGTCAGCGGCAAGACGGCTTACGAACGCCAGGCCGATGGGACGCTGGTGCGCTTTGCGGTCAATGAAGGCACCCAGATGGCGGCGCGTCTGGAGCTATCGGCCGATGGCCAGTTGTTCAAGCGCAGCGAGTTCCGCCTCGAACCTGATCTGCACAAGGAATATGTCACGCAACGCAATGCGCTCGGTGACCTGCGTTGCGCTGCCAAGCCAGGCAGCGATGCAGCCGCCGCGCTCAACCAGAACCTGGTCAAGGTGCGCCTTCTGTCGCAGACCTACCTGACCATGCCGCCCGAAACCCAGACGGTGTGGCGGTGCAAGAAGTCCGACGCCAAGTCGTGAACGGCGGCCAAACAGTCGCCTTCATTCTGGGTTCAGTTTAAAGCATTTATCGTCATCATCGTGGCACATCGCCTAAGGTGAAAAGCACTGACTTTTTATCCGGCCTTTGCATTCATTGCGGTCACGACTTGAACAAAGCTGCGTAGCAGCGCTAGTAACGCCTATATTTGTTTGTGAGAGGACAAATCCCATGCGTAAGTTTGTTATGGTTTCCGCCCTGGCTGCCTTTGCCCTGGCCGGTTGTACGACCATTGAAGAAGAAAGCGGAATGAAGGTGTCGAGCCGCACCAAGACAGGCGCCCTGATCGGCGCCGGTGTCGGCGCGGCCGTTGGCGCCCTGTCCAACAAGAAGGGCGACCAGGCCCGTAAGAACGCCATGCTTGGGGCCGGCATCGGCGCCCTGGCCGGTGCGGCCGTCGGCAACTACATGGATCGCCAGCAGCAGGAACTGCGCGACCAGCTGCGCGGCAGCGGCGTGTCGGTGCAGCGCGTCGGCGATACCATCGTGCTCAACATGCCATCGGATGTCACCTTCTCGACCGGTTCGGCCGACATCGACGCCAAGTTCTTCCCTGTGCTGGACGAGGTCGCGCAGATTCTAAACCAGTACCCCGCGACCTATATCGATGTTGTCGGCCACGCCGACAGCCAGGGCAGCGACGATTTTAACCTCGACCTGTCGGAACGCCGCGCCAATTCAACGGCCGGCTACCTTGCGGCCCACAAGGTCAAGTCCGAGCGCATCTACATCGCCGGTATGGGCGAGCGAGTCCCTGTCGCCAGCAACGACACTGCCGAAGGCCGCGCCAAAAATCGCCGTGTCGAAATCACCCTGCGTCCGATGGTCGACTAGACCGTGCTCCGTTTGGACGGAAACGGAGCACGGTCTAAATTTCTTAGTGGTCGCATGCTTGGTCCGAAAAACCGGTTTCCACTTTTTCGGAGCATGCTCTAAGACCTGACAGTCCTTTTGAAATGACAACAGCCCCGCCATGTGCGGGGCTGTTTGCGTTATGGGTGGCGACAGACTGTTAACGTCATTTTAGCCGCAATCCTTCACCATGCGGGTCAAACAGTTCAGGCCAGGAACCTATGACCACGCCGTCTCTTCGCGATTTCGCGCCCCAGATCGATCCGGTCAAGGGCAAGACCGTCCTGATCACCGGCGGTACCGGCAGCTTCGGCCGCAAGATGGTGCAGACCCTGCTGCGCGACTTCGACCCCAAGAAGGTTATCATCTTGTCGCGTGACGAACTCAAGCAGTACGAAATGCGCGGGGAATTGGAAGAGATGTTTTCGGCTGACAAGCTGTCGCGCCTGCGTTTCTTCCTGGGCGACGTCCGTGACCGCAACCGTCTCGAACTGGCCTTCCGGTCTGTGGATATCGTCATCCACGCTGCCGCTTTGAAACAGGTGCCGGCGGCCGAATATAACCCGTCCGAATGCATTGCGACCAATATTTCCGGCGCCGAAAACGTCGTGGCTGCCTGCCTGTCCAATCGTGTCCAGCGCGTGGTCGCGCTGTCGACCGACAAGGCGTGTTCGCCGATCAACCTCTATGGCGCGACCAAGCTGGCTTCGGACAAGATCTTCGTTGCCGCCAACAACCTGTCGGGCGATATCGGCACGCGTTTCTGTGTGGTGCGTTACGGCAATGTCGTTGGTTCGCGCGGTTCGGTGGTGCCCTTTTTCAAACGGCTCCTGGCACAGGGCGCCAAGGAGCTGCCGATCACCGACGATAGAATGACGCGCTTCTGGATTTCGCTCGACCAGGGCGTGGCCTTTGTTCTGTCGTGCCTGGAACTGAGCCAGGGTGGTGAGATATTCGTGCCCAAGATTCCCGCGACCCTGGTGACCGATCTGGCGACGGCCATGGCGCCCAAGGTCAAGCAGACCATCGTAGGGATTCGTCCCGGCGAGAAGCTGCACGAGATGATGATTTCAGCCGACGATTCGCGCTCGACCTATGAACTTGACGACCGCTATGTCATCGAGCCGGAATTCGCCGAATATACCCGCAAGTCCTTTGCCAAGGTGCGCGGCATCAAGAAGGTGCCTGAGGGCTTTTCGTACGCCAGCGACAACAATCCTGAGCGCCTCGATGCCGACGGTATCAAGGCGATGATGAAGGCCTATCTGGAATGACGCGTTCCAAATCATTCCCTCCCCGTTTACGGGCAGGGGGGACCCCGAAGGGCTGGGAGGGGGGCTGCCCTGCCGTTTCCCCCTTCCGTCGCGCCAGCTTTCGCGGGCGCGCCACCTTCCCCGTGAACGGGGAAGGAAGGATTTCATTCTGATGTCCTCTTTTCTTCCCTACGGCCGCCAGTCGATCAGCGAGGCCGATATCGAAGCGGTTATCGAGGTCCTGCGTTCCGACTATCTGACGACCGGCCCCAGCGTCGATCGCTTCGAAGCCGACCTGGCCGCTGCGGTTGGCGCCAGGGAAGCGGTGGTGGTGGCCAACGGTACGGCTGCCTTGCATCTTGCCGCCCTGACGCTGAACTTGACGGCGAATGACGCGGTCATCGTGCCATCGATCACGTTCACAGCCTCGGCCAATTGCATTGCCTTCTGCGGGGCACGGGTCGTGTTCGCCGACGTCGATCCGGCGACGGGCCTGATGACCGACGGCACTTTCGATGAAGCGCTTGGTGCCCTGAAGGCACAGCATCCTGCACATCGTTTTGCCGGAGTCGTACCGGTGCACTACTCAGGCAGACCGGTAGGGCTCGACCACATCTCGAAGGTTTGTGTCGAACACGATGCCTTCCTGCTCGAAGACGCCTGTCACGCCATTGGCACCGACGGGCCCGACGGCAGGACGGGCGCCTGTGCGAAGTCGGACATGGCGGTCTTCTCATTCCACCCCGTCAAAACGCTGACGACAGGCGAGGGCGGGGCGATTACGACTAATGATCCGGCGGTGGCGCGGCAACTGCGGAGCTTGCGGAGCCACGGTATCGAACGCGATCCGTCACGCTTCGCGGGTCTCGGCTTTAGCGGCGACGACGACAACGGGCCTTGGATTTATGAGATGCAAGGCTTGGGTTATAACTATCGTTTGCCGGACTTGAACTGCGCCCTGGGCATCGCACAACTCAAGCGTCTGCCTCATTTTTTGGCGCGGCGCGAAGCCTTGGTAGCAGGGTATCAAAAAGCACTGGCAAAGCGCAACCTTTCGGTTGCATGGGCGGCGCCCGAGGCCGGCACGCGTCCAGCCTTTCACCTATTCGCCGTGACGATCGATTTCGAAGCCCTTGGCGTAACACGCAGCGCCGTCATGGCCGGCCTCAAGGCGCGCGGCATCGGCACTCAGGTTCACTATATTCCAGTCCATCGCCAGCCATGGTGGTGCGGGCGGGCATTGGCCGGTCGCGACCTCCCCGGGGCTGACCAGTATTACCGTACGACCCTGTCCCTGCCGCTGTACGCAGACATGCAGGACGGCGATCCGGAGCGGGTCGTAACTTCGTTGGAGGAGGTTTTGGATGGCCTTTGAAGTTACAATCGACGGCCGCAAGATTGGTGCCGACCACGAGCCCTATATTATCTGCGAGCTGTCGGGGAACCACAACGGTAGCCTTGATCGCGCGCTGAAGATGATAGATGCCGCCGCCGATACCGGCTGCGACGCCATCAAGCTTCAGACCTATACGGCCGACACGATCACCCTGAAATCCGACCGTCCGGAGTTTCAGTTGAAGGGGGGCTTGTGGGATGGCTACTCGCTCTATGATCTTTATGACGAGGCCCACACGCCATGGGACTGGCACCCGGCTCTGTTCGAGCGGGCGAAAGCGCGTGGCGTCACCCTGTTCTCCTCGCCGTTCGACGATACGGCGGTCGACCTCCTCGACAGCCTGAATGCGCCGGCTTTCAAGATCGCCTCATTCGAGCTGATCGACCTGCCGCTGGTCGCCTATGCGGCGTCCAAGGGCAAGCCGCTGATCATGTCGACGGGCATGGCCAATGACGCCGAAATCGCCGCAGCCGCCGCGACGGCACGCAAGTACGGCACGGGCGAGATCATTCTGCTGCATTGCGTCAGCGAGTATCCGGCGGACATCGCCGACGCCAATGTCCGCACCGTGCCCGATCTCGGCCGCAAGTTCGAATGCGTGTCGGGTCTCTCCGACCACACCTTCGGCACCGCCGCCTCCGTCGCCTCGGTGGCGCTCGGCGGTTCGGTGATCGAAAAGCACTTCACCCTGGCGCGCGCCGACGGCGGGCCGGACTCGGGCTTTTCACTGGAGCCGGCCGAGTTCACGGCGCTGGTCCGCGACTGCAAGGATGCCTGGAAGGCGCTGGGTCGTGTCCATTACGACACGCTGGGGTCGGAGCGCGGGTCGAAGACCTTCCGCCGTTCGCTCTACGTCGTACAGGATGTGAAGAAAGGCGAGGTCCTGACCAAGGACAATGTCCGTTCGATCCGCCCAGGCCTGGGTCTTCCGCCGGTACGGCTGTGGGATGTACTGGGCAAGCCGGCCAGCCGCGACCTGTTGCGCGGCGAGCCGCTCAGTGACGAGATGATTGCGTAATGCCTTCTCCCTGCTTGCGGGGAGAAGGTGGTCGAGCTTGCTCGACCGGATGAGGGGCAAAACTCTTCGGCATTTGCATTGCTGCTTATAGCCCCTCACCCCAACCCTCTCCCCGCAAGCGGGGGAGAGGGCGCTTTACCCAAACTTCCCGGCCTGAAAATCGGCGTAGGCCTGGTGGATTTCCTCCACCGTGTTCATGACGAACGGCCCGTGTGCCACGATCGGCTCGCGTAAGGGCTCGGCGTGGCCGAATAGCACGACCGAATCCGTTGTCGCTTCGATATCGATCAGGTCGCCGTCGCCGAATTCGACCAGTTGCCACCTGGCGGCATCGACGCCGTTCACCGCCACATCACCGCGCGCTACATAGAAGAAGATGTCGCGGCCGCTTATACCTTCGAACACGACGCGGCCCTCGGGCTTCAGTTCCAGCGTCGTCATGAAGATGCCGGTCAGTGAGAGAATCGGACCCGTCTGCCCCTGCCATTGCCCGGAGATCAGGTTGACCGTGGCGCGGCCTTCGTCGCCTGTGATGGCCGGAATGGCATCCCGCTGCACGCCTGTATAGGCGGGCGCAGTCATCTTCAGCCGGGCGGGCAGGTTGATCCACAGCTGGAGGATTTCCATGGGTCCGCCGCTGCGCTTGAAGCGCTCAGGGGAAACCTCTTCATGAACCAAGCCGCTGCCGGCCGTCATCCACTGCACGCCGCCAGCTTCGATGATGCTCTCGTGGCCGGCCGAGTCGCGGTGCGCCAGTTCGCCTTCAAGGATAAAGGTCACCGTCTCGAAGCCGCGATGCGGGTGCGGACCGAAAGGCAGACCGCGATTGTTGGGGGTGTAGGTCTGCGGCCCATGGTGATTGAGGAACAGAAAGGCGCCGATATTGTTCAGCTCGCGCGATGGTACCGGACGACGGGTGACCAGGTCGCCTATATCGTCGCGGTAGGCGCCGTGCAGGCGCAGGACGGGTTTCTGTAACATTTCGGCTATCCTTCCTTATCGCTCAAACGCCGCGAGGCTCGCCGCCCATAAGCGACGCGCTAACGCTTCGCTCTTTGAGCGCAAAGCGGCGGTGGGCGGTCGCCCTTGCCAAAGTGCGGGACGCACTTTGGAACGAGGTCGCGCTTTACAGTCGCCTGTGATATGGCGCGGCATGGACGCACTTACAACCACACTTTTCTGGCTGGACTTTGCTGGCGTGGCTGTGTTCGCCGCAACGGGTGCGCTCGCGGCCGCGCACCGTAAGCACGACATCATCACCTTCTGCTTCTTCGCCGCCATTACCGGCGTCGGCGGCGGGACGCTGCGTGACCTCCTGATCGGCGCGCCGGTCTTCTGGGTCAACCGTCCCGGCTATATCCTGGTCAGCCTGGTCGCTGCGGTCATTGTCTGGCTGATGGGCAAGCGCGGCTGGCGGTTCCGCGCGTTGTTGTGGCTCGATGCCCTCGGCCTGGCCGGCTACGCGGTGGTCGGTACCGCGAAGGCTCTGAACCTCGATGTTCCGGCTGTGTCAGCGGTTATCATGGGTGTGCTGACGACGACCTTTGGCGGCATTATCCGTGACGTTCTGGCGGGTGAGCCAAACCTGCTGCTGCGCCGGGAAATCTATGTTACGGCGGCACTGCTGGGCGCCGTCGTCTTCGCGGGGCTACAGGGGCTGGGGCTGACCTTCTGGCCATCGGCGCTGGCGGCATTTGTCGCGGCCTTCGGACTGCGCGCCGCGGCCATACGTTTCAACCTGGCGCTGCCGGGCTTTCCGGGGTCAAAGAGCCCGGTGGAATAAGTCTTTGCGTTGTAGCGATGTTTACGCGGAAAAGCCCAGAAACGCTTCTTGGCACGTCCACGTACATCGTTCGGGCGCATAAATAAGTTCGCGAAAATGGTTAATAGGGTTTAGTCGTTCGCGGCCGCGTAATAGGTTAACGCGCGCCTTATCAGGAGATTGCGACATGACCAGACCTTCCCTCATTCTTGGTATCTCTGCCGCGTTCGTACTGTCCCTTCTGCCCCTGGCCGCCTCGGCCGGCGCAGCCTATTCCAGCCATCACCGCCCCGCCCAGTGGCAGCGCGCGCACGACGGCCAGGGCGTGATGCGCGTCTATGGCGGCGACCTGTATCGTGCCCCCGAGGCCCATACCGGCGGCGACTTCCGTGGCGGGCTGGATGTCCAGACCGCGCATGACTATGCCGATTATCGCGATCAAGATTACCGTGAAACGCGTTACGCGGATGAATATTACCAAGAGTCCGGCCGATATACCCCGCTCGTCCCATCGCCTTGCCGCTCGGTGTGCGTGACGGCCGATGTGCCGCCGCCTCCACCGCCATGTGCCACCGAAGTCCGCCGTGAAGTGCGTTATGCTGCGCCGCGTGTTGTATCGCGCGCCGTCATGGTTGAAGACGAGGAAAGCCGCGAATATTACCGGTCGTCGTCGCGTGGTTATGAAGATCGCCGCTACGACGCCCGCCGTGACGATTGCCCCTGCCACGGCGACCACTATCGCGATGCGGAATATGACGACCGTTATGATGATCGCTATGGCGGTCATGGCCAGGATGTATTCGGCCGCTACTGACCCGGCAGGCTGGGTAGGGTCACCAACCTTATTGCGAAAATACCTTCAATCGGCGTAACCGTTGCGGTCAGTAGACCTTATATAGATAGCTACGCACGAAAGGACCGCGCAATGACCCCGTCCGCATCAGCTTCCAAGTCTTCATTGGGATTCGACCTGACCCCGCCCACCGCCGATGAGATCACGGCCCTGGCCGCCCGTCTCGACCCTGAGGCGCGACGTATCCTGCTCAATCACGGCACCGAGGCGCCCTTCTGCGGCAGGTTCGATGAATACGAGGAAGAGGGGACCTATGTTTGTAATCTCTGCGGCCTGCCGTTGTTTTCATCCCGCGCCAAATTCCATTCGGGCTCAGGCTGGCCGAGCTTCTTTGAATGCATAGATGCGGATCACATCCGCAACCTGCGCGATTCGTCGCACGGCATGGTGCGTATCGAGATTCGTTGCGGACGTTGCGATTCGCACCTAGGGCATGTGTTCGAAGACGGCCCGCGCCCGACAGGTCTGCGCTACTGCCTGAACTCGGTCGCGATGGACTTTGTCGCGGAAGGGACCCCTTTGCCGGACCGACTGCATCATGGCGCGCCTGAAGGTAAAATCATGCATGTACCCGGCGCGTAAGCGAGAAATTCACGTTTTTGCCCCATGATGCGCCGAATTTAGGACGCGCGAAAAGCGTCCGGCGAATCGGTGGCAGAATGCAGAAATTGTTCTCGGGTTGGCGTATCGAGCCCAAGGCGCGCACCTTGTTTGGCCTGGTGGCGCTGGGCTGTGTCGGTTTCCTGGCGGCCATCATCGCGCTGATGTACTCGTCGCTGGCCGTCGTAACGGACAAGGCCAATGAGATCTATGCCGTCCGCTCGATCGAATCCGTACAGGGCGCAATCCAGACGACGATCGAGCGGATGACGTTCCAGGTAAGGGACAACACGGTGTGGGATGATGCCGTGGAAAAGATCTATCATTCGCAACGAGACGAAGAATGGATTCACGCTACCTGGGGCGTGCTTGCCCGTGACGAGAACAGCTATGACGGCATCTATGTTCTCGATGAAAATTTCCGGGTGCTTCATGGCTATCGTAACGGTAAAGCGGAACCGGACGCCAGTCTTGGAATGTTTGGCAATGGGTTTGCCTCTTTAATCGGCGTGTACGGCGAACGTCTCCGCTCCGGCGCGATGCCAGTTTCCGGCCTGACCTATACGCAGGATGGCGTCGCGATCGTCGGAATCGGCCTCGTGCGGCCGACAGACGGCGCGCTGAAGTACGGCAAGACCAAACGGTATCTGGTCATGACGCGCCACCTTTCGGCAGCGATGCTCAAGGACCTGTCGCGTACATTCCGTATCGACGGTATCCGGTCGACCGCGAAAACCAGTTCCGCGGAGCCCTATCTCAAACTTACGGACGCAGGCGGACAGGAGGTTGGACGCCTGACCTGGACCCTGCGTAAACCCGGTGTCGAGGCCGTGCGCGCTGCGGGTCCCCATATTCAGATGATCGCCTGGCTGATCGGCGGCATTGTCCTGCTGGTCTTCGCCGTCGCCGGTTACAGCCTCCTTCGGCTGGCCAAGAACGAGCAGGTGGCGCGCACCTTCGCCCTGACCGACAATCTGAGCGGCCTGCCCAATCGCCGGGCGCTGTTCGAACGGCTGCAGAGATTCGGCGCCATGCGCGGGCCGGTACACAAGTGCGTCGTGTTCATCGACCTCGATGGTTTCAAGGACGTCAACGACGTCTACGGCCACTCGACGGGCGACAAGCTGATCATGATCGTAGCGGCGGCGCTCAAGGAGTTCCTGCCGAAGGATGGCGTGCTGGCGCGCATGGGCGGCGACGAGTTCGCCATGTTGCTGGGCGGCAAGGATGCCGACGCCAAGTGCCAGACCTTTGCCGAAACCGCGCTGGGCTTCCTGACCAAGCCGATCCGGATCGGCGAACGCACGGTGCAGATTGGCGCCAGTATCGGTATCGCGTCCGGCGATCTCAAGGTCTGCCGCAGCCAGGAACTGTTCCGCCGCGCCGACATGGCGATGTATCATTCCAAGAGCACCGGCAAGGCGCGCATCACCTGGTATGACGGCGAACTGGACGCCGCCCGTCTGCGCAAGCAGGCGATTGAAACAGGCATGCGCAACGGCCTGACGCGCGACGAGTTCGACGTCGTCTATCAGCCGATCGTCGATGCGCGCACGCAAGGCGTCATGGCCGTCGAAGCTCTGGTCCGCTGGCCGCGCCGCCCAGAAGGCGAGCTCTATCCCGATCAGTTCATTTCGTTGGCCGAATCGAGCGGCCTGATCCACCCCTTGGGCCAGTTCGTGCTGCGCAAGGCGTGCGAGGACATGCTGGACATGCCGGGCTTGCGCCTTTCGGTCAACATCTCGCCGGCGCAGTTCCGCGATGCCGAATTCGAAAGCAAGGTTGCCGGAATCCTCGCCGAGACCGGTTTCCCTGCCGAGCGTTTGGAACTGGAAGTGACCGAAGGCTACCTGATCGAAAACCCGGACCGGGCCATCGCCGCCGTCGGTACGTTGAAGGCGCTTGGCGTGTCCATCGCGCTTGACGATTTCGGCACCGGCTATTCCAGCATCGGCTATTTGCGCCGCTATAACTTCGACAAGATCAAGATCGACAAGTCGCTGGCCGGCAAGGTCGACCGCGATCCGCAGGCGGCCGCGCTTGTCGCCGGCACGGTCAATATCGCCAATGCGCTCGGCCTGGCCGTAACCGCCGAAGGGGTCGAGACTGAGGACCATGTGCGCCTGCTGAAGCTGGCCGGATGTCACTACCTGCAGGGCTATTATTTCAGCCGCCCCAAGGCGTTGGCCGACCTCCACAACCTGCTCGCCGCCCGCGCGGTCGCTTAAAGCCCGCGCTAAGGCAGGTTGACCGCAGCGATCACCGCCTTGAAGGTCGCGGCGTCCTTGCGCCGTAGGTCGAGCAGGTCCTCGACCAGCCGGTCCTGCCGCGCCTGGCGGGCATCGGCCTTTTCCTTGTCGATCCGCGCCTTCAGTTCCATGAGGTCGGTGATGCACCTGTCTTTCGGCAGGGCGGGGTCCTCTTTCGCCTCGCGTTCGACGAGCAGCGCCACAACGTCCATTAGCCGCCCGATCTGCCGGCCGTAAGAGTCCTGGGCCAGTATGCGCCGCTCGGTGTCTGGCGCTGAGGAATTGGCTTCGTTGATCGTCGTGGAGAAGGTGATGGGCAGGATTGGCTGTTCGAGCTTTTCGGGCGCGAGATTCGGCCATATGGGCCAGAAGGCGGACATCGGCGGCATGGGAAACTCCTGGTTGGGGCGGTTCCACTATAACCCGCACGCCGGTTCTTGGCTTTGTAAACCTGAAATTTGCGACTTCGGCTGCGAATGCAATGTAGGTGGAAGTTTTTATTTTGATATGAGTGTGCGCACTTAATCGCAAGATATCCAATAATATCAGAAATAATATTGTCCGTATAAGGATGAAAAATTCGAACTCAAATCTCCGTGAAAATGCTCCGCTTACTGACAAAAGCTTCTTGAAAATCGCAGAAAAAGGCGCAGCCTGAGGGGGCAGTATTCAGGCTGTGCCCGGAACAGGCGTTACGCCCAAGACCAAAAAAGCGGAGTGAAACCCTATGATGAAATCTGTCGTCCTTACCTCATTGACCCTTGCGGGCCTCACCCTGGCGTCCAGTCCGGCGTGGGCCGAATGCGACAGCCGCCAGGAGGAAATGGTCGGTCGCGCCATCGCGCAGAAGGTCGAGAAGAACATTCCGGCTGAGGAACGTCAGGGCGCGCGCGCCATCGATCTGGACCGCTGCGAAGGCGGCAGCACCAAGTTCCGCGCCAAGTTCCGCTATCACGTCGAACGCGAAGGGCAGAAGACCTGGGTTGTCGAAGGCGAAGCCAATGGCAAGGACGACGATGTCCATGATGTGCGCGTGGTGCGTTCGGCGCCGGAAACGCCGCGCCAGTACGCCCGCGCCGACAACTGGTAATAAAAAAGCGGCGCTCCTTTCGGAACGCCGCAGTTATCTGGATTTGATCGTTCCAGTTATTGCTTAGAGCGGGAACTGGTAGGCGGTTTTCACAATCGTGTAGAATTCCTTGGCGTAGGCGCCTTGTTCGCGCGGGCCGAAGGAAGACGCCTTACGGCCGCCGAACGGTACGTGGTAGTCGACCCCGGCGGTCGGCAGGTTGACCATGACCATGCCCGACTGGATGCGGCGCTTGAAGGT
>CAMLPZ010000049.1 GCA_946482045.1 uncultured Asticcacaulis sp.
CGCCGTCGCTATTGCTATCGCAATTACCTGGTGGGCTGATTGAGTCTCGAACCTAGCGGCAATAGGCGCGGAGCGCCTCCGGCCGGGTCAAGGCAATGCGATGCGGATCCGCCATTTGGATAAGGCCCGATCTGCGCAGCTTGGTCAGTACCCGTGAGACCGTTTCGACCGTCAGGCCGAGATAGTCCGCTATGTCACCGCGCATCATGGGCAAGCGGACAACGCCGCGATTTCCCGGCGATTGACGCTCCGCCATTTCGACCAGGAAGGTTGTTACGCGTTCGACGGCGCTTTGGCGGGTAAGTGTCACAAGGTGATCATTCGTGCGCCGCAAAAGGGATGCGGCCAGGAACAGGCGCGCGGCATTGCAGTCGTCACCCTTACCGCATGGCAAGGCGCGCAAGCCGGTCGGGGCAAGCGTGTCGGCTTGAAAACCCTGACGGCCCTGGTCCAGCAAGCCGAAGACGTCTCCGGAAAAAAGGAAGTCGCACACCTGACGCTGCCCGTCACAATGGATATGGTAGAGGCGCACAATGCCAAACAGCACCTCGTACAACTGGTCCTCACCTTCGACATTTGGAAAAACAGTCTCGCCCGTACCAAAGCGAAGCACAGGGGCGAAAGCTGAGGGCGGGATTTTGGGTGAAGGCTCAGAGCGTGGCTGTACAGCTGTGAGTGGGTTTTGGGCAAGTGTGGCGGCAATCATGGCACCCTCCGTTTCCGTGATCCCGTTTATGGAACCTGGCCAGCGCGAAGACCATTCAGGACTTGCCACTAGGGGAAGTCCCGTAATCCGGGTCGACTAAGCGTCAGGACGGTTGACGCGCGCCGACGACCATTCGCACCAGCTCTGGAAGGCTGCGCGCTTTCAGCTTCGCCATCATGTTTGCGCGATGAATTTCGACAGTCCTGACGCTAATTCCGAGATTGAAGGCAATCAGCTTGTTAGGAAGCCCGTTCATAACGCCCTCTAACACGTCACGCTCGCGCTTCGTGAGGGTATCGAGCCGTGCGGTTACGTCGCCTGGATCCGGGGCGTCGCCGTCTTCGTTGGAAAGGCGCGCGCAGGCGCGCTCGACCGCCCGCAGCAGGTTATGGTCCGCAAATGGCTTTTCCAGAAAGTCCACGGCGCCGTTACGCATGGCCGAGACGGCTGTTTGGACATCGCCATGGCCGGTGATCATAAGCACGGGCAAATGGGAATTCTTGGCCTTCAACTCCTGGAGCAAGGTGAGGCCGTCGATCTCCGGCATTTGCAAATCGGTGATGACGCAGGCGTTTTTCTCGCCGTCCAATCGGGACAAAAAGGTTTGGCAACTGTCGTGGGTAGCAACGGCGTAGCCGGCGCTCATCAGAAGAAAGGCCAGGGATTGACGATCGGCGTCATCGTCGTCGACCACATGAACGAGATAGCTTGTGTTCATAAATCCGCTCCCAGCGTAGTCCGCCGTGGTGGGCGGTGCTAACCCAATAATCGACGCACCTTTGCTACGCCGCGAAATGTTGCATATGCCCAACTACTGATGTCTGCGCGTGACACGCCAAATGTCGTTTCAAGGTGCTTCAAATCGATTGCGCGATGAGGAGCGCCTTTGAACCGCACATAACTCGCCTTATAGGTGAATGCCATTAGCAAATTGGACTAACTCCATTTGCTGACTTCAGATTTTTGTGAACTGTTCGAAGACGGGAAGGTGCAACCTTAAGGGGCGCTGGCTTGCAAACGGTTGTGGTAACTAAGTTTTTTGCGGCGATGTGAAAGTGCGCAAGTCAAAACCTGCGGCAACATGTTGCCGACAATCAATCACCCTCATTGTACGAAGCGTACGAACTTTTTCAAATTCTACAATGGCTTCGCATTGAGGTCTTATACGAATCGTAAAGGGTATCCGGACTTTCCTGACGCTCAACCAAACGTCCGCTATGTCTACGGTTCCGCAATCTGAGGTGGGCAACCGCATCCTCTCAAGCCTCCATGTCGATGACTTCCGGCATCTGGAGCAAGGGTTGGAGCGTGTCGAGTTGCCTGCGCGACACGAGCTTGAGACGGCCGGACGGCGCATCAAGTCGATCTGCTTCCTCGAGGAGGGGCTGGCATCCGTGGTGGCGGTCTCCAGGCCGAGCGGAAGGCAGGCCGAGGTCGGGCTGGTAGGCAGCGAAGGCGTCACCGGCTTTTCGCTGATTCACGGCATCGACCACGCCCCCTACAACGTGTTCATGCAAGCGCCGGGCTGGGGCTATGTCGTTCCAGCCGATGTCCTGCGAAAGCTCCTCGAAGCCAATCGGCGGCTCCAGGCCTTTCTGCTGCGTTTCAGCTATGTTTTTCATGTCCAGGCAGGTGGCGCCGTGCTCGCCAATGCCACGGCCAGTATCGAAGAACGCCTCTGCCGTTGGTTACTGATGACCCACGACCGAATACGGGGCGACGAATTGCACATCACCCATGAATTCTTTTCCGTAATGCTGGGTATTCGCCGTCCCGGCATTACGATTGGACTGCGCCGCCTCGAAACCGAAGGGCTCATCGCCTTGCGCCGCGGGGTGACGGTCATCGTCGATCGCGAAGGCTTGATCGCGCGCGCCAATGGCATGTACGGCAAGCCAGAAGCCGAATATGAGCGTGTATTCCCGTCAGCATAAACACGTATGGCCTTATTTCGCCGCTTGCCGGACCGGGACCCGACGGGTGCCTGAGCCGGTGGACGCTGTCGCAGCCGGTGACGTCAGACTCGTCTTCCACGTTTCGAAAAGATCCGAATAGATCCGTCCGCACGCGTCTAAAGCTGCGTTGACGGCATCAAAGGTCTGGGTCTGCAATTTCACCATGTCGCTGGGGGATCGGCAGGTCAGGCCTGTGTGACCGAGGTCGATGAGGTGCGCGGTCGAAATCGCGCATGCTTCGACGCCATCCTTGCACACCTGCGACAGCAGCCGTGTGGTGTCGTGGCCTCGCCTGGCCAGAACCGCCAGGCCGTCGGAATAGGTCGCTGCATAATCGGCGGCAATCCGATCGAGAGGATCGTTCCGGCTGTTCGTCAAGATGTCCATTTTCGCCTGCGGGCGGGGAGCATTCTCGCTTGTGGTGCTGTCTTCGGAGGGCATGGGGCGGTCCTTTCGAGTGACGGATTTCACGCAGTTTACGCCCTGGCAATGACGTGGGTTTGATTCCGATCAACTCGTTCCCGGTATCGTGCCCTGATCCACATCAACGGCTGGACGGGTGCCGCGGTAGCCGACCACGCAAGTGATGCCGTCGCCGTTCGTAGGCGAAGAACGCGCGTTTGGCCGCTTCGGTCGTTGCGAGATAGACGAGCGTAATCCCGAGTAGCCCCCCGACGGTCGGAAAGGGCAAGGGAACGAAGCCCAGCCACTGGGCGACGGGGCTATAGGGCAGGGCGACCGCAACCACGGCTGTCACTGCACTCAGCCTGGTCAGCCAGCGGCCGGGGCGGTCCGACCAGAACGGTTTGCGGGTGCGGATGATAAACACGATGGCAATTTCTGTGAGCAGGGATTCCACAAACCATCCTGTCTGGAAAGGTGCGGGGGCTGCGTCCGCCATGTGAAACAGAAAGACAAATGTCACGACGTCGAAAAATGTGCTGATCAGGTCGAAGCAGATCATGAACCGGCTGACGAACCCGATGTCCCATCGCCGGGGTGACCGCAGGGCGCCCGGCTCGACATGATCGGCGGCAATGGCCATCGCGGGAATATCGGACAGAAGATTGTTCAGGAGTATCTGCTTTGGCAGAAGCGGAAGGAAAGGCAGGAATATCGAAGCCAGCGCCATGCTGATCATATTGCCGAAATTTGCGCTGGTCGTGATCGAAATGTATTTCAGTGTGTTCGCGAAGGTTTGGCGGCCGTTGCGAATGCCGGTCAGAAGAACCCCGAGATCCTGTTGCAGGAGAACCATATCCGCCGCCTCGCGGGCCACCTCTACGGCATTGTTTACCGAAATGCCGATGTCGGCTTCGACGAGGGCCGGCGCGTCGTTGATGCCATCGCCCATATAGCCGACGACGTGTCCCGCCTGGCGGAGGGCCGCAATGATTCGCTCCTTTTGACTGGGCCCGATCTCAGCGAAGATATCGGTTCTGGCCGCCGCGGCGAACAGCGCGTCCAGCGACATGCCGTCGAGCGCGTCTCCCGTGAGCACCTTGGGTGGCAGACCAATCAGTTCGCCCGTATGTGCGGCGATGTAGCGGTTGTCGCCGGAAATAATCTTCAGGCGGATGCCGCGCGAGGCCAAGGTCGTCACCATGTGGGTTATGCCGGACTTCAACGGGTCGAGGAACAGCAGAAAGCCGTTGAGGAGCATGCGGCATTCCGCTGACCGCTCGACGGCCATCCCGTCAGGCAAGATGCGCGTGGCCACGGCCAGCACACGAAAACCTTGCCGGCTCCAGGCTTGGAAACGGGCATCGATTTCCATACGCCTTACGTCCGTCAGCGGCTGGGGACCGGCCGTCCCAGCGATGTCGGTGCAGACCTCAAGCACGTTGGCCACGGCGCCCTTGCAGATAAGCACGCGCTGATCCTGCGATAGAATCGCCACGGACAGCCGCTTGCGATGAAAATCGTAGGGGATTTCTCCGCATTTGATGGCACGGGTCGCCTCGGGGCCGGCCTCAAGGATGGCGGAATCAAGCGGGTTGGCGAGGCCACTTTGCAAGGCCGCATTGTCGCGTGCCAGCGTCAGGACCGCCTCCGAGGTCTCGCCGAAAGCGTCATAGGCGGCATGCAGTGCAACATGTCCTTCCGTCAGCGTTCCGGTCTTGTCGGTACACAGGACCGTCATGCTGCCGAGGTTCTCGATCGCTTCGAGGCGACGGACAATCACTCCGTCCCTGGCCATCCGGCGCGCGCCTCTCGCCAGGGTAACGCTGACGATGGCCGGCAGGAGCTCGGGTGTTATGCCGACGGCGAGCGCGACACTGAACAACAGGGAGTCGATGACGGGGCGCTGGAGCAGGAGGTTTGCAGCCAGAACCCCCAACCACGAGGACCGTCATGATCTGCGTCATGAGAACCCCAAACTGCCGCAGGCCGCGCGCGAAGTCCGTTTCGGGGATCTGCCGTTCCAGGCTGGCGGCGATGCCGGCAAATTCCGTATCGCGACCTGTACACGCCACGAGCATGCGGCCTGTTCCGCTGCGGACCGAGGTGCCGGCAAACAAGGCATTGCTGCGTTTGCTGACGGGAGCGTCGGGGGCGCTTACGCCTGGGGTCTTCAGCGTGGGAAAGGTTTCGCCCGTCAAGTCGGCTTCGCTGACGTTCAGGTCGCAGGTCTCCAGCACGACACCATCGGCCGGTATAAGCGCACCCGCCCGCAGGCAGACAAGGTCGCCCGGGACGACGTCTTCCGCCGGCAGGTCCAGCGTCTCGCCGCCACGGATGACGCTCACCCGGTAAGCCAGCTGGTGCTGAAGCGCCTGCATCGCACGCGAAGCGCTCCATTCCTGCGAAAAGCCGATCGTGCAACTGAGGACCAGGATCACAATGATGATCAGGGCTTCGTGGGGCTCTCCGGACACGGCGGCAACGACCGCCGCCGCCAGGAGAATCAGCATCAAGGGGCTGGAGAACTGGCGGAGGAAAAGGCGCACGCCGCGGGTGCGGTTCGCAGGCGCGATTCGATTGGGTCCGTGGAGAACGAGACGCTCTGCCGCCGTGCGCGGCGCCAACCCGTTTTCGCTGCTTGACAACGCAGAGGCTAGCTCCGACGCCGGCCGGGTCCAAAAGGGCGGAGCCCCGGCGGACAGAGGATCTGTCATGTTAATCCTGCGGCCCCTCCCGGGCCGGCCAATGGTGGCTCAGCCGGTCGGCGAGGTCTGTCGCATTAAGCGCTGTGAAATCCTTGTCGATTTCCAGGAAGAGACTGTCGCGCACGCCTTGGCCGTAATGCGAACGCAACATGCCAAGAAAGTGGGGTGGCGCGACCACGGCAAGGCGATCGAAGCGCCTGGCAGCGAACGCCGTGTTCAACTGATCGGCCACCCGCTTGGCAAGCTCCATCTTGCTTCGCGATCTCGGATCGGGCTGCACTTCCGGTGCGTGGCGGAGCGCACCGACACTCTCGAACACAAGCCCAGGCGGATGATGTCGACCCGTGGTAATCGGCTCTGCCATCGCGCCGAGGCCGGGAATGGGCTCCAGCGTCCAGGTTTCGATCTCATCCGTCCTGGGCGCGGACGGATCGATGCGGCTCCCAGGCTTTCGAGCGAATATCCGGGCCTGATGTCCGTCGGCAACGACAACCCATGTTTTGGTGGCATGGTGGGGAAGGGGGGGCGAGTTTGTCATTTTGGTCCTCAGCGCGCGGTGTAGCCGCCGTCAATCACAAATTCGGCCCCGGTCACGAACTTGCTTTCGTCAGAGGCGAGATAAACGATGGCCCAGCCGACATCGTTCGGTTCGCCGATGCGTCCGAGCGGATGAAGCTTTGCCGCTTCGCTGCGGAACACGTCGACCCCGGCCTCGCTCTCCTGCGCGACCTGATGCACCATGTTTGTCCAGATATAGCCGGGATGAATGGAGTTCACGCGGATATGATCAGGGGCGTAAAGCATAGCATCCGTCTTGGTCATCAGGCGGACGGCGCCCTTGGAGGCATGATAGGGCGGGCTATCCGGCGCGCCGATCAGGCCATAGATCGACGACAGATTAATGATGGAGCCACCGTGCCCCTTGCGCATGTAGGGGATGACGTGCTTGGTGCAGAAGAACACGCCCTTGACATTGACGTCCATCACCGCGTCCCATTCGTCTTCGGTGACTTCGTGCGTAGGCTTGTTGACCCCGGCGATGCCGGCATTGTTGACCAGGATATCAATGCTGCCGAGGGCCGAAACAATATTGGCGAATGTGTCCTTGACCTTGCCTTCGCTGGCCGTGTTCAGCACCCAAAGATGCGCGCGGCCGCCAGCTTCACGGATGTCGGCCGCCACCTTTTCGCCGGCCTGGTCGATATCGCAGATGGCGATTGTTGCGCCCTCGCTCGCCAGCAGCCGGCAGGCGGCCTCACCTATTCCGGTCGCCCCGCCGGTGACGATGGCGACCTTGCCCTTGACCCTGTCCATGATCCTGCTCCCGGATGCTGTTTCGGATCGTCACAGTTTATCGCACGCGTCCCCACGTAATTTGATCCTGGTCAAGCCGCCCGCCCGCCGACGTCCTAGTTTACGGTTATTAACCTTTTGCTAGGGAGTTCCTCATGATGCACGTGGCAACCAACTATATTGAAATGGCGCGATCAGTGGCGCTTGAGCCCTTCAGCGCGGACGGGGCGAAGGCCATGCCGGTGACGTGGGTGGTGTGCATCACGGCGCGTGAGGCCCGGGTACTTTCCCGGACTGTCGCGGATATCAGTGACCGGTTTCCGGGGACGATGGACTCCTGGCGCGGGCGAACCGCGTGGTGGCTTGAGCCGGAGGCCGGGATGCAATTGGGCGTTTACCGTGAGCCAAGGGGTCACTGTCCCGAGGTCGAAGGCCAACTGGCGCGACTGATCGGCCCACTTTTGAACCTGTCGAAAGCCGCGGGACATCTCGACCAACTGGTAACGGTCGCACATCCTGAGACACGCAGTTGTCTATCGCACTATCTGAACTTTGCCACGCGGGCTTGCATTATCGCGGAATTGAATTTGCCCGAGGACGACAGTCCGGCGGGTTTGCAAAACTGGCTGTCTGCTCAATTGCCGGCGACTTTTCCAGCGGACTCGTGCTTTCCACTGGATCTGCCGCCGAGGCCCGCAAACGCACCGGCCGCGTAGATGAAAGGACGCTCGGTCTATGATTGACAACTCGCCGGGGCGTCAGTCGAGTAGGCGCAGGACAAGCGACCGGGAGGCATTGCTGCCATGCGTCCCAAGCTTGCCGTATATGGCACGCAGATGCGCGCGAACCGTATTCACGGAAATATTGTTAATCGTTGCGATACGTTTCGGACAAAGACTGCTCACCAGACCGGCGAGGATCTTGGATTCCGCCGCCGTAAGACCGAAGCTCGTGGTGATCGAAGCCATGTCGGGTGCGGTTTGCGGTTGAGGCGAGCCTATCAGCACGTCGAAAACTTTCGGCGTCTGTCCCATGCAACGAACAGAAAGGCCCACCCAGTCGCCATCTCCGACGGCCAGGATACCGTGGTGCCACCGATTTGCATCCCGTTTTGCAGTCTTGAGCGCCTCCTCAAAGGTGGCTTGGGCGCGCGCCGAGTGAAACCGCAACTGGCCTTGTCCGTTCATTGACAGCATCTCACTCTGAAGCAGATCACGGGCGGATGCATTCGCGCATTCCACCCTTTGGTTGGCGCTGATGATGAACCTGACCTTCCGGTCGTACTCGAAACACTCCCAAAACAGCGTCGACGAACGTTGGCGGGCGATATCCTCGTGAGGATCAAGAGTATCGTTTCCTGAAGGTGAGGCGCCGGCTTTGAAGGCAGTGGCCGAGCTAAGGTCGGGCATGACATGCTCCTGTCCGATAGGGGACGGCTATAGCGGTGTTCGAATGCGCCGCTGCAGTCCAGAAGGAAGATCGCCCCTGCATGGCTGGGTGTTTGAAAACCGTCCGCGCCGGGTCTTTGGGGCGACGGCCGACATGACGCGGTAAGTCACCGCTGGGAATGATGGCAGGAACAGGCGTCATTGAAAGCACAGGCTTATTCATCAGTAGAAAGTCCCGGAAACTACACCGAAAGCAGCATGGGGTTTTTGACCTCCATCAATTGGTTTCGCAGGTGCCACGTGCGGCGGATCACGCGGCAGCGCCTGCGTATTGAGCGGGCTTAACGCCTAGAGCGATGTGGAGAAAAGTGTCAGCGGTTTTTGCCAAAATAGCAATATAAATCAACATGTTACATAGGAATGGTGTTTCCATCTAACCCCATTCCGATCTAGGGTGCCCAAGAAACGCTCAGCCCGTCAGGTCACGGCAATCGCAATTGATCGCGATCAATATTTCACTCTGGACATACCGGCAGAGTGATCCTGGCTCTGAGCTTTGGACACAAGGGGCTGATGTTCAGATTGAGCACATGGCTCCGCAATCGTGGACCCGTCCCTGCGCCAATCTACGTTGGCCGCTTCGATCCGAAAAATCGGGTGTTGCCGTCCAGATCACGTGCCTCTGCAGACCGGCGTCAACTGCATGAGCACCGGCGAAGCGGCCAACGCGGCCTTAGGCCGTGATCTGGGGGGAACGGTTGGCATATTTTCAATGTAAGCAGCGGGAACAAAGATGAATGTACAAACTATGACGCGTGCTTATGAGCACACCGTCGACCCCCACCAGGTCGATCGGCTCCTCGAGAGGGTCGCGCAAGGCGAGCAATTTGCGCTCTCTAGCCTCTATAAAGTTGTGGCGCCCAAGCTATTTGCCAAGCTGCTGTTAACTGTCCGGAGCCGCGGAGCGGCTGAAGATATTCTTCAAGAGGCTTTCATAACAATATGGCGCAAATCCCATCAGTTCGATCGCTCGAAAGGAAGCGCCGAGGCCTGGCTACACACGGTCGCAAAACGGAAAGCAATAGATCAGCTTCGAAGAGAATACAGGTTGAACGCCGCAGCTCGACTTGAGGCAACCGAACCGGAGCCCGACCGGCCTGAGGATAGCGCCGAGGTGGAAACCGCATTGGCGGTCCGCACCTGCTTGCAACATATGCGACCGGAAATCCGCGATGCCGTGTTGTGGTCGTTTGTTCACGGCTTTACGAACACCGAAATAGCGGATCGAATGAATGTTCCGGTTGGCACGGTTAAGAGCTGGATACGTCGCGGGCTGATTTCACTGAGGGTCTGGCTGGAGGGGCACGGAGAATAAGACGAGCCCAGTTTGGGCTTTCGAGCGCGCGGTTTGCGCCCCCTATGGGTTGGAGCCCGCCCCAATGGCGCCCGGATTAAGCTATGCGCACCGCGGGCACGCACACGCGCTTAACCAGTTCTCTAAGCCAACGGTGGCCAGGATCGCCCTCCATTCGCGGATGCCATAACAAGGAAACGGTCATATCCTGGATAGGGAAGGGGAGCTCAAATATGGTTAACCCTGACTGTAGGCCGCGCGTGTGCGCGTCCGGGACGGAAGCGACCAAATCAGTCGACCTCGCCATTGCCAAGGCGGCAGAGAACCCGCCAACGACGACAGCGACATCACGTCTCAGACCTTGCGGTTCAAGCGCATCCTCGATAGGGCCTGTGGCAACGCCTCGTCGCGACACATTGATGTGCTTGTGTTCAAGGAAGCGTTCGCGCGTGACTTCACCGCGACAGAGCGGGTGCCCAGCGCGCACGGCGCCAACAAAGCGGTCCTTGAAGAGCGCTTGTGTCCTTACCTCGGGGCTGGTCTTGGTTCCAATTACGCCGGTTTCCAGATCGACAAGCCCGTCCCGAAGCGGCGTGCTGTCCTTGTCGGGCTTCTGCAGGAAGCACAGCCGCACGCGGGGCGCTTGTCGTTCGACCTGATCGATCAGCTTCGGCCCGAACGTCTCGACAAAGCCATCGCTGGATCGCAGGGTGAAGGTACGGTTGAGTCTTTCCAGGTCAAGCGCTTCGGCCGGACGTAGTACCGTTTCGGCCTCCTGGACGAGCGTTCCCACGCGGTCTCGCAATTCAAGCGCCCGCGGCGTTGGAACAAGCGTTCGGCCGGCACGAACGAGTAGCGGATCGTTCAACGTTTCTCTAAGGCGGGCCAGGGCTCGGCTCATTGCCGAAGGGCTCAGCTTTAGCCGCCTGGCAGCCTTGGCAACGCTGCCTTCCGACAGAAGGACCTCCAAGGTCAAGAGCTGGTTCAGATCAGGGCGGGCCATTTCCTAGTGTACCATACATAGCGCCTCATGCACTTGTTAAGTGCAAACCGTGCGTCTTCCGCCAGATATAAGCCTTCGGTACTGTGCTTCATCTTTGAGCGCACGGGTGCCGTTATGTCCAAGATCACCGATTCGACAAATCCAGGATATTTGACGCGGGGAACGTCACTTCTGTCGGGTGGGCTGTTGCCGCTGTCTGCCGCCGTTCTATTGTCCTCCCTGGGCACAAGCATTGCGAATGTGGCCTTGCCGAATTTTGCCACCGCCTTCGGTGCGCCATTCCATGCAGTCCAATGGGTGTCCATTGCCTACCTTCTGACCATGACCGCACTGGTCGTCGCCGCGGGCAGGCTCGGAGACATGTACGGCCGCCGGAAACTCTTGCTGGTGGGCCTGGGTATTTTTACCGCTGCGTCTGTTCCGGCGTCCCTGGCACCGGGCTTGGAGGTGTTGGTCGCGGCCAGGGCCAGCCAAGGTGTCGGTGCGGCGCTGATGATGTCGCTCGGCATGGCCCTGGTTAGTGAAAGCGTTCCCGCTGAAAAAACGGGGAGTGCGATGGGGTTGCTGGGGACCATGTCCGCCGTCGGCACGGCACTGGGCCCCACTCTGGGTGGCCTTATGATCGATCTGTGGGGTTGGCCATCAATCTTTCTGGTCAACGTCCCGGCTGGGGTTATTGTTCTTGTCATGGTGCAGATGAATGTGCCTAAACAGACGGTTATCAGGGCGCCTCAACTCGGCCTGGACATGCCGGGCCTTCTGACCCTGGCAGCTACGCTGGCCACCTACGCGCTCTCCATGACGATTGGCCGCGGCCACTTCGGCATGAGCAGCCTCGCGATGCTGGTCTTGGTCGTCATCGGTATCGCGACCTTCGTACTGATCGAGCGTCAGGCCAAAACACCTCTTGTGCCGTTGAAACTGCTTAATGGCCGCGCGATGAGTGTCGGCTTGTTCACGAACATGGTCGTTTCGGCCGTTCTGATGTCGACGCTTGTTGTCGGTCCCTTCTACCTGTCGATTGCACTCGGCCTGAAGGCTGCCATGGTCGGCGTGGTTATGTCCGTTGGTCCCTTACTGTCAGCTCTGACCGGTGTTCCCGCCGGCCGATTGGTCGACCGTATCGGTGCGCCGCAAGTTTCCATTCTGGGATTGTTCGGCATTCTCCTTGGATGCGGACTGCTGGTGGTGTTGCCCGAAACTTTGGGTGTCGCCGGGTATGTCGGTCCGATCGCGATGATTACCGTCAGTTATGCACTGTTTCAGGCCGCCAACAATACCGCGATCATGAAGGACGTTGCGCAACAGGACAGGGGAGTAACGTCGGGTTTATTGAACCTGTCCCGCAATCTTGGACTGGTCACGGGTACGTCCGTAATGGGTGCCATCTTCGCCCTCGGCGTTGGCTCACCCAATCTTGCGGCTGCTGGCTCTGAAGCGGTTGTCAGTGGAATGCACCTTGCCTTCACAGTGTCCGCGGCCTTCGTGGTGCTAGCCTTGCTCGCGGCCGGCTTGAACCTCAGCCTCGCCGCCCGGAACACCGGTCCCGAAGGGGAGGCCTGAGCTACGCTGGCTCAAGATGCGATCAAGAGGCGGGCACCGGTGCACGGCTCAGCGACACCTGCTCAGCGCCTTGGGAATTCCGCGTATATGACTGTTCCTTCGGCAAGCTGGCACCTGCCGAAGCCGCCGCCGGATAACCCGGACAAGGGGTGGGAAAGGCTGAACCGGCACCGCATCTTTCTGCCAGAAGGATCCTGCAGATTCGCCAGGACCGTGCCTGAATAGGTCGTCACTCTGAAGTCTTCGGCACCCCATCCCGGCCAACCGCGCCAGCGGTCTCGCCCCTCCCAGCCGGACCAAAGGGGGCCAAGATCATTAACCCGCGTTTCCTGAGTGATCTGAAAGAAGGGGCCCGTGTACGTCTGGCCATTCATCAAGTCGGCGGTCATCGTCCCGCGCACTCCGTCGTCCGACGTCCAATTGAACCTTCCCTGGATCGCACCGGCTTGCGATGTCGCCACGCCGCTTCCGGTTGTCGTGCATGCGCTGACAAACAGACTCGCGGCCAGGGCCATGACGACTGATGCGACGGGAGATTGTGACATATGTGTCTCCAGTGCGTGGGCTGGGAAAAGTATCCGCTCCACGGGCGTTCGTGTTGACCGGGACCAAGCCTGCCGGCTGAACGTACAATGCGGTGCGCGGCCGCGACATTCTCACTGGCGCGGATGGATATTGACCATCCGCGCCAGCAAACCCCGATAGGCTCCATGCGGTTCGTAAGTCCCTCCACGGAGCCTACGCCCGTCCGCGAGAGGGGGCGTCGCGGGCAAGGTCCGGGTCATGGCAGCGCCGTGCCCGAACACCTGTCACTATGATCAGTTTCACGAGCGGCCGGTTGATCAGGATCAATCGGCGAGCAGGTTGTTGCTTTCGGGGTAACGGAGACAGAGATGGTTGAAGTCTGTCGTACGGAGGATCGGCGAGCCCCGCTCCCCGCTGCGAGCCTTTTTCCGCGCTCAGATGCCAAGGTCCGGACCTGCCGCCGGCTGAGTCTTCGCGTCAGGCGCTTCGGTCATGGTTGCCTCTGTCAACAGCAGGACACTTGCCACCGAGACGGCGTTTTCAAGCGCTATCCGAACCACCTTGGTCGGATCGACAACGCCGGAAGCCATCAGGTCGACATAGGTTTTCCGGCTGGCGTCGAACCCTTCATTGCCGCTGGAGGCAAGCATACGGCCAACCACGACCCCTCCATCGACCGCGGAGTTTTCGGCAATCTGTCTGGCGGGAGTCTCAAGGGCATGTTTGAGAATTCGCACTCCGGTTCGCTCATCGCCTTCGACCAAGGCCTCCTCCTGGGAGATAGCATCGAGACACCGCAGCAACGCCAGGCCGCCGCCGGGGACGATTCCTTCGGCCACCGCGGCCTTCGCGGCGCTGATGGCATCTTCAAGCGCCTCCTTTCTTGATCGCATTTCCGCTTCGGACGGCGCGCCGACACGGATAACCGCCACGCCGCCCGAGAGTTTGGCCAGTCTTTCCTGAAGTTTCTCACGGTCGTAATCGCTGTCCGCCGTTTCGATTTCGCGACGAATCTGCTTGATCCGCCCGTCTATGACAGCCGGCTCCCCTGCGCCGCCGATAAGGGTCGTCGTATCCTTGTCGACTATGGCGCGCCTAGCCCTGCCGAGGTGCTCAAGGCGGACGTGTTCGAGTTTTAGTCCGAGGTCTTCCGATACGACTTGCCCGCCGGTCAGCACCGAAAGGTCCTGCAACAGGGCCTTGCTCCGCTCACCAAAGCCCGGAGCCTTGATACCACAACTCTTTAGCGCGCCATTGATCTGATTGACGATCAGGGTCGCCAAGGCTTCACTTTCGATATCCTGGGCGATGACAAGGAGGGGATGGCCTGATTTAGCGACGAGTTCCAAGAGTGCGACCATATCGTTCAGGACCCCAATCTTTCGATCGCACAACAGGATCAGGGGATCTTCCAGAACCGCTTCCATCTTATCGGGATGCGTGATGAAGTAGGGGGACAGGAAACCGCGATCGAACTGCATGCCCTCCACAATATCGAGCGTCGTTTGTGTGGACTTCGAGTCTTCGACAGTGATGACGCCATCCTCGCCGACCTTGTCCATCGCGTCGGCCACGAGATCCCCCATGGCCGTATCGTTGTGCGCCGAAATGGTGGCGACCTGAGCTTTCTCCTGCCGCGTCTTTACGGCGCGGGACATTCCTTTCAAAGCCTCGATGGCGCGTTTCGTGGCCCGGTCCAGACCCCGCTTGAGCTCGATTGCGCTGGCGCCCGCCACCACGTTGCGGACGCCCTCGGCGAATATCGCCTGGGCGAGGAGCGTGGAGGTGCTCGTCCCGTCGCCGACCATTTCGCCTGTCTTTTCCGCCGCCTGACGCAATACGCGCGCGCCAAGATTTTCTTCTGGGTCCTTAAGTTCAAACGCCTTGGCGATGGTAACCCCGTCATTGCAGATGATCGGTGTGCCCCATCGGCTTTCGATCAATACCGATTTTGACCGCGGCCCCAGGGTGACACGGACCGCGTCGGCGAGTTGGGTCGTGCCGCGCAGTATTTTTTCCCTCGCCGTCGATCCGAAAAAGACTGTCTTGTAGGCCATGGCCATTCTTCCATTTCCATCGTGAGGTTTCAATCTTCAAAGCCCGGCAGGACATGTCCTGCGTCTTCAACCCGCTCAACGGCGGTATTGGGTTCGCACGGACGTTCTCCTTCGACGTCCACGGCCTCGCTATTGATGGCCTTCGCGAACGCATCTGCGCCTTCGCAGGAGCCATGGTTACGCCTGCGTTTGCCGGGCGAGAACGTTGTGGTTTTACCGGTCATACGGTTTCAACTCCCGATGCGCACCGCCTGCGCCAGCCAGACGCGCAGCCATGCTAGCCGCTCAGGAGGACGCAAGGTTGACATTAATCAAACCGCACGAAGGCGGCGGACCTGTCCGTGCCAAGGTCTTCGCCGCGAAAGGCGTGGAGCGTCCGCGACCTGCGTCGTTATCAACCGCCGGTGCAATGCCTTTGATCCGCCAGTACGGACGGTCCCGATTGAGCAGGATCAAATTTGAACCTCAACCCACGGCTTAAAATCAACGTGACCAAAGGCCGTTGGTGATCGTTGGTGATCTGGTGACCGCTCATGCGGTTGGCGAGGTCGCCGGCAGGCCGATGCCGAACCCCGAGAACCGCATCCGTTTGGTGGCGGAAGATCGGTCAACGGAGACACAACATGTATAAAGACCGTTACGATGCCGGCAGGCAGCTTGCGAACGTCATGGCCCGCCGGCGCAGCCAATGGTCGGGCATTGTCCTGGCCCTGCCGCGCGGAGGCGTGCCTGTCGGTTTCGAGATCGCGCATCGTCTGGATCTGCCTCTCGATATTTGTCTTGTACGGAAACTCGGGTTGCCAGCTCAGCCCGAACTGGCCATCGGGGCGATCGCGGAGGGCGGCGTCCTCGTACTGAATGATGACCTGGTTCGTCGTCTACGCGTAACCTCGGCGACGATAGAGCGCATTGCCGAGAACGAAAGACGGGAATTGGATCGGCGGTCGATAGCCTACCGCGGTACATGCAACCTGCCGGACCTGCGAGGCCAGACGGTGATTTTGGCGGACGACGGTTGTGCAACAGGCGCCAATATGTGTGCCGCTATCCAGGCCGCGGGACGCGCTGGCGCGGCGTGGATCATTGTTGCTGTCCCGGTCGCGTCGAAGGAGGCTTCCAGGCTTCTTGAGAAGCTCGCTGATGAGGTGATCTGTCTGGCCGTTCCATCGCCTTTTGGCGCCGTAGGTCAGTACTACCAGGACTTCGCGCAAGTTCCGGACCAGGCGGTTACCTTGCTCCTCGCTCAGGTCAAGCCGCCAGGCAGAGTCGCGTCGGGAGGCTAACATGTTCGCTTCAATGGTTTCGCCTGATGCCAAGAGCCTTTCGCCGCGGACGCGCGGGAGCGCGGTCGGACGGCCGGACCGCTCAATTCCACTTACCAGACGGTGTTGCGTGACAGGCGATGTCAAAAATCTTCGCGCTCCGGCGGATGTAATCACCGGATCCATTTGCGCCGGTTCGCCCTCCAGCCTTCAGGAGCACCCATGAGCGTCCTCACAAACCCGGATATCGTAGACAAGGACGTCGTACTCACGCTTTCCGGCGTCCGTCTATATGGTCATCTTACCTTGCCACCATCGATGTCTGGCCTGGTCATCTTCGCGCATGGCAGTGGATCGAGCTCGCGGAGCCCACGCAACCGCTCCGTCGCAACAGCGATGAATAAAATGGGAGTTGGCACTTTGGTCATGGATTTGCTGGCATCCGGCGAAGCGGCGACCGACGAACGCACGGGCCGCCTGAGGTTCGACATACCTTTTCTGGCGAACCGTTTGGACTCTATCGTGGATTGGGCGAGGCGGCAGGCATTTGCCCGGGAATGCCCGATCGGCCTTTTTGGTGCGAGTACGGGCGCCGCCGCGGCGTTGATGGTGGCCGGCCGTCGCGGCGATATCGCCGCCGTCGTTTCGCGCGGGGGAAGGCCCGATCTGGCAGCGGACGCGTTGGAAGCCGTCTCTGCGCCGGTGCTGCTGATTGTCGGCGGCAGGGATACGCACGTGCTCGACTTAAACCGGGAAGCGCTCAAACGCATGTCGGCTCCGGCCAGCCTCGATATCATCGCGGATGCCGGCCATCTTTTCGAGGAGGGCGATGCCTTGGCGATCGTGGCGCGACACGCCACCGACTGGTTTCGCCGCTGTTTTTCACAATGAGGGACAAGTCGCCTTGAGTGCGATGTCCGACCTACCCTGGATATCACCATCGGCGACCCGTTGCCATCGCCCCGCCGGTGGCCATCGTGCCCAGAAGATGAGTTACATGCCCCGTTTGGGCCCGGATGGGGGGCGCGCCGGTGACAAAGACGGAGAACTGGCGTCCTCGGAACTGTTTTTGCGGCTAGCCGCGCGCCTCTCCGGGGATCGGATATCGGTTGGCGAACTGACTGAATGTCTGGCGGGGCGAGGGATTGGCATCCTGCTGCTTATTTTCTCTCTGCCGCTTTGCATCCCGAATGTGCCGGGGATTTCGACATTGTTCGGATTACTGCTTCTGGCGCCCGCTATTCAGCTGATCAGAGGCCAGGACGCTCTGTCAGTCCCGGGTTTCGCCCGTCGATGGGCCGTCGATGGGCGCGCACTGCGCGCGGCCTTCCGGGTGGGAAGCCGTGTGTTGCGGCCTGTCGAAATCCTCGCCAAACCACGACTTGCCGTGCTGACAAGGGGGCCGGCTTTGTCCCTTGCCGGTCTGCAGACCTTGATTCTGGCGCTTGTCCTTCTGCTGCCGATGCCGGGCGCGAACGTCATCCCGGGTATTGCCATCGCGCTCACCGGAATCGCCATCCTGCGGAAGGACGGACTATTCATGCTGATGTCCGCAGCCGTGGCCGCAGTGGCGCTGGCGTGGGTTTATCTCGGCGGAAAGTACATCATGGCATTTCTCATGTGGACGCTCGCCTTGTTCTCCGGCATTCAGAGCTGATGCCGGCGCTCCCTGGCATATTCGGCTGACCGGCAAGCTGACATCCTGGCTCAGCGTCTGCGTGTCCCAGGAGCATATCGTTGTAAATACCTGGAAGGGGCATGGTAACGCCTGGTTGCCGTTGACATCCGGAAACGAGAGTTGTCCCGGCCGTGATAGCCTCCTGTATGGACGTGGCGTTTGGTCCGCGGACGAGACATAGCGTTGATATCGATCAGTTCTGGCTCCCCACAGTTCCGGATTTAACCGCCGTGCCTTGGCGATGGGGGTTTCATTAAGGATTGCCCGAGTCGATTTTTCAACAAATCCAGGCTATAGGCCTTGGAGCGGCCCAGCGATGAGAGCGCCAAGGGGGCTGCCCCGCCGACGTTCTTAGGCGTCACCGGCCTGCCACTGCCGATCGCACTCTTGGCGTGCCGTGCCCAGGTCTCTGCGTCTCGTTCTGAGCGACAAGATCTTGTCGAGGACATGATCCTTACGGTGCAAACAAGCCTGGGCCCGTAGTATATGGCTGTATCTGAGTGCGCACGGGTGCACGTTCTGTGTCTAGTCTGTTGAAGTTGATAGAAAATGAGTAGAAACCAGGCGCATAGGTTCAGTGTGGCGCCCATGATGGACTGGACTGACCGGCATTGCCGGGCGTTCCACCGTGCCCTGACGCGGCGGGCCTTGCTTTATACGGAGATGGTAACGTCAAAGGCGGTCAT
>CAMLPZ010000050.1 GCA_946482045.1 uncultured Asticcacaulis sp.
TACTGCGCAGCCATGCCGAGGTCGTCGGCCTGAAGTCGAGCTTCACCATCCTCGATGACGACGACCAGGTCCGCCTGATCAAGCAGATCTTCGAGGCTGAAAATATCGACCAGAAACGCTGGACGCCCAAGTCGTTCGCGTGGCATCTCGACCAGTGGAAGAATAAGGGCCTGTCGCCGGACAAGGTTAAAGGGGACGGCACCGAGTTCGCCAACGGCAAGGGCCAGAAGCTCTACACTCTCTATCAGGAACGCTTGCGTATTCTGAATGCGTGCGATTTCGGCGACCTGCTGCTGCATAATCTGAAGTTGCTGACCGAGAACCCGGACATCCTCGAACGTTACCACGCGCGCTTCAAATATGTGCTGGTCGACGAATACCAGGACACCAACGTCGCCCAATACCTGTGGCTGCGGCTGCTGACCAATGTGTCGCGCAACCTGTGCTGTGTCGGCGACGACGATCAGTCGATCTACGGCTGGCGCGGCGCCGAGGTCGACAATATCCTGAAGTTCGAGCGTGATTTCCCGGGCGCCAAGGTCATCCGGCTCGAGCGCAACTACCGTTCGACGAAGCATATTCTGGGCGCGGCGTCGGGCCTGATCAAGGCCAACAGCGCGCGCCTCGGCAAGACCCTGTTCACCGACCAGAACGGCGGCGACAAGGTGCGCGTCCAGGGGATCTGGGACGGCGCGGCCGAGGCGCAGTTCGTGGCAGAGGACGTCGAGCGGCAGAAGAAGTCGGGCCGGCAATATGCGGATATGGCCATTCTTGTGCGCGCCTCCTTCCAGATGCGCGCCTTCGAAGAGCGCTTTGTAATGCTGCAGATCCCGTACGTGGTGGTCGGTGGTCCGCGCTTCTTCGAACGCGCCGAAATCCGCGACGCGATCGCGTACCTGCGTCTGATCCAGTCGCAGGACGATGATCTGGCCTTCGAGCGCATCATCAATGTCCCCAAGCGCGGCATAGGCGATGCGACGGTGCAAAAGCTGCTGCAGCAGGCGCGCCTGTCGGGCCAGAGCGTGATGACGGCGGTGCGCGACCTGGTCGACACCGATGAGTTGCCGGCGCGTACGCGCACGCCGCTGATTGCGTTTCTGCGCGACTACGATCGCTGGGTGACGCTGTCGAAGTCGATGAAGGCCGAGACGGTGTTGGACACCCTGCTGACCGACAGCGGCTATTATGACATGCAGCGCGCCGACAAGACGTCGGGCCAGACGCGCCTTGATAACCTCAAGGAACTGGGCGACTCGATGGCGGCCTTCGACAACCTCGAAGCTTTCCTGGAGCATGTCGCCCTGGTGATGGATCTGGAACGCGACAGCGGTCAGAACAGCGTCAAGCTGATGACCCTGCACGCTGCCAAGGGGCTGGAATTCCCGGTCGTCTATCTGCCGGGCTGGGAGGAGGGCATCTTCCCGTCGCAGCGATCCATGGACGAGGGCGGGCTGAAGTCGCTGGAAGAAGAGCGCCGTCTGGCCTATGTCGGCCTGACGCGGGCGCGCGAGGAGGCGCGGGTCAGCTTTGTCGCCAACCGTCAGGTCTACGGCCGCTGGACCAATCAGATTCCGTCGCGCTTTGTTGACGAACTGCCGATCGATCACGTCGAAGCCTCATCGCAGACCGGCTATGCCTCGCAGGGCTGGACGTCGCAGCAGTCGCGCTGGGACCGCGCGGGTTATGAGCCAAACTATACCAAGCGCGAGGCGTCTCCTGCGGCGCCGGCGCACAGCAATCTCAGCGGTGTCGACATGTCACGCCTCGCGCCCAAGCCGACGCCGCATCGCCAGCCGGTCGCCGCCAAGCCGCAGACCAAGAACATCAAGGTCGGCGAACGCGTCTTCCACATCAAGTTCGGCTATGGTCTGGTGGTTGAGGCCGACGGCAACAAGCTGATTGTCGACTTCGAAACCGGTGGCGAGAAGAAGGTCATTGATAGCTTCGTTGACCGGGCGTGATGGACGGCGAATGGATTTCCCACGGCAAGGTGCGGGCGCGCGAGACGTCCGACGGGATTGAAATCCTGATCGACGGCCTGACGACTCAAGGGAAGTATTACAAGCCGCTGGTCTATGAGTTTTTTCGCAAGCAGTGGAAGGGCAGCCGGGCGGCCTGGGGCGACCATGCCGTCGAAATCCGCATGGAGCACATCGGCGACCCGCCGTGGATGGACTTGGATAACCTGGCCAAGGCCTTGCTCGATGCGATCAAGGGGTTTGTCTTCCACGATGACAGCCAGGTGGCACGCCTGCTGGTGGAGCGGTTTTCGGGGGAGCGGGAGCAGATTACGATCAAGGTGTATGCGTTGAAGCGTTAGGGCGAGTGGGCACAGGCCCCCAAAAACTCATCCGCCTAACATCTCGCGCAACGCCTTGCCGTTATCAATCGCATTGCCGTGGTAGTCATTGTTGAAATAGACCCACACGCGCTTGGCGCCGCTGTCTTCGATCCGTTTGGCCCAATCCGCCAGCTCCGCATCGGAATAACGATAATTGTACCAAGCCGTCGTCCCGTGGAAGCGGACATAGATTTCATCGGCCGTGCGGATCAGATCGTCCGGCAGCTTGGGTCCGCTGGTGGCGCAGAACATAATGCCGGCGTCGCGCAGAGCGGCATAGACTTCCGCGTTCCACCAGCTGGCGTGACGGAACTCGACAACATTGCGCCGGCCAGGCTGGAGCTGCGCCACGATCGACCGCAACAGCTCCGGATCATATTTTACGCTGGGCGGCAGTTGAAACAGCAGGCAGCCCATGTGCTCGCCCAGCAGATCGGCGACATAGCCGAAATCCTCGACCAGCCCGGCCGTATCCTCGAACCGCCGGACGTGGGTGATCAGTTCGTTGGCCTTGACGGTAAAGACGAAGGGCGTTTCCGGCAGCCCCTTCATCCACGCCTTCACGCCGGCGACGGTCGGCCACGAATAGAAGGACGCGTTGATCTCCACCGTATCGAAGGTTTCGGCATAGTGCGGGAACCACTGGCTGGTCGGCATCTGGCTGGGGTAGAAGAGGCCCTTCCAGTCCCAGTAGAACCAGCCAGAACAGCCGATATTCAACCTCGGCAGCTCGACGGATACCGGTGCGATGGGGTGTTCCAGCCGGTACTTGTGCATCTTCTCGGCGCGCATCGGGTTGGCGGCGCGCTGCTTGGCGCGGCGTTCGGCGCGTTTGCTGAGCGGCTTGTCCGTAGCGGAAACGATGTCTGAACTGCTGTCTGCCATGTACGCAGACTGCCGGTCAAAAAATCAAATCTCAATCAGACCCAGGTCGTGTCAGCGGCTCCAGGCCGCAAGTCCGCCCCACATCGCGATGAGGATGACGAACAGCAGCCAGTAGAGAACAAGGGCGCCGTGCAGGTATTTGCGCCACAGCGGCCAGTCGTCGCCGTAGCGGCCCTCGGCATAAACGAAGACAAAGGTGGCGGCCTGGAAGACGGTGCCGATAGATGCCAGGAGCGCGACCCACGCCGCGACCTTGACCGGCGCCGCCGGCCAGTCGCTGAATAGCGAGGTGGCATCGTCGGACAGCCCCTCAAGCCACTGGCGGAAGACAAAGATCGACAGCAGCCACAGCGCGGCGAGCCCCAGCGAGATGATGGTCGCCCGCGCCTGCCACTCTGTCGGGCGCTCGTTGCGGCCCGGCCGGATCATCAGTGAGGCGAAGACCGCCAGGCAGGTCAGCACCATGATGATGGTCATGGCGTGTACGACTTCCGGACTGTGAAACAGGTCGACCCGCTCGTAGCGGCTCATATTAGTTGCGGTCTCGAAGGCCTTGACCGTCTTTCCCTGGGCATCGAACAGGAAGTGCAAGCCGCCGGTCTGCGCCGCCGGGCCGGGATCTTCGCTATCCTGCGGATTAAAGAAACCGCGCGCCGTCGACGGCACAAACGCCGAAAGGCCGTTTCGCGTTGTCAGAATTAGTCGGCCGTCAGCGTCGACATCGACCTCGACTGTGTTGATCAGCCGCGTGATCGCGCCTTCCAGACCGCTGTAGGCGCGCCGCGTCGAGACATATTGTCCCTTGATGGCGTTGTAATAGGCCTTGTTGGCGGCATAGGCCTGCTCTGGCGTAGGTGTCAACGGAGCACGGCTCTGCACGCCGGCCAGGTGCTCGATCAGCAGGTTGGGATAGGAATCGGCCAGTGGCGCGCCGGTCTGGGTATTGGTACTTATGAATATGCCGATATTTAGTTCCGGCACCAGCACCATGTTTGAATTGAACCAAAGGGTCGAGCCGGCATGGCCGATCGTCGTGTGCCCCGACGGCGCCTCGCGGACCATCAGGCCCGAGGCCCAGCCGTTATACCCTTCCGGCATCTTGAGCAACGGTGTGCGGAAAGCGCGGGCGGAATCGGTGTTGAAAAGCTGGACGCCTTCATACTGGCCGTTGCCAAGCATCAGCGACATGAAGCGCGCCATGTCCTTGGCGGTCGATGAGGCGCCGAGCGCTCCCGACAGCGGAGCGGCATGGTCGAAGGGCTGCGGCTCAAAGGTCGCGCCGTCCCACAGGAAACCTTGTGACAGTCCCTGCGTCAGGCCGCCCGGCATCGGCGGCGGCAGGTCTTCAATGTTCGATGCCGGCAGGGCGTAAGGCTCGCGCAGGGTGGTGCGATCCATGCCGAGCGGTTGGAAGACGCGCGCTTCCATCAGGCTGGGCACATCCTTGGCCTGGGCGGTTTGTGCGAGGGCACGCGCCGCCAGGGCGGGGCCGAAGTTGGAATAAGAGCTGAACAGGCCGGGTTCGCGCACGCGTCGGGGCTTGTGCTGGCGGAAATAGCTGTCGGGCCCTTTGAGGCGCGCGGGGTTGAGTTCGAAGAGATGGCCGAGGCTTGTGTCCTCGAAGCCACTTGTATGGCTCATAAGAGCGCGCAGGGTCAGCGGCTTGTATTTCGTCCGGTCGCTATAGACGTCGGCGGTAACGTAGGTACCGATGGGTTCATCCATCTTGATGCGCCCGGCTTCCAGTTCCTGGCGCGCCACAACCCATGTGAAGGTCTTGGTGATCGAGCCCAGACGGAACAGGCTGTTGGCAGCATCGACCCGACGGGCCGGCGATATGCGGTCGTAACCATAGCCCTTGACCAGGATTGGCGTATTGCCCTGGACCACCGCGACGGTGGCACCCATGACGTGATCGCGCTGCATGAGGGCGCGCACCACGGAGTCGGTAAAGGTCTCGACGTCCTCAGCACTGATCGGTGTGGAGGCATCGTGGGCCAGCGGCGCCAGAGTGGTCGACGGCGGCAAGACCGTTGGTGGCGGCGCCGCCACGCCCGGCGCCCCGTTGATGGTCGGGAAGGTGGCGGCTGCGCCGGTGGGCTGGGGCGCCGGTTGAGGCGCTGCCCGAGAGACTGTCTGGGGCGCCGGCGGTGCGACGGTCTGAATGGGCGAACGTGGTGCTGTTGTTGTGACCGTCGGTGTGGGAGCGGCGGAGCTCGCCGTCACGGCCGTCCGCGCTGGTCGTGGACGGCGCGGTGCGGCAGACGTCGGACTGGCGCTGGCTGAGGACGCGGCTGGCGGAGTAGGAACTGGCGCTGGCGCGGCGGCAGGTGCGGACGCCGCCGGCGCCGGTTGCTCGACTTCTGGCTGGGCCTGGGGCACGAAGGGTTTCAGTTCGGGAAGCGGGCGGCTGTCCTGTGGCGCGGCCGGACCTGCGAAGACTAAGACGGTTGCCAAGCCTACGCCGGCGAGCGCGCGCGCAAGGAATGTAAATCCGGCCTTGTCACCGTGAAAGGCCGTGGGCCCTGCCGTCAAACGCCGCCAATTCATCTGTTTCAAGGTCCGCTGCTTGTCCGCCGATTGCGTGCAATCCAAGCTTAAGAAACTATGCGATTCTGCTATGCTTCGCCCGACTTTTTTGGCGAAAACTACTTCTTGCGAAACTGGTCCAGCGAAACGATCTTGGGGGCGTCGGCCTCGTCCTTGACGGCTTCGGTTTCTCTGACGGCCTCCACTGCTGCCTCGGCTTCGCCTGCGGCCGGGTCGAGGTCCTGGGTCAGGGCCGCCGGATCGTCGGCTTCGAATTCCAGCATGAACTGGGCGTGCGGGTCGTGGAAACGCGTAATGGCTGCGTAAGGTACGGTCAGGATTTTCGGTACCCCCCCAAACGTCAGAGTAACGCGCATGAAATCTTCGGTGACACGCAGGTCGCGAAACTGATGCTGCAGGACGATGGTGATTTCGTACGGATAGCGGGCCAGCAGGTCTTCGGGAATCGACACCCCGGCCGCGCGGGTGAGGAAGGTGATGTAGAAGTGGTGCTCGCCGGGCAACCCCTCAGGCGACGCCGCGCGCAGCAGGGCCTGGCGAATGACGCCGCGAAGCGCATTCTGGGTGATGGACGCATAGTCCATCAAATCGACAGGGACCTGATCTTCGGACATAGGGGGCAGCGTAAACCTAAAGGGACTGGAGAGGAAGCAGGCTTATCACGCAGCTTGGAAAACGGAACTAAAAAAAAGCGCGACCGGACAAAAATGCGTGAGAGTGCACATCTTGCCAAATTTGCATGACCTTGCGGGAGCCAATAATAACGATTGCGTAACCATGTCCGCAGTAGCTTGTGGCAAAGTTTGTAGCATTGCCAGGTGAGCGTCATGATTGAAACCGCACATTCCGAGTCATCGGACGCTTCGCGTCTTGCTTTCGCCCGGATAACGCGTGACGAAATTGCCGAACTGCGAAAAGTGTGGACACTGATCGCTCCGAAAATCCCTGAGCTTCTCAATGGTTTTTACCGCCACATCTCCAGCGAGCCCGCGCTGGCCGCAATGATCGGCGAACGAACCGAACGGTTGAAAGGCGCCCAAACCCGACACTGGGAAAACCTGTTCACAAGCGGCTTCGACAAAGCCTATTTCGACAATGCCGTGCTGATCGGTCGTACCCATCATCGCATCGGTCTGGCGCCGCGTTGGTATATCGCCGCCTACCAGTTTATGTTGGATGGCATCGTGGACATCCTCACCGCGCATTACCGCTTCAACCAGTCCGCCGCCAGCCGCAGCCTTATCGCGGTCAACAAGGCGTTATTTCTGGATATGGATATCGCCTTATCGACCTATCAAGAGGCCAGCGAGGCTCAGATTCGCGAACGGGCCAAGGTGACAGACGATGCCATCGATGTCTTCCGGAACGAGTTCCAGGGTGCGGTCGAGGGCTTCACGAACAGCGCCGCCGGACTGCAATCAACCTCACATTCGCTGAGTGACGCCGTTGCGCAGACTCAGGCCAGTTCGCATGACGTCGCCATTGTCGCCAATACGGCCTCGAACGATTCGCAATCGGTTGCAGCCGCGTCTGAAGAGCTGTCGAAATCGATCCAGGAGATCAGCGCCCAGATTAATGGTGCGTCGCGCAATGTCCGAGAGATCGTTCAGATGTCGGAGACCTCCAATACCGAAATCGTGCAGCTGTCAGGCGCCGTTGACAAGATTGGCGAAATCCTCAACCTCATTCAGGGCATTGCTTCCCAGACCAACCTTTTGGCGCTCAACGCAACCATTGAGGCCGCGCGCGCAGGTGAGGCCGGCAAGGGCTTCGCCGTTGTCGCGTCCGAAGTGAAGCAACTGGCCTCCCAGACGGCGCGGGCGACAACCGAAATCGTCCGCCACATCCAGGATATCCAGGCTTCGACGGAAAAGGCCGTGTCCTCGAACCGCAACATCATGACCGCTATCCACGGCGTTGAGGCTGCGACGACTTCGATCGCGGCAGCCATGGAAGAACAATCGACGGCGACCAACGAAATCTCCGACCGCATCCAACACGTCTCGGACTCGGCTTCTCAGTTGTCGCAGCACATTACCAGCCTGGACACCACTGTGCGCCAGGCGCGCGAAGCCACGTCTCGGGTCGACGGCGCGGCACAGGACCTTGACGCCCAGTCGACAGCTCTCAGCAATTATGTCGAACAGTTTTTCCGCCGGCTTCAAGCTTAAAGAGATATGGCGAAAAGTGTCGAAGGCTGCAATTTGGGAATGAGGGGGAAAGTGGCAGGCTTCTGTTGCAAGGCGCCTGCCGGGCCCCGCCTAGAGGGCTTAGTCCCTAGGAGTTTAGGTGGAACTGCCTAACCGCATTACGCGGCGAGGGCTTGTTCCGAAGCGAAGTTATCGTTCGCAGTTATAAAATGGGCCGATCGCGGGAGCCCATGCCGAGGGAAAGCTTCACCTTTACACGCCTGTCGATGCTGATCGGCCCCATAAACCCCTAAGCTGGGTGAAATGGTGGAGCCGCCGGGAATCGCACCCGGGTCCAGTTCGCTTATTACGTGGGCGTTTATCCCCATAGTCCGGTTGCCCGGACAGCACCAATATAGTGCGTCCCACGCCAGGTTGAAAGCCCCAGAACGCAATAGCGATGTTATTGACGCAGTCTCGCTCTCCGCGGGGAAATCATTTTGGTTTAATCGCTGTGGTTGACGGTGCGATTGCGAGAATACCACGACCAACACGCAATACCTGACAGATTTCTCAGTCACTTAAACCGCATCAAGACCAATATCGAAGTTCGGCGCGGAGTGAGTCAGGGCGCCGACCGAAATGACGTCCACGCCGGTTTCGGCGATGGCGCGCACCGTATCGAGATTGATACCGCCCGAAGCCTCGAGGATGGTCTTGCCAGCGGCCAGCTTCACGGCTTCGGCGAACATATCGATCGTGAAGTTGTCGAGCAGCAGGACGTCCGGCTTATAGGGCAGGGCTTCTTTCAGTTGCGCGATCGAATCGACTTCAATTTCGATCTTCATGGTGTGGCCGACGCCGGCCTTGGCGCGTTCCATGGCCGTGCCGACGCCGCCGCAGATGGCGATGTGATTGTCCTTGATCAGGATGGCATCGTCCAGGCCATAGCGGTGGTTGGCGCCGCCGCCGCACTTGACGGCGTGCTTCTGCAGGGCGCGCAGGTTGGGCAGCGTCTTGCGCGTACAGGCGATCTTGGTGTTGAGGCCGTCTACGGTCGCGACGTACTTTGACGTTAGGGTGGCGATGCCGGACAGGTGGCACAGCAGGTTGAGCGCGACCCGCTCTGCCGCCAGGATGGCGCGGGCATTGCCCTCGACCTTGGCCAGGACGTCGCCCGGCTTGACCGCACTGCCGTCGGGCAGTTGTGTCTCGAAGCGCACCTGCGGGTCCATCATGGTCAGTGCCAGACGGGCACAGTCGATGCCGGCGCTGATGCCGGCTTCGCGGGCGCGGAACTCGGCCTTGAAACGCGCCTTCGGTTGGATGACCGCCGAAGCGGTGACATCACCGGCTAATCCTAAGTCCTCACGCAGAGCGTCGCGGATGATGGGTTCGATCAGTAGGTCAGGCAGGCCGGTGATGTACATGCTATCGCATCCCCTCTTGTCGTCTTGTCGAGATCGGCCCAGCGCACGAATGTCCGTTCGCCTTCGGCCGCCGTTTGCGGATAATCGCTACGGTAATGAGAACCGCGACTCTCGTGACGATGCAAGGCGCAATCGGCGATCAGGCGCGCATTTACCAGCGCCAGCGCACCCTGATAGCGGGCTTCGAGCTCGCCAATCAGCCGTTGCAGGGTTTTCAGGCCGGTTTCGTTGCGCACCACGCCGGCATGCAGGCTCATGGCCTCGCGCAGTCGCTTGAGATCGACAGCGTCCAGTTGCGGCGGTGTTTCGGGCCGAAGGGCGGCCCTGACGTCCGGGGCGAACATGTCGACGCCGATATCGCGCAGGGCGAGGCCCACGCGTTCACCGAAGGCGGCGGCTTCGAGCAGGCTGTTGGACGCCAGCCGGTTGGCGCCGTGGACGCCCGTGGAGGCGCACTCGCCGGCGGCATAGAGGTGCTTCAGCGAGGTGCGGCCGTGAATGTCCGTCTGGACGCCGCCCATATGGTAGTGCGCGGCGGGCGCGACCGGCATGGGCTGGGTGCGCGGATCGACGCCGGCCTCCATGCAGGATGCAAAAACAGTCGGGAACTCTTCAGGGAAGTGCGCGCCTATCGCCTTGGTGGCGTCGAGAAAGGCGCCGCGGCCCGAAGATCGCGCCTTATGGACGGCGCGGGCGACCACATCGCGCGGGGCGAGCTCGCCATCGGGATGGTCTTCAAGTGCAAAGCGGATGCCTTTGGCGTCGACCAGGATTGCGCCTTCGCCGCGCAGGGCCTCGGTAGCCAGAGGCGCGGGGTCCTTGCCGAAGTCGAGGCCGGTCGGGTGGAACTGGACGAATTCCGGATCGGCGATGATGGCGCCGGCCAGTGCCGCCATGGCCATGCCTTCGCCGCGGAGGTTGGCCGGATTGGTGGTGACGGCGAACAGGCCGCCCAGGCCGCCGCTGGCCAGCACAACGGCCGGGGTGTAGACCTCAACTCGGCGGCCCTGATGTTCGACCAGAGCGCCGATAACCGTGTCGGCGTCCGACTTGATCAGGCCCAGCGCGAAGGCGTTTTCCCAGACATCGATGTGCGCAGAGGTGAGGGCGGCATTAACGACGGTTTCCAGGATCGCCTTGCCGGCCAGATCCCCGCCGACGCGCGCGACGCGCGCCAGCCCGTGGGCCGCCTCTCGGTTGAGGACAAAGCTGCCATCAGGCTTGTGGTCGAAAGGCGCGCCCATGTCGTTCAATCTGTGCACGACGCCCGGTCCCATTTCGGTCAGCGTTTTCGCCGCGAGCGCATCGACAATACCTGCACCCGCCGCAACTGTGTCGGCCTCATGCGCTTCTGGCGAATCTTCCGGCGACAGCGCCGCGGCGATCCCGCCCTGCGCCCAGGCCGACGAACAGGCCTTGCCGAGTGCGACGGGCGCCAGGACCAACACGTGTTGGGGGGCGGCGTTCAGCGCGACCGACAGGCCGGCCAGGCCCGCGCCGATAACCAGCGGACCTTTGTGGATGTGGATGTCGTTGGCCATGATGGCCTCCTTCCAAACTCCCTCTCCCTGCTTGCGGGGAGAGGGTTAGGGTGAGGGGCTAACGGAAGTCGATACGCACTCCGGCCCTCGGCAGGTATTTCGAACTAGCTGATCATCTCGACATCGACATGGTGCCTTGCCTTGACCATGTCGTAGCGGGCGGGCTTGTCGAGCGGCGGCATGTCGATCATGCGCTGCACGGCAAGCGCGGCGCGCGGGATAATGGCAGGGTCGACTGTCACTTCGTACTGGTGCAGGCGCAGACTGTCATAGATGCCTTGCAGGGTGATGCGCTTCATGTGCGGGCACAGATTGCAGGGCCGCAGGAACTCGACGCCCGGCGCATCGGCGGTGACATTATCGGCCATCGAGCACTCGGTGATCAGCACCACCTGTTTGGCGTTCGACCTGGTGACATAGTCGGCCATGGCGGTCGTCGAACCTGTGAAGTCCGAGGCGGCAATGACCTCCGGCGGGCATTCCGGATGCGCCAGGACGATGGCGCCCGGATGGGCTGCGCGGACATCGGCGATATCCTTGGCATTAAAGCGCTCATGTACCTCGCAGGCGCCGGCCCAGGCTATGATCTTGATATCGGTCTGGCGCGCGACGTTCTTGGCCAGGAACTGATCGGGGATGAGAATGACGCGGTCGGTGCCCCATTCCTTCGCGGCCCATTCGACGACCTGAACGGCATTGGCCGAGGTACAGCAGATGTCGGTTTCGGCTTTCACGTCGGCGGTGGTGTTGACGTAGGTGACGACGGGCACACCCGGATAGCGTTGCTTGATCAGACGCACCTGCTCGCCTGTAATGCTGGTCGCAAGCGAACAACCGGCGCGCAGGTCGGGAATCAGAACGGTCTTTTCCGGCGCCAGGATCTTGGAGGTTTCGGCCATGAAGTGCACGCCGCCCTGGACGATGATCTGCGCGTCCGACTTGGCGGCTTCGCGCGCAAGGCCCAGGCTGTCGCCGACATAGTCGCCGACGCCGTGGAAGATATCCGGCGTCATGTAATTGTGCGCCAGGATGACCGCGTTCATTTCCTTTTTGAGCCGGTTGATCTCGGCGATCAAAGGCGCTTGAAGCTGCCATTCGAGCGGCGACACCTTTGATTTCAGCTTTTCCCAGATGGGCGCTGTTTCAGCCTCGACCTGAGGCGTGAATTCAAAGGGGCGGGCGGTATCGGCCATGCCGGTCTCCTGTAAACACTTATGCTCAATTTCAGCATAAGGTGGGCATAACATAGTCCTGTTATGACCTGATGCAAGAGGCAATGTGTTTCCAGGGTTCACGAATTATGACAGTTTGATCCACGAAATTTCCTTGCGCCGGCTATTGAATCCTTATGTGGGCGGGGCATATCTGATGCATTCAAGCCAGATGTTGCCGCGATACTTAGCCAAAAACCGCTGCACACTTTTTGGCGTATCGCTCGTGAGAGGAGCCCTGAACCATGCCTGACTCAGCCAAAAAGGCCGTCGATACCGACAAGACTGTCGCCCACGAACTGTCCAAGGTCCTGGCCGACAGCTTCACCATCTATCAAAAGACGCACGGCTATCATTGGAACGTGCGAGGGCCGAACTTCCGCGGCCTGCACCTGCTGCTGGAAGAGCAATACACCGAGATCTGGACGGCCATCGACGAGATCGCCGAACGTATCCGCGCGCTCGATCAGTTCGCGCCCATGGGCCACAATTCACTCGGCAACCTGACCTCGATCAAGGATGGCGATCCGACGCAAAATTCCGAAGGCATGCTTAAGGACCTGATCGCCGGCCATGAGACGACAATCGCCACGCTGAAGGCGGCCGCCGAAGCCGCCGAAGATGCCGGTGACCTGTCGACCGCCGACCTGGCGACCCAGCGCATCACGGCGCACGAAAAGCACCGCTGGATGCTGAAATCGACGCTGGAAGGCTGATCCGTATTGAATGTACGAAAATGGGCGCCTGGATCCGTGCGGGCGCCCATTTTCATGCCTGGCCGCGCACCGCAAACCTTGATCCCGGCGTGTTTTTCCCGGAAAAGGCCAGATGGTTTTCATTACGCCGAAGATTTCCGTTCCCGATGAAGAGCTGCATGAGAGTTTCGTGCGGTCGTCAGGCGCCGGCGGCCAGAATGTCAACAAGGTCGCAACGGCGGTCGAATTGCGCTTTTCGATCGCCAACAACTGGACCATTCCCTACGACGTCAAACAGCGCCTGACCAAGCTCGGCGGGCGGCGCGTGACTCAGGACGGCGAACTGGTGCTCTTCGTCCAGACCCACCGCACTCAGGATATGAACCGCAAGGCGGCGCTGGAACGCTTCGTCGAACTGGTGCGCAAGGCGGCCGAACCGCCCCCGCCCCCGCGCATCAAGACCAAGCCGACGCAAGGGGCGGTGCGCCGCCGCCTGCTGGGCAAGGCGATCCGCTCGACCGTTAAGGCCAATCGTGGCAAGGTCGGAGAGGATGATGAAAATTAGGCGTTAACCGAAGACCGGCCGGTCGAAGAGCCTGCGGCGAAGGGCAAACCAGCCGAAACTATAGATGGCAACGACCAGTGCAAGTGCTGGGAAGCGGACGTCGACACCGGTTTGAACACCGAAGAAGCGTGCGATCAGGCCGACCATCGACGACGCCAGGCACAGGCCCCAGACACGCAGCGCCAGGTTCAGGTGGCTGGGATCGCGGCGTTGCAGCCAGAGCTGATAGAGGTGTTCCTTGTGGGCCTGCAAAAGGTTCCGGCGCATGCGGGCGCGCAGGGCCAGGGTCAGGACAACGTCGACCAGCAGGGGCGCCAGCAGGAAACCACCGAACCAAACCGATCCGACATTATAGGCCTTGAGTTGCAAGCAGGCGCCGCCGATCAGTGCGCCGGCGAAGAAGGCGCCGGCGTCTCCCTGGAAGGCCTTGGCCTTGCTTGGGTGTCGCGGCGGCAGGTTGAGCGGCAGGAAGCCCATGTGCGCGCCGGCGGCGCAGATGCAGATCAGGGCAGGTATGCCGACAAAGGCGCCGGCGGCGCTCGACGGCGCCATCAGGACCGCCAGCAGGGCAATGACCAGAAGCGCAATGGTCTGCGATCCCAGCGCCAGGCCGTTCGAGCCGTCCATGAAGTTGATGGCGTTGATGCACAGGATTAGCCAGACGGCGCTGCCCAGGACGCCGATCGGCCACCAGAGATCGACGACACTGCCGAAGCCGAAGCCCAGGGTATCGACGCGGTACATGTAACCGAAGGCACCGCACAGGGCGATCTGGATCCCCAAGCGCAGCTTGGCCGGCAGGCCCAGAATGTCATCGGATGCACCCGTCAGGCCCATGAGAACCGCAAAGCCGAACAGGGCCAGTCCATCCTTGCCGCTGCCGGGAATATGGCCGGGAGACAGCCACAGGATCAGCCCCGTCGCAAGCGCCGTCGCTGCCATGACGGCCAGGCCGCCGCTGGTCGGTGTGGGTTGACAATGCATGCCGCGCTGTCGCGGCTGGTCGACCGGACCGCCGCCGGTCACGAGCACGCTGAGGAGCATGGCGGCGACGGCCGCACCAATGAGGCCCGCAAGCAGCAGACCCGGTGGAATCAACCAAATGTCAGGAATGAGGTTGGTCACTGGAAGTACACGGTGGGCTGAAACCACATTCGCCCTCCCCACCTGTGGGGTGAGCGCCGTGAAAGTATAGCTTTCACCAGCGAAGGGATCATTGGCGGGGCCATTGGTGGGCGGGGCTTCTTGCTAGCGAGGTGGAGAAACTCGAACTCAGAAAATACCCTGTCATGCAAGATGCCCGTGGCACCAAGAATGGCCCCGCCCACCGCAGCAAGCTGCGGTCCCGCTGGGGCGCGAAAGCTGTACTTTCGCCGCCCCTGCCCCACATAAATGGGGAGGGCGAAGGGGATTATCGTCTTGGAAATGGAGAGCCGTGCCACGGACGTGACGCTTGAACCAGAAGGCGGCGTGTTTTCTACTTCAGCGCCGCGCAGAAGCGCTGGATACGCGAACAGGCTTCGGTAAGGACCGATTCCGACGTCGCATACGATATGCGGAAGAACGGCGACAGGCCGAACGCCGCGCCGTGCACGACAGCGACTTCTTCGGTTTGCAGCAGTTCGGCGGCGAAGTCCTCGTCCGAATTGATGATCTTGCCCGACGGCGCCTGCTTGCCGATGCAGCCGGCGATCGACGGATAGACGTAGAAGGCGCCCTCTGGCGTCGGGCAGTGGATGCCCTTGGCGTTGTTGAGCATGGCGACGACCAGGTCGCGGCGCTTCTGGAAAACAGAGGCGCGCTGCGGGATGAAGTCCTGCGGCCCGTTGAGCGCTTCGACCGCAGCCCATTGGGCAATCGAGCAGGGGTTCGACGTCGACTGCGAGATGATCTTGGCCATGGCCTTGATTAACGGCTCAGGACCCGCGGCGTAGCCGATGCGCCAGCCGGTCATCGAATAGGCCTTCGACACGCCGTTCATGGTCAGGGTGCGGTCGTAAAGTTCCGGCGTCACCTGGGCGATCGTCGTGTACTTGAAGCCGTCAAACGTCAGGTGCTCGTACATGTCGTCGGTCAGGATCCACACCTGCGGTTGCTTCTTCAGCACCTCGCCCAGCGCCTTCAGCTCAGCTTCGGTATAGGCCGCGCCCGACGGGTTCGACGGCGAGTTAAGGATCAGCCACTTGGTCTTGGGCGTGATGGCGGCTTCCAGCGTTTCCGGCTTCAGCTTGAAGCCAGTCGACATTTCGCCGACCGCGAAGACGGGCGTGCCGCCGGCCAGAAGCACCATGTCGGGATAGGACACCCAATACGGCGCCGGAATGATGACCTCGTCACCGGGGTTCAGCGACGCCATCATGGCATTATAGATGACGGGCTTGCCGCCCGGCGAAACGCTGACCTGGGTCGTCTTGTACTCCAGGCCGTTCTCACGCTTGAACTTCTCGACGATAGCCGCCTTCAGCTCAGGGATACCATCGACGTCGGTGTAGCGCGTCTCGCCGCGCTTGATCGCCTTGATGGCGGCGTCGCAGATGTTTTCGGGCGTATCGAAATCCGGTTCGCCGGCGCCGAGGCTGATGACCTTCTTGCCTTGGCGGGCCAGTTCTCTGGCCTTGGCCGTCACGGCCAGGGTGGGGGAGGGCTTCACGCGCTTCAGCGTGTCGGATTCGGAAAACGGTGCCATCGGGGTGACCTTAGCCTGGGGATTGGAGGTGCCAAAATGCAGGACCCTCTTTACTCGCCCAATTTCGTTTGTCCAACCGTCATCGCTCATCTTTGCCAAAATCTCTTGCTAAGGGCCGGGAGTTATCCCAAGTGTAGCCTCCCTGCCATAGAGGGTGTGCGATGCACAATGATTTACAAGAGATGTGGCGCAAGCTCACCGGCTTTTTCGTCCATCTCGATGCAAAAATGTATCGCGCCATCGGCGCGTCCCTCGTCGTACTGGCGCTCGTCGTCCTGACTTTGCTGGTCAGCCGCTCGGAATGGGGGCAGGCGACCCTGCTGGCGCTGGAAACCTGGATGGCCGGCTATCGCAACTCGCCCATGGCCGTCTTGGTCGTCACCCTGGTCTTTTGCGTCTCCGCCCTGTTCGGCGCGCCGCAGTTCATCCTGGTCGCAGCGTCGGTCCTGGTTTTCGGGCCGGTCTGGGGTGGGCTCTACAGCTGGGTCGCCACCGTCGCTTCGGCGGCCATGACCTTCTATATGGGACGGTTCATGGGCCAGGGCCTGCTGCAGAAGTTCGGCGGCAACCATGTCGACAAGCTGTCGGGCTATATCGGCCGGAATGCCTTTTCGGCCTCCTTCATCATCCGCAACCTGCCGACGGCGCCTCCTATCGTCGTCAACATGGCGTTCGGTGCGACGAAGGCTTCCTTTCCGGCGTTTCTCGCCGGGTGCGCGCTGGGCTCCATACCCAAGATACTGCTGGTGGCCATTCTCGGCGGGTCTTTGACGGCGTTCCGCGGACCCGATGGCTGGAAAACAGGCCTGCTTCTGGCGCTCCTGGCGCTCGTCTGGCTGGGCGTGATGATCGGGGCGCGCAGACTCTATCTTGCGGGCAAGGACCGGGGGTGATGAGGCGGGGCGCATACTGTCCACAGGGCGCGCGATCCGCGCCATTCAAGGCCAAGTCCTGCATCTAAAATAAACGTGATTTCGGCGTACGCGACGCGTTGTTTTATAAGGGAAAACGCTAAATTAACCATTTGGCTTGTAACTTGAAATCAACTTTTTTACCAACCCCCTTGAAATTCACCTGCGTTAAGGGCAAGTGATGGCTTTCTACAAGGTCTCGCCTGCGATTCAAGCCCCTGAATAAGGCTTGCCGGCGCGCAATCCTACCCGTCGCTTCGCCCGCATCCCGGCCTCCCACAATTTATCGGAACCCAAGGCAGTTTAGTCCATGTTTAAGTCCTTCTTCGGCGGTTTTTCCAACGATATCGCTATCGACCTGGGTACGGCCAATACGCTTATCTATATGAAGGGCCGGGGCATCGTGCTGAACGAACCGTCCGTCGTGGCGCTGCGCAATGTCGGCGGCCGCAAGATGGTCCACGCCGTGGGCATCGAGGCCAAGCAGATGCTGGGCCGTACGCCGGGCCATATGGAAGCCATCCGTCCGATGCGCGATGGCGTCATCGCCGACTTCGAAGTCGCCGAGGAGATGATCAAGTACTTCATCCGCAAGGTCCACAACCGCAAGGGCTTCGTGAACCCCAAGGTGATCGTGTGCGTGCCTTCGGGCGCGACCGCCGTCGAACGCCGCGCCATCAATGACTCGTGCCTTAACGCCTCGGCACGCCGCGTCGGCCTGCTCGATGAGCCCATGGCCGCGGCCATTGGCGCCGGCCTGCCGATTCATGAGCCGACCGGTTCGATGGTTGTCGATATCGGCGGCGGTACGACCGAAGTCGCCGTCCTGTCACTGTCGGGTATCGTCTATTCGAAATCGGTCCGCGTCGGCGGCGACAAGATGGACGAAGCCATCACCAACTTCATGCGCCGCAATCACAACCTGCTGATCGGCGAAACGACCGCCGAACGTATCAAGAAGGACATCGGCACGGCCCGCGTCCCGCACGACGGCGAAGGCATGGCGATCGAGGTCAAGGGCCGCGACCTGATGCAGGGCGTGCCGCGCGAAGTCCGCATGTCGGAGCGCCAGGCCGCCGAGGCCCTGGCTGAGCCGGTCGCGCAGATTATCGATGCCGTCAAGGTCGCCCTGGAAGCGACGCCGCCGGAACTGGCGGCCGACATCGCCGACAAGGGTATCATGCTGACCGGCGGTGGCGCGCTGCTGCGCGGCCTCGACGTCGAAATTCGTGACCAGACCGGCCTGCCGGTGTCGGTCGCCGAGGATCCGCTGTCGTGCGTGGCCATCGGCTGTGGCCGGGTGCTGGAACATCCGCGGTGGATGAAGGGCATTCTCGACGCCACCCTGTCATAATTGGTCATAATGGCGTCGCGGTGCGGTCGCACTTGACCGCTAGAGT
>CAMLPZ010000051.1 GCA_946482045.1 uncultured Asticcacaulis sp.
TGTCGAAGACCTGGCTCTTGCCGGTGACGGTGTCCGAACCGAGCAGGCCGGTGACCGTCACGGTTCCGGTCGATGTCGTGCCGGCGTCATAGGTCTTGCTATCCGTACCTGCTGCGACTGTTAGAGCCGCCTTTTCGATGGTCAGCGTGCCGGCGGAGCCATAGCTGATAATGTAGTTCAGATCCGAAACCAGCGTGCCCGCTGCCGTGATAGAATAGGTGCCGGCATTCTTGCTCGAGGTCGTCAGGCCCGTCACGCTGCCGGTCAGACTGTCCGCAGTCTGGTCGCCGGTCAGATAGCCGCTTAAGCTATAGGTGTCGGTCTGGGTCGAGCCGTTATAGGTCACCGACTTGGTGTCCGCCGTCACGGTGAGGGTCGGCGCATAGCCGGTGACAAAGCGGTTGCCGCTGTTTGGCGTGGTGGCAAAGGCGCCGGTGCTGAAATTGAAGGCGGTATTGTAGAAGGTCTTGGCACTTAAGGATCCGAAGCTATTGCCCGTCGCCGCCGTCGTGCTGTCGCCATTTGCCTGGGTGTAGATCAGCCAGCGGCCATTGCCGGCTGAAACCGCGCCCGAACCGGCATTGTTAATGAACGCGCCGTCGGCCGCCAGGGTCACAGCCGTGCCCGTAGCCATCGATGTCACGGAACCCGTCGAGGCCAGGGTCAGGTCGCCGCCCGACTGGATGAGGAGGCTGCCGTTGCGCGATACTGCCTCGTCGAGGCTGAAGGCGCCGGAGGCTGCAATCTTCAGCTCGGCGGCATCAAGCGCGGTGACCAGAGTGCCGTGCAGCGACGATCCGAAAGCCGTCTGGGCGCTGGTCATCAGGGTGCTGTAGGCGCCGTCAGACGTCGTATAGATCAGCCGCCCACCCGTGACATTGAATCCGGTTACCTGGCCGCTGGTCAGGGTCGGCGCGTCGCTATAGGCCGCTCCTGTGACCGAACTGGCACTGTGCGTGGTTTCGGTGATACCGATCTTCGTCGAGCCCGTCACCGTTCCCGGCGTAGCCATCAGGTAGTAGTAGCCGTCGGCGCCGCTGGCCGCCGTCGTGCCGCCGACCTGGGTGCCATTGACATAGACGGCGAGCGTTGCTGCGGGCAAGGCCGATCCGCTGCTGTCGTAGGTATAGCCGCTGATCGACTGAATACCGGTGCGGAATTGTGATTGCAGGTAAGGATAGAGCCCCGCATCCGTCGCCCAGATCGAACTGGAGAAGCCAGTGGGCAGGCTGCCGTTCTGCAATACTGTACGCGTCAGGCCGGTTGGTGTGCCCGTGGGCGACCCGGCGGCGACGCCGACATTGGTGCCGGATGATGTCGTGTCCCAGTAGCTGCTGGTAATCGTGGTGTTTGAGGCATGGCCGGCGAAGCCGCCACCATTTGTAACCGCGTTGACGTAGCCGGTCGCATAGGAGGAACTGATCGTACCGCCGTCGCTGAATCCGACCAGGCCACCGGCATAGAGGTTGCCGAAGACGCCACCGGTGGCGAACGAATCGCTGATCGTGCCGCCTGAGTTGTAGGCGACCAGGCCGCCGGTGGTATTGGCTGTGCCAGTGACCGTGCCGGTGGCGTAGGACTGGCTGATCGTGCCGGCGCTGTCATTCCAGCCGACCAGGCCACCCATGTCGCTGACGCCACCATTGTCGCCGTTGCTGGTGACGGAACCGGTGGCGTGCGATGATTTGATCAGGCCGTAATTGACGCCGACCAGGCCGCCTGAGCGGTACACGACGTGCACGTCGGCGGAACTGTAGCTATTGTAGATCTGGCCATAGTTCTCACCGGCCAGCGCGCCGGAATACCAGTTGCCATAGATGGTTCCGCCCACTATGCCGATATCGCGAAGTGTGCCCGTATTGGTCCCGATGAGACCGATATAGTCAGCGCCTGGGGCGGTGATATTCAGGTTGGAAAGGGTGTGGCCAAGCCCGGACAAATTTCCGTCCATATTGCTGATCGGGCTGCCGGAGAAGGTTGTGCCCGACAGGTCGAGCGAATTGGCCAGGGCGTAATAGCCCCCGCCACCATCGATGCCGATAAGATCGGCCTGTGTATAAAGCAGGCTGTAGGCCTGGCCGTTGATGCTCAGGGACTGGCCCGCGCCGGCCGTATTGGTGAAGCTGAGGCTTTTGCCCTTCAGGAAGCTGTAGTCGCCCGAACCGCCGCTGCTGGTTTTGAGGGCAATGGCATTGGTGCCGGACACAGTGACATCGCTGTTGATGTACAGGTTATCGTAGGCCTCGAACGTCACGGCATTGCTGCCGCTGATCGTCTGGCTGGAATCGATGCTCAGGTCACCGGCCAGTGTCTTGAAGGTCGTCGTGCCCGTCGTGTCGATGGCGCTATCGATGCTGAAGCTGCCCGACGCAGTGATCGTGTATGGTGCTGACGACAGGGCGGACAGGAGCAAGCTATAATAGCTTGAACCGAAGGCGGATGCGGGGGATGCGGCAGTCTTGAACGCGGCGTAGCTGATAGCGGCGGTAAAGTTATTGAAGTTGCCCGAGGTAACATCAAGCCCCGTCACACTGGCGGTGAATGGTGATGTCGTATCGCTGAACGCTGCACCGGAGACAGTCGATGCGCCGCTGAGGATCTGTGTCACCCCGGCCGTGGTTCCAGCTGTGCCGGGGGCCAACGGAATGTAGTAATAGCCGTTGGCGCCCGAGCGAGCGCTGCCCAGCAGGCCGCCGCCGCTATACAGCGCGATGGTGGAATTGGCGACGGCGGTATTGCTGCTGTTGTAGGCCGTGCCGCTGACCGCTACGACACCGTTCGGGAAGAAGGTTTTTAAATAAGGGTAGAGGCCCGTACCGGTGCCCCAGGTGCTGCTGGAAAAGCCGGTCGGCAGGGCGCCTTGAAGCTGGGATGTGGTCTGGGCCAAGCCCTTGCCCGTATCGCTCCGGCCTGTGGTCGCGGAGTCGTAATAGCCGTTGGTGACGGTGCCGCCGAGGGCGTAGCCGATCAGCCCGCCGCCGGTAACGCTGGTCCCGTATGCCGTGGTATAAGAGCTACTGATGGTAGCATAGGTCATCAGGCCGACCAGTCCGCCCTTGTTATTACCGCTTCCCGTGAGCGTTGCGGTCGAGAAGCTGTCGGTAAGCGTACCTGTCAACCGGCCTACGAGACCGCCGGAATAGCTGCCGGCAGAGGTGACTATGCCGGTCGTGAATGAATTGCGGATTGTGCCCGTGGAGTACCCGACCAGACCACCGAGATAGGACGTTGTGCCGCTGACCGAAGCCGAACTCCAGGCATTGGCAATCGTGCCATTGTTGGTCCCGATCAGGCTGCCAGAGTAGGCGGAGGCGGTTGATATAGTTCCGCCGACCAGACCGATGTCGCGCACAGTCCCGGTATTCGTGCCAATCAACCCAGTGGCGCCATTGGTCCTGCTGATGGTCAGGCTGTTGATGGTGTTGCCGAGGCCGGTAAATATCCCACCGGAACTAAAACTCGCGACCGGGTTTGCCGAGGTATAGGTGGTACCTGAGGCATCAAGCGAGCTGGCCAGTGCAAACTTTCCAGTCGACGCATTCATCGTCGAGACGTCGCTCATACTGTAGAGCAGGGTATAGGCGGTGCCGTTGATATTTAGAGACTGGCCGCCGCCCGCTGTATTGGTGAAGCTCAGCGACTTGCCGTAGGCGAAGTAGTAGTCGCCGCCCGAACCGCCATTATTGGTGGTCAGCACGACACCGCCGGCACCCGAGACGGTCAGGTTGGCGTTGACATTGATCGAATGATAGGAATCGAGTGTCAGTGTATTAGCGCTCGACCAGGAGATGTCCGAATTGATGATGATGTCGCCGCTACCCGACGTACTGTTGCCGGGGCCGCTGGCTGTCGTCGCCGTCGTCTGCAGCGTGACATTGGTCGTGGCCAGGTTTGTCTGAATGGTCGAGGCCGCGCTGGCGTCAACCGTCAGGTCGTCCGGATCGACCAGCCAGGTGCCGGACGTGGCGCCTGTGGTGTCGATACGCGCGCCGGTAAAATTGACCTTACGGCCCGAAGTTTCGACAAAGCCGCCGCTCAGGTCGCCCTTGGCAATCGCTGAACCCTGGAAGTCGAGCTGGCCCGATGCCATGTCGGCGATGACCATGACGGTGCCGCCAGCGTCCGTACCCGAGGCATCGAGTGTCGCGTCGGCCGCAACCGAAATCGTTTGGCCAGTCACGTCGATCTGGCCGCCATCGTTTGCGTTGGTGGCCGTAAGCGTGCTGCCGGAGACCTCGACTGAACCCGTGCCTGCGCTCAAAAAGATGCGGCCGTCGTGGCTGCTGACGCCGGTGGCGCGAATCAGACTCTGTGTATTGCCGGCCAGGGCATAGACATTGCCGCCTTCGGCGCGCAGTTCGGCCGCGGCGGCTTCGATAGTGCCGGTATTGGTCGCCGACGTGCCGGCGCCGCCGCTGAGCACCAGGAAGCGGCCGTCATCGACCGCGGCATCGCGCATAAGGATACGGTTGCCGGCCAGAAGACCCAGTGTGCCGTTCGGGGCAAGGACCGTGCCGTCATTGCGGACATTGGCCGCGATCAGGGCGACGTCGCCACCGAGTGCGCCGACGTGGCCGAGATTGACGACCGAGGCCAGCGAAGGGCCTTCAAACGTCAGGTCGCCGCCGGCCATGAAATTGGCATTGCCGATATCAAGTGTCGCAGCGACGAAATCGCCGCCGACCCGGACAACGCCGGACTTGCCGATCACGACGCCGTTCGGGTTGATCAGGTAGACCGAGCCGGTCGCCGACAACAGCCCGTCAATCGAGGACAGGTTGCCGCCGGTCACGCGGTTGAGCGTCGCGCCCGAGCCATTGTTGAAATTGACTTCGCCGCCCTGGCCGATCGAGAAATTTGTCCAGTCAATGATCGCGCGGTCGGTGGCCTGGGTGACCGTTACCGCCGCCCCGGAATTGGCGATGTCGGCAACGCCAGCTATGACCTGGCCGCCCGACGGCAGGGCCTGCGCCTGCGCCACCAGCGGCGCCAAAAGGCCAGAGGCCATTGCCGCTGCCAGAAAGGTGCCAGACCTAAGCCCTTGCCGCGTTTGTCCGCGAACCCTTGCGGCACTTAGAAGCATGGGCAGACGGCGCGGCGCGCGTGCATTTTGCATGACTTTAACTCTGGCGATTCGATACGCTGATCAGCGCATCGTATCTGGATAGAGTTTCTGCATGGTTAAGTTGTAATTTCATTTTATGATTAAGGGGGTGCCTAACGGTGTGCATGTAGCATGAAATGATAGTGCGATCATTAAATGGGTTTGTATTTAATTGTGTGGTGATTTTGCTATATTTTAAATACGATATGCTATATATGCGAGTTGTTTGACAAAAATTATATGTATCAATATTTAAACAATAGTCGAATGCTTCTGAAGCGTGTCCCAAGGCCGTTAAACTTTCGAATGTCACCTCCCAGGCTTTGGTCCTCTGCGATCCTGCGTCCGCTTCCAGACACAAGTTTTAACCGGCGGAGCGCTGAGATTCAGCTTCCGCTTGTGGCGCTGCGGGGGGATTGGGGGCGAACTCAACCCGCTAAGCTGAACATGTAACTAAGCTTTACAAGTTGCCGAAGGGGCAGTGATCGATGTCCAACTATTGAAAAAAGCTCAATAGTTCAGGCGGCCGAACCGTCAACGCCTTCGATAACGGCCTGAAGTGCGAACTCATGGCAGCGGGCCGCGATCGCCGTGCTGAACAGCGCCTGCGTGTTCTCGAAGTGCCGATAGATGCTCAGCTTTGAAATCTTCGCTCGTTTGGCGACCTTGTCCAAGGTCGTCGCCTGAAAACCGAATCCCACAAAAAGTTCGCACGCGGCTTCGACTATCGTTTTGCCAAGCGCCTGATTGGCGGGCCGGCCGTGCCCGCCGTAGGTCACCGTTCTCGACACCGGCCTGCCGCGCTACCCCGCGATAAAGCTGGTCAATGCCCGGGCCGACAGCATCTCCGGCGCCATCGACGAATTCTCTGTCATCACTGGGGAGAGCGAAACAAGCTGACTCTGTTTTCCGACGGCCCTGACCTGCTGCCTGATATCCGGGCCGATCTGCGGCGCCGCAACATACCCGTCGTTGATGGCCGGATCGCCGAAATCGCCCGTCACGGAGGCCATGCTGCAACCGTCAAGCTCGATAACGGCCGCAATTTTGCTGTCGACATCCTGTTCGCGCATCCGCGCAACAAGCCTCCGGCAAGACTGCATGAATCGTTGGGCCTCGACACAGTCGATACGCCTTTCGGTATCGCCTCAAGGTCGACGAGCGTCGCGAAGCCAGCATACCGGGCATCTATGCCGCGGGCGACCTCGCCAACCCCCTCATTCCCTCGGTCACCACGGCATCGTGGCGGGGCACTACGGCGGGTATCTCCGTCCAGCAGTCGCTGCTTGTTTGAGGCCGCGGCTCTCCGTTTCCGGGTAACGCCGGTATCACATTCTTTAGGTAATGAGCCGGCGTCACGGCATGGAGGCCCCTCTCTCTAGGGAAGAGGGGGATAGTCCCTGCCACCGTGAGCGGCGACGAACATGGCGACGGCGGACCGGCAATAGGATTCGATCTCGCTATCGTCCATAGCTTTCGCGTCATCGAAGCGCGCAACCATCAGGAGGTCGGATCCTTTGAAAAGTGCGCTGAACAGGCGGGCGGACCGGAGAGGATCGGGAACACTGAGAACCGCCTTCTCGTGCAATTGACGTAACAGCGCCTCAATTTGGGCGATGACCCTGGCCGGGCCGGCTTGGTAAAACAGCTTACTAAGTGAGGCCTGGTTCGTCTTGTCGGCCGTGATCATGGCTTCGACGCTACGCACATCCGAGCTTAGAAGCAGGCGCAGTAGGGACGTGCCTATCGCCGTCAGTTGATCCTCAGCCGAACCTTCGACCCCTTCCAGCAGGGATTGCGGTGCGAACTGGCGGCAGCGGGCGGCAATGGCGGCGCTGAACAACGCCTCCTTGTTTTCGAAGTGCCGGTAGATGCTTAGCTTGGATATCTTTGCCCGTTGCGCGACCTTGTCCATGGTCGTCGCCTGAAAACCCAGTTCTAAAAAGAGCTCGCTCGCGGCGTCAACAATCGTTTGCCCAAGCGCCTCGTTAACGGGTCGGCCGCGCCGGCCTTGGCTTTTCTCAGTCATGATAATACCGATACTTGACAGTACCCATAATTTCGCCTTACGATACCCAACAGTATCAAAAATACGCGAGCCCTTGGATCATTGTCAACCATGTCTTCCATATCAAATGTCTCCACACTGGCGGCGTTCGCGGCGCTAGCCTCGGCAACCCTCCTGCTGAGTGCCTGTCAAGCTCCGTCCAAACCTGATCAGAACGCCCGACCGCGAGTCCTTGTATATACGGTCGGCTTTAGTGCCGAAACCGGGACGTCCTATTCCGGCACCGTCCATTCACGCGTCGAACAGGGTTTGTCGTTCCGCGTCGGTGGCCGGATTTTGGAGCGGAAGGTCAATGTCGGCGATCGCGTCACTGCCGGCCAATTGTTGATGCGCCTCGATCCCACCGATTATCAGGACGCCGTAAATGGCGCTACGGCGCTGGTCGCGGCGGCGCAGGCCCAGGCCACAAGGGCAAACGCCAGTTTTGAGCGTCTGAGCGCACTGGTCAGCTCGGGCTCGACGTCGGCGGACACTCTCGAGCAGGCCGAGGCGGCAAGGGATTCCGCCGACGCCAGCCTCCGGGCCGCCCAGGCTCAATTGGCGACCGTTCGCAACCAGCGAGCCTACACAGAATTGCGGGCTGACGCCGACGGCATTGTGACGGCGATCCCGGCGGAAGCCGGCCAGGTAGTGGGCGTCGGCCAGCCAGTGATCAGAATTGCCCAGATCGGTGCGCCCGAAGCCGTGGTCGGGTTGCCTGACGCCGGCCACACGCCCGGCGAAACAGCGACAGTGACGATTTTCGGATCGCAAACCTCGACGCATAATGCACGTCTGCGCCAGATATCGGCGGCAGCCGATCCGACCACGCGCCTGTTCGAGGCGCGCTATGTCCTGGAGGCCGCTCTCGCCGACGCGCCCTTGGGCTCAACCGTCACTGTGTCGCCCTCCATCCGTCGTGCAGCTACACCTGGTCTCGATATCCCCCTGTCGGCTCTGGTCGACAAGGGGAATGGCACTAAGGTGTGGACGATCGATGCCGCAGGCAAGGTCAGGGCCAAATCGGTCAAGGTGTCGCGCCTCAACGAAGAGACGGCTTCGATCACCCAAGGACTATCCCAGGGTGATGTCATCGTCGCCGCCGGCGCGCAGTTGCTGCATGAAGGTGAGGTTGTGACGCCGGTTCGCGGGGGTACGTTGTGAGCTTCCCCAATCTCTCTGCGCTCGCGGTTCGCGAACGCGCGGTCACCCTTTTCCTGATCCTGGCGGTTCTGGCGGCCGGGACCTTCGCCTTCATCAAGCTGGGCCGCGCCGAAGACCCGCGCTTTACCGTCAAGATCATGACGGTGACGGCGGTTTGGCCGGGCGCCACGGCGAAGGAAATGGACGAAAATGTAGGTGACCTGTTGGAAAAGCGCCTTCAGGAACTCCAGTATTACGACCGCGTTGAGACGACGGCGCAGCCCGGGGTTCTGCAGGCCAAGGTCATCCTCAAGGACTCGACGCCGCCTTCGGCCGTCCCGGACCAGTTCTATCAGGCCCGCAAAAAGCTGTCCGACGAAGCACGCAAGCTGCCGAACGGGGTGTACGGCCCCTTCTTCGACGACGAATTCAGCGACGTCTATTTTTCGCTCTATGCCCTGCAGGGCAAGGGCGTGCCCAATCGCGACCTGGTCAAGCAGGCTGAGACCCTGAGGCAGCAACTTTTGCGCGTTCCCGGGGTCCAGAAGGTCAAGATTCTCGGTGAACGCCCCCAGGCAATCTATATCGATATACCTCAAGCCCGTCTGGCGACGCTCGGGGTCAATGCCCAGGATATCATCGCCGCCCTGCGTGGCCGCAACGACGTCTCCCCATCAGGCTCCGTAGACACGTCTGGCCCAAGGGTGCAACTGCGCCTCGACAGCGGCCTCACCTCGGTCGACGATGTGCGCAATGTGACGCTTAACGTCCAGGGCAAGCTTCTTAAGGTCGGCGACTTCGCCGAGGTTCGCAAGGGCTATGAAGATCCGCCCAGCTTCGAAATCAACCATGCCGGCCAGCCGGCGGTCGTGCTCGGCGTCGTCATGGCGCCGCGGTACAATGGCCTGACCCTGGGCAAGGCGCTCGACCATCAGGAAGAACTGATACGCGCGCAACTCCCGCTCGGGATGACAGTCACTAAGGTATCGGACCAGGCAAAAGCCATCCATCACTCGGTCGACGAATTCATGACCAAGTTCGTCATGGCTCTCGGCGTTGTGATGCTGGTGTCCTTTGTCGCGCTCGGTTTCCGCGTTGGCCTGGTCGTCGCAGCTGCCGTGCCTTTGACTCTGGCGATTGTTTTCGTCGTCATGCTGCTGACCGGCCGCGACTTTGACCGCGTGACGCTCGGGGCCCTCATAATCTCGTTAGGGCTGCTGGTCGACGACGCCATCATCGCCATCGAGATGATGGTGGTCAAACTGGAGGAGGGCTACGATCGCATCAAGGCGGCCACCTTCGCCTGGACCACGACGGCGGCGCCCATGTTGTCGGGAACCCTGGTGACCATATTGGGCTTCATTCCTGTCGGCTTTGCCCAATCGTCGGCCGGCGAATACGCCGGCAACATCTTCTGGGTTGTCGGTTTCGCGCTGATCGCCTCGTGGGTGGTCGCCGTGACCTTCACGCCGTACCTGGGCGTCGTCATGCTGCCCAACATCAAGCCGCGCCATGACCACGGATCTATGTATACGACGAAGATGTACAACCGGTTCCGTAACCTAGTCAGGCTGGCCGTCGATCATCGCGGCATCACCATTCTCGTCACCCTGGCCCTGTTCGTCGCGTCTGGCGCCGGCATGGTCATCGTCAAGAAGCAGTTTTTCCCGAACTCGGACCGCACGGAACTGACCGTCGAAGTCAAGATGCCGGTGGGCTCGTCTTTCGAGGCGACCAAGACGCTGACGGGACGGCTTGAAGCAGACCTGCAAAAGCAGTCCGAGGCGACGGACGTATCGGCTTATATCGGACAAGGCGCACCTCGCTTCTTCTTCTCCCTGAACCCCGAACTGCCGAACCCGGCCTACGCCCAGGTTGTCATCCAGACCGAGGATGTCGAGGCGCGCGCACGGCTTAAAGATCGTATCCGCAAATGGGTGAACGAAGGCCGCTATCCCCAGGCCCGCGTGCGCGTGACGCAGTTCCTGTTCGGGCCGCCGGTGCCCTATCCCGTGCTGTTCCGTGTCGTTGGCCCCGATGAGGCTGGCATTATGAAGATCGCCGAGCAGGTTCGGGGCGTCATGCAACAGAACCCCGATGTTCTCGATCCGCATCTCGACTGGGGCGACAAGACACCGGTTATGCACTACGCCATCGATGACGCCCGCCTGGCGCAGCTGAACCTGACCCGCCAATCGGTCGAACTCCAACTGCAAGGCTTGGTGTCAGGTGTGCAGGCGACCCAGGTTCGCGACGGGACTCGCACGGTCGACGTGGTGTTGCGCACCCCAGAGGCCGAAAGACGCTCGCCCTCCGATCTCGCCGGCATGACAGTGACGAACACTATCGGCCAGGCCATTCCCTTAAGCGCCGTCGTCCATCCGACTGTGGACAGCGAAGGCCAGCAGATCAAACGCTATGACCGCGATCTGTTCGTCAGCGTGCAGGGCGACGTGCGCGACGGCGTCCAGCCGCCGGACGTCACGGCGAAGATCCTGCCGAAGTTGCAGTCGATCAAGGCGAATTTGCCGGCCGGTTACCGCATCGATACCGGCGGCGCCGTCGAGGAAAGCGCCAAGGCCAATGTCGCGCTCGTTGCCGTCGTGCCGGTGATGATCCTTTTGACGCTCGTCGTGCTGATGATCCAGGTTAGATCCTTTGCCGCCATGTGGATGGTCTTTGCGACGGCCCCGCTTGGTCTGGTCGGCGCCGTGCCCACCTTGCTGCTCTTCGATCAGCCCTTTGGCTTCAACGCCATCCTGGCCCTGGTCGGGTTGTCGGGCATCCTGATGCGCAACACGTTGATCCTTGTACAGCAAATCAACGACAACAAGGCACAAGGTGCTTTGGACTATGACGCCGTCATCGAAGCCACCGTCCACCGGGCCCGTCCGGTCATACTGACGGCCGTGGCGGCCATGCTGGCCTTCATCCCCCTGACCCACTCGGTTTTCTGGGGCGCACTGGCCTTCGTTCTGATCGGGGGCGTCGGTGTCGGCACCGTGCTGACGCTCGTCTTCCTCCCGGCGCTGTATGCCTTCTGGTTCAAGGTCCGCAAGCCGCAAAGCGAGATTTCCCATGCGTAACGTCCTGATCCTTTTGCCAACCATGGCCCTGCTTGCCGGCTGCTCGACGCCCACCGCCCACCTGCCGGCTGCGCCTACACCTGTCAGTTGGGCCACGGTGAACGGGGTTGCGACAAGCGACACCGTGCCCCAAGCGAAGGCCTGGTGGACGCAAGGTGCCGACCCGGTCCTTCTGGCTCTGATCGAAGCGGCAAGCCGCGACAGCCACGAAGTCAAGATGGCCGAGGCGCGATTGAAGGCGGCCCGCGCCACCCATGTCATGGCACGGTCGCTTCTGTTCCCCGACATAAGCGCCACGGGCGTTGCGCAGCGCGGAGATATTGGCCTGACTTACGGCAACCGTACGATCGACATCACGCAAGGGCAGCTTAACGCCAGCTACGACCTTGATCTGTTCGGGGGGCTGAAGGCAAATTCGAAAGCGGCCGGAGCTGCAACAAAAGCTTCCGCGGCTTCCCTGGAAGCGGTTCGCGGCGCTGTCCGACTGGAGGTTGTCGCGACCTATATCGGCTTGCGGCAGTGCCAGCAGAATCTGGAGAGTTTCCGGACGACCTCGGCAGCAGCCCACGAAATTGCCGCGAGCTATGAGCAGCAATGGCGCAAAGGACTGATCACCGAGGGGCAATTCCGTTCATCGGAGATCGAGGCGAGGGCTGCCGACACAGGCGTTAGCAGGCTTACCCAGGCATGCGAGGAATATATCAACGCTATCAGTGTCCTCACAGGCGACGGCCAGATGAGTCTCAGGGCGCAATTGTCGACTGCGGGGACCGTTCCAAACCTGCGTCATCCGGACACGACCGACGCTCCCATGAGCATTCTGCGCCAACGCCAGGATATGCAGGCGGCGGAAGCCATCCTGACGGCGGCACGTGCGTCAACACGATCAGCCCAGGCCTCCTTGTTTCCGGACCTGTCTATCGGCGCCTTTTTCGGCAATCAGGATACCAGCGTGCGGCCTTCGGCGGACGTCTGGAATGTGGCCGCGACGGTCTATTGGCCCTTGCTGAATTTCGGGCGGATCAAGGGCCAGATCGACGCGGCGTCAGCCCGTGAGATCGAGGCCTATGAAGGCTATCGCCTAACTGCGGTCGCCGCACTGGCCGACGTGCGGACGAAGCTGAGCGCGGTCGAACAGGCGGACGTGAGGCAGTCCTTGGCGGCGTCAGATGCTCAAGCATCGGATCGTCTGCATGCTGAAGCCACGCGCCAGTACCAGGCCGGCCTCATCCCGAAGATCGCCTTCCTGGCCTCGGTCATCCGAACCGAACAATCCCGCCGCGCGCAGATCGACGCCGATGCCGAGCGTTCGATTCGAGCCGCAGCCCTCTACCGGGCCGAAGGGCTTTGAGCATAACGCTACCAATTCTCGCGAACAAAAGGAACGAACCATGTCCAGGCAAAAAAAGGTCGTCGTCATCACCGGCGCCTCTTCCGGGATCGGTGAGGCAACCGCCCGCCTCCTGGCCCAAAAAGGATTCCACGTCTATGCCGGCGTAAGAAACCCCGAGGCCGTAACGCAGGCAGCGAACATAAAATATGGACGCCTTGACGTTACAAAGGAAGACTCCGTCACGACCTTCGTTGATTGGGCGCTGTCCGATGCTGGCGGAATAGACATTCTGATCAACAACGCCGGCGCGTCTCTGATGGGGCCTGTCGAAATGACATCCACCGACGAAGCGCAGGCCCTGTTCGACACAAATGTCTTTGGGCCCTTGCGGATGATTCGGGCCGTGCTGCCCTCTATGCGAAAGGCAAGGAGCGGCTTGATCGTCAATATCAGTTCCGTCGTCGGCTTCCTACCGACGCCCTTTATGGGGCTTTATTCCAGCAGCAAGCATGCGATCGAAGGATTGTCCGAGTCGCTCGATCATGAGGTTCGCGGCCACAATGTCCGTGTCGTCCTGGTGCAGCCATCGTGGACGAACACAAGGCTCGACACCAACACGAAGCAGGTGCGTGAGCCGCTCGGCATCTACGGCCCAGAGGTAGAAACCGTGGCAAGGTCCGTGATGGGGCAGATCAAGTCAGCGCCACCGCCGGTAACCGTTGCGAAAAAGATTTTGATTGTCATCAACGGCCCTTACCGCATGCGCCGCCCGGCCGACGGCCGGGCGATGCTTTTGAGTTTCCTGCGTCGGTTCATGCCGGCGAACGTGTTCGACGGTAGCCTTCGTAAGAGCTTCGGCCTGAAGACGTAAGTCTTAGCCAATCAAGGTACGCGGTCTCGGCATGAAAAAGGTCGGCTGGACGTCGATTTCGCACCACCTGGCCATGTTCTTTTTGGATAGACGCGTGTCATACGCACTGACATTCGACGACTCCAACAAAGCGATGAAGGATATTTTTACGTCATTGGATCAGAGACGTGTCAAAAAATGCATAGTAAATCTTATGTTTAATTGACTGCGTATTCAGAGCTGTGCGCACTTGATTGCCATGGGTAACAGCTTGGTTAGTGACGTGCTCTTTGCCATAACATGCATTCTGCCATAATACCTTAGAGAATATCGCAACACGCGGATAGGCAACAGTGGGGATTTTGCGTTGATGGATGTCAACCTGCGACAGATCAGGGCGTTTCTTGCCGTCGTCAGCGCGGGCAGTTTTACGCGGGCGGCCGAACTGCTTTCTCTTTCTCAACCGGCCCTGACCGTCCGGGTCCGGCAGCTCGAAGACCAGGTGGGCGTCAGGCTGATCGATCGCGGTGCCCGTGTCCTGGAACTGACCCGCGAAGGGCGCGAACTCTATCCGGTGTTTCAGCGCATTATCCGCGATTTCGACGCCGCGATAGCCGATGTGACTGAATTCACCGAGGCTGAACGCGGCGTCGTCCGTATCGCCGCCCTGCCGAGTTTCTGCACCGGGCCTCTGGCCTCGCTGTTTGTCGATTTCAAAGCCGTCAATCCGGGTCTGTCCTTCATTCTGCGCGATGCTGTCGGCAAGAAGATCGCCGGCATGGTCCGCGCCGAAGAGGTCGATTTCGGCATCGGGGTGGAGGGCGAGCGCGAAGCCGATCTCGAATATGTAGACCTGTGTCAGGATCGGTTGATGCTGGTTATGCCGGCAGGCCATAGCCTTTCAGAACGCGACATCGTAACGCTCGCCGACGTGGCTGCTCATCCCTTCATCATGATGGACCGGGAAACAAGTGTACGCCGCGTGGTGGACCTGGCTTTTGCCGCCAGCGGTCTGCCCCTCAAGCCCGCCTGCGAAGCGACCTATATGGCAACCGCCGTCAGCATGGTGCGGGCAGGCCTTGGGGTGACCATGCTGCCATCGTCGGCTGTCGAGATCAACATCTACCCGGACGTTGTCGCGCGGGCGGTAAGCGGGGACGGGATGACCCGGAAAATCGTCATTATCAAACGGCGGGACGCGCGCCTGCGCACGACCGCGGACGCACTTTATTCGGCCTTGCTGGCGGCCGAACTGCCCGGCGCGTTCGAGTCCGCCGAGGTGCTGGGATACGCCGCCTTACCGCAAAATGCGGTCTGATCCTCGGGTTTTCGAGGCCTTGCAGGTAAAGCTTGACGCCGTCATTCGGTCGCTCTTGCCATCGTAGATGGCCTGGGCCGGATAGGGGCAGACAGGGCGCGTGAAGGACGCTCCATCGGCCGGGTTCATCGACTTGAAACGCGTGGCCAACAGCGTGGTTGGGGCTTCATCACCTTCCACCCAGCGCTCCAGGGCTTCCTGGGCCGCCACGTAGGTCAACCCCGGCCCACCCTGGCAGTGCCCGAGGCCCGGCACCATGAACAGGCGGAAAAAGTCCGAGGGATCGCCGAGCTCGGCCGCGACCTGTTCATAGTAGGCGATCGATTCGTCGGGCGGTACCACCGGGTCGGCCACGCCATGAAACTGGATCAGTTTCCCACCGGCTTTCGCAAAGGCGGACAGGTCGGGACTGACCGCATCTATCGACCGACCTGCCCCGTCAAGACGCGCGACATCATGGTCGAAATCGAAACGGTCCGCGGTCCAGTCCGGGTCATGGAATACCCAGTGCCGCCAGAAGCTCATGCGCGCCGGCTCATTGGGCTTGGCAGGATTGGCCCAATAGGCAGGCCAGCCCAACTCACTCCCCTTGGCCCAGCCGTGATACAGCCGCGCCTGTGTGCGCGGATTGTGTGCGCCACGATAGATCGCCTCGATGGCCTTGACCTCGTCGCGCGTCAGGCATTGGCTTTGGTCCGAGACATTCCGTTTGCACCGGAGGCTTTCCGGTTTGAAGCGGCAACGGTTGGGTGCGGAGAGAAAGCGGTCGTCCGGCAGGCCGCCGTCCTTGCCGGCGCAAGCGTCCAGGACGGCCGCGTTCAGCAGGGGCAGTTTGGCGGGCGGAAGTATCAGGCTGCCGTCGGACCGGTGACTGACACGGTAGAGCCAGAGAAAGCCGAGGTTCAGCCGTGTGCGGTTGTTCCCTGGCGCGCCGGCGATGATCCCGTCGAAATCCGTCGGGTAGCGTTGCGCTTCCATCAGCGCCTGCTGGCCGCCGGTTGAGCATCCGGAAAAGTAGCTATAGCGGGGGGCGTGTCCGTAAAACCCGGCTATCAGTGCCTTGGCGGCGACCGCCGTTTCATGGACCGCGCGATGCCCCCAGTCGGCTAAGGCTTCCGGATGACCGACGACGAAGTCCGGATCGTCGCCCGTATGACCGGTATCTGTCGCGGCAACGGCATAGCCCCGATGGATCAGCACCGTCATGGCGCGCGTGTCCAGGGCCGAGCTGTACCCGCCATTGCCGACCATCTGGAACTTGCCGTTCCAGCCGTTGGTGGGAAGCCACAGCTCGAACCCGATCCGGGAGCCCGGAACGGACGACACCTGACCCTGGACGCGGCAAACCGGCGGCACCCCCGGCAAGGCCTGTTCGCTGACAGTGATGCGCATGCCGGACGGCGGGCGTGCCGCCAGGTCGTCGCACGCTGTGGCATGGGTTTCGCCCGCAAGGGCGGCCATGCCGATTGCCATTATTGCCAGGAGTGTTTTCACTTCAGGACCTCGCTGGTCTCGGCAGCAGTCACAATTGCGCGGGCGTCGGCCGGCAGCAGACGCCGCTGCGCGACCAGGTCGGCGGCTGCCGAACGGACGAGGGCGACGAAGGCGTCGTGCGTGCCGTAGCGCTCTTCCAGAGAGGGACGCCGATCGTTGTTTCTGATGCGCTCGGCTTTCGTTCGCGCGAACGGTATGAAGCCGCCGAGGAAGAGGCAGTATTTTCCCTTGTTGTAGCCGGAAGCATGGGCGTTCCAGCCCGTATAGGTGCCGAGCGGCACGCGCATCTGAACGCTCAGGACCCCCGAAGTCTCATTCCCGTCGCTATCGACGCGTGGCACAAGCGTCGGCAGGACGCGCATCTGGCGCGGCGGCATCCGGGACGGAACACCGCTCAGGTCGGCCGAGATGAATCCTTTACCGGCGTCCTGGTGAACGAACGGATTGACAAGGCCATCGGGTTTTACATCTCCCGGCAAGCGGGGCATGCCCATGGCCGCGGCGGTCGGCGGCACCAGATCGCCGCCCGCCAATGTCGGATAGGCATTCGCTGGGGGCAGGGTGCCATCCGTGACCCAATCGATAAGATTGGCAACGGCGGCGCGCCAGAGCGGCAAGGACGGGTTGGGATTGTCGGGCAGGGTGCAGGCAATGGCCGGATTATGCCGTGCGGTGGTTACAAAGCCGCCGCTGGGGCTTTCCGGGGCGCCGCCGTGGGTGACTCCGGGGAAGTAGTAGCGCCTGACCGTCTCCGGCAGCGGAATATCGGCCTTGGCATCCGTGCCCACCAGGTTAGGCGACATCCGCAAATTCCAGATTTCCGCCGCACCGAAGGTCTCGATGATCTTGGGGCAGGTACGGCTTTCAGTGCAACGGTCCAGGAGGCTTGCGGTTTTCAGCCCGCGCGACGTATCGGCATATCGCCCCCACCATAGGACACCCTCGCTGCCGAGTTCGTAGAGGTTGGCCGCGCCGCCGGGAACGCCGAAGCGGAAGTTCAACGGCACCTGCCGTGCGGCGATGTTCGGATTGGCGCCGTCGAAGACGATCCGGCCTTGCTCGTCGGCGTTAAAGCCAAGATGAATGAACGACCGGACATAGTTGCCGGACTGCGAGGTGCCCGTGGTGATGGCCCATTTGATGTGACCCGCCAATGGATTTTCGGGACTTCGGTCATAGCGCAGGAAGCTGGCGAAATCGCGCGTGGTGGCAAAGCCGATGCCGAGCACGAGCGGGTCCTTGCCCATGTAAGTCAGGCCATAGCTTAGCCGGTGATCGAACCCGCGCCTGAGGCAGATTTTCGTTGGATCGGGAATGCCGGGAAACGGGGTCTGGTTGCAGTCCGCGAAAGCCCAGTCCGCGGCCGGGATTTTGACTTGCGGACTGATGTCGGAAGCCTGGGAAAACAGCGTGGCCGCGCTTGTCTTCAGCGACACCGGCAAAGGACGGGAGACGCCGGCGCCCAGGCCGCCCACGAGCGGGAGGGTATGCGTGCCCGCCTTCATATCGACAAAGCGCACAAAGACGGGGCCGGTCAGGGGCGCTCCATTGGCCCGTCTGGCCACGGGGACCTGGGCAGTGTAAAGCCCCGGCTTCGCCGCGATATCGCCCTGCCAACCGACGATCACATGCACATGGCCAAACGGATCAGGCACAAGGGCTTCGCCATTTCCGCGGTTCGGGATCATGTCGTAGAGGACGCCGGTCGAACGCGACATGTCCACAGGCTTGATCACCGTGAAATTGGCGCTGTAGGCCACCTTGCCGCTGGCCGTACGCTGAGCGTAAATAAGGTCCGTAATGATCTGGTTATGTGCGTCCGCCGGGTCTAATGCCCCTTCAAAGTGGCCATTCAGGACCTCATAGGCGATGTCACCG
>CAMLPZ010000052.1 GCA_946482045.1 uncultured Asticcacaulis sp.
ACTTAAGCTACACGGCCTCGGACATGTCGGGCCAGACCGTCACGATCGACGCGGATTATGTCCGCAAGCGTCTGGGTGAAATCGCCGGCGACGCCGACCTCAGCCGCTACATATTGTGATATCTACTCGCGGACGTCGTCGAAGTTCGTGACGTACTGATCGTAGTTCTGTTCGAACATACGCTTGTACTGTTCGACGGCGTCAGCAATGGCAGCGTCACGATTGGCCGCCATCGCCTGCTGGTCCGGGCTGCGGATCATCAGCGACCACGCCTTGAAGTGCGCGGCGCCGTAAACCGAGGCATCGGCCACCCGCTCGGGCGTGCTCGTCTTCAGCTGGTCATTGCAGATCTTGATATGCGCGTCGGCGCGTTCGAACAGCGCGGGGTTGGTGGTTTGCAGCATGGGCCTTATCACTTGATACAAATGCAACGGCCACCATGGCTTACAATTGCATGAGGATCAATGGGTAGCCAGCCTGGCCAGAAGCGCGTCGCTGGCGCGGTTGCACAGGTCGTAGACCTTCTGAAAATCAGCGTCCGTCCCATAATAGGGATCGGGGACATTCTTGGTCTCGCCCAGGGCTTCTTCGAGATAAAGCGCGACCCTGGCCTTCGATCCGCGCGGCTGCTGCGCCTTGAGATAGGCAACATTGTCGCGGTCCATGCCGAGGATCAGGTCGAAGCGGTCGAAGTCGTCGCTTTTCAACTGCCGTGCGGTCTGCGTGTCGATGGCGACGCCGTGTCTGGCCGCCACGGCGATCGAGCGGCGGTCGGGCGGTTCGCCGGCGTGCCAGCCGCCGCAGCCGGCGCTGTCGAGCACGAACCGCGTCGTCAGGCCCGCCGCGTCGATCTTGTGCTGAAGGACGCCCTCGGCCAAAGGCGAGCGGCAGATATTGCCAAGGCAGACAAACAGGATGGAGGTCATGGAGGTCTCTATAGCGTCTGGTAAGACATAAGGTAAGGACCTCTTGATCACGCCGCAGATTCGGCCCTAAGACGGTTGGAACAGAATATGAACGGGTGACCCTATGGCTTTGCCGCTTCCGGAACTGGAACCTTTTATCGACCGCCTGAAGACCATTTCAGACCGTTATGGCAGGGTCTATGACGTCGATCGCGGCGGCGACTGGCACCTGCTCAAGGTTCAGGAAGAGATGGGCGAACTGACCCAGGCCTACCTGGCCATGACCGGCCGTTCGCGCCGCGACGCGGAAAGCGCCCGGCACGATGTCGCCATGGAGATGGCCGATGTCATCTGCATGATCATGCTGATGGCGCGCGCCGAGGGCATCGACCTCAATGCCGCCATCACCGAGAAGTGGTTGAAGTGGGAGGAGGTCATGCGCCAGGAGACGCAGACGGTATGACCATTCTTACGACCGAACGCCTAACCCTGCGGCCCGTGGCGGTCAGTGACTTCGACGTGCTGTGCCGGCTGTGGTCCGACCCGGTGTTCATAGGCGATATCGGCTTCGGTCCATTCACGCCGGAAACCGTCTGGCTGAGGTTGCTGCGCGATATCGGCCACTGGCAGGTCTTCGGCCATGGCAACTGGGCGCTGGTCGATGGCGATGGAGCCTTTGCCGGCACCGTCGGCCTGTTCGACTATCGCCGCGACATAGATCCGCCGTTCGGCGCCATGGAAACCGGCTGGAGCCTCTCGCCGGCCTTTTACGGCAAAGGACTGGCCTTTGAAGCCATGAGCGCCCTGTTGCATCATGCCGATACGGAGCTGAACATCCCGCGCACGGTCTGCATCATCTCACCGGCCAATGCGCGGTCCTTGAAACTGGCGGCGCGTCTGGGCTATGCGGTCTACCACGACGGCCTGTTCCGCGATGAACCGATCCGTTTCCTGGAGCGCCGGAATCGAAAAGCTGATGACCACTGACCCCTTCGCCAATCCGGACCCCAAGCTGGTCAAGACTCTGTTCGAGCGCTTCGAGCAGGACAAGCCTGACCCGCGCACCGAACTGAACTTCACCAATCCGTTCACCCTGGTCGTTGCCGTCGCCCTGTCGGCACAGACGACCGACGTAGCGGTCAACAAGGCGACGGGGCCTCTGTACGCCATCGCTTCCAATCCGCGCGCCATGCTGGATTTGGGCGAAGAGCGCCTGATGCGGATGATCAGTTCGATCGGCCTTTATCGTAACAAGGCGAAGAACGTCATGCGCCTGTGCGAGATCCTGCTGGAAAAGTTCGGCGGCGAGGTTCCGCTGAACCGCGAGGACCTGGTATCCCTGCCGGGCGTCGGCAACAAGACGGCGTCGGTGGTGCTGAACGAGCTGGATATCGAGCCGGCCATCGCCGTCGATACCCACGTCTTTCGGGTCGCGCACCGGCTGGGCCTGGTCCGCGCCAGCACGCCGGACAAGGTCGAAAAGCAGCTGATGGCGCTGATACCCAGGCACTGGCTGACGCGGGCGCATCACTGGCTGATCCTGCACGGCCGTTATGTCTGTGTGGCGCGCAAGCCGAAATGCAGCATCTGCATTGTCCGCGACCTCTGTCCCAAGATCGGCGTGGAACAGTCCGTTTAGGGGGTTGGCGTGAGGTGCCAATCGCTGCCGTGCGCGACCAGGCGCAAAGTGTCGATCAGGGTCACGGTTTCGCGCAGCTTGGGATAATCGAGCGGCTTGACGACATAATGGGTCGCGCCCTGTTCGCGGGCATTGACGACGTCATCCTCATGATCGGAACCGCTCAGGATAACGACCGGGATGCGGCTTAAGCTTGGGTCGGTCTGTATGATCTGCAGCACCTTGGCGCCGCTGAGCTTGGGCAGGTTGAGGTCGAGGAAGATGATATCGGGCTGGGGCGCGTTTTCAAACCCTTGTTCCCGCCGCAGAAACCCCAGGGCGTCTTCGCCGCAGCTTACCCAGTGACCGTCGAACTGCACGCAGGCCCGGTTCAGCAACTCGGTGACTAAGCGGATCTCGGCGGCGCTGTCATCAACAAAGAGCGCCTGCGCGAGCCGCGGACTGGCGGCGGCATTGGTCATGTGTTTTTTTGGCTTGGCCCCAGCCAATTTATGAAAGCGGAACTAAGCGCCCGCCATTAATATTTTTCAAGCGAAAAGTATGTGAGCGAGGGGCGGTATCGGCCGCGCGTCACGAATGGCAGGCGCAGCCGCCGAAGAGGGCGATCTCAAAGGCATGGCGCAGGCGGTCGGCGGCGCCGTCCGAATAGCCGAGATACAGGTCGGGTTCGATCAGCTCCAGCTCCATCAGGCAGAAACGGCCCTCGGCGTCGCGCACCATGTCGGCGCGGGAATAGAGCAGGCGGTCCGCGCCGATATAGTCGATGGCGGCGGCGGCGAGCATCATGGCTTCCGGCGGTGGGGGCAGGGTACGCAGATGGGCGTCATAGTCGGGCTGTGAGCGGAAATCTCCGGACTTCGGTGTCTTCAGAACGGCGTGCGAGAACTGACCGGCGAAGAAGAGCAACGACCATTCGCCTTCGTCCTGGATGGACGGCATGAAGGGCTGGATCATGGCCGCGCCCTGCGGCGGACCGGCCTTGCCGCTATCCGCGCCGCCGTCGACGGACGCAAAGGCGGTCGTCTGGCCTGGACGCCAGACCAGGGTGTTCTTGGCGCCGGCCGACACGACGGGCTTCAACACCAGGGCGTCACCGAAATCGGCGCGGGCTTGAGCGATGGCCTGATCACTGATGCGTTCGACAAAGTGCGTCGGGATGATGCGCACTCCGCCTTCGGCCAGGTCGCGCAGGTAGCGTTTGTCGACGTTCCAACTGACGATATCGGCCGGGTTGAAGACGCGCTGGCCGGCGTCCTTGCATGCCATAAGGGCAGCACGGAAGCGGTCGGGGGCATTATGATAGCCCCACGCGACCAGCGGGCAGATGAGGTCGTAGGTCTTGCTGACCGGTTCTGACCAGGCTTGCGCGCTGATCTCGACATCCAGGCCCTTCAAGGCTTCGCGATAGCCGTCAAGTACGGCGGGCCAGCGGCCATGGTGCGACGGAGTGGCGGGATCGGGCGTAAAAAACAGTAGCGTCTTGGGCATGGACGCTCTATTCCCCGACAAACCTTTCGAAGCAACCGATTTTTCCGGATTCTCCATGGAACTGACCTACGACATCACCGCTGTTGGCCACGCCATTGTCGATGTTCTGGCTCCCGCGGATGACGCCTTCCTGAAGACGCACGACCTGCACAAGGGCGCCATGACGCTAATCGATACGCATCGCGGCACCAGCCTTTACGAGGCCATGGCGGACAGTGAGCAGGAATCGGGCGGGTCGGCCGGCAACACCATCGCAGGAGCAGCCTCTTTCGGCGCCAAGTGCGCCTATGTCGGCAAGGTGGCGCACGATACACTGGGGGAAGTCTTCGCCCGTGACCTTAAGAAGATGGGCGTGACTTTCAACACGCCAGTGCTGCATGACGATCCGGCCCGTACCGGCCGCTGCCTGATCAACGTCACCCCGGATGGCCAGCGCACCATGGCGACCTATCTGGGGGCCGCTGCCCTGATCTCCCCTGAAGATCTGGACGCTGATATTATCCGGTCGTCGCAGATCACTTATCTGGAGGGCTATCTGTTCGACTCGCCATCGGGCCGCGAGACCTTTGCCAAGGCGGCGCAGATCGCGCGTTCCGCCGGCCGTAAGACCGCCATCACCCTGTCGGACACCTTCGTCGTCGATCGCTGGCGGACCGACCTGCTGGCCTTTATCGAGCGCCACATTGACCTGGTCTTCGCCAATGAAGGTGAACTGCTGTCGCTGTTCCAAACGGACGATTTCTTCAAGGCGTTGCGCTATTTGCGGTCAAAGGTCGACCTGGCTTTTGTCACGCGTTCGGAGCAAGGCTCGGTGGCGATCAAGTTCGAGGACACGCACTCGGTCGCGGCCGCGCCGGTCGATAAGGTCATCGACACCACCGGCGCCGGCGATCAGTACGCGGCGGGTGTCATGTACGGGCTGACGCAAGGCCTGCATATCGAAACCTGCGCGAAACTGGGGTCATTGGCGGCGGCGGAGGTGATCAGCCACTTCGGTCCGCGCCCACGCGTCAATCTGAACGAACTGGCGAAGGAACGCGGGCTGATTTGACTAAACCGCGCCCTGTGTTAGCCTCCCGCATATTGGGGGGCTTGTCATGTGGAAGAAGATTTTAGCTGGCATAGTGTGCCTGTTGCTGTTGGCGACAGCAATCAGTTCGGCGGTGATGGTGCCGGACTATTATTCAGCCGATGAGCCGACTGATCCGCTAATAACGGCGCTCAAGCCTGAGCCCACGTTTCGGCGGGCCGAAAGCTATGCCGACATGATGCGGCGTCAGGATATTCCGGCCCTCCAACGCGAAAGCGATCCGTCGATCCTCACTGACGATTTCTATAAGGCCGTGCCGCAAATCGCCGCTTATTCAACCAACGAAAAGCCGAAATCCGTGCGCATTCTGGGCTATCACGTCAATGCGGTGGCTTCCACTTCCGGGGGAAACTGGACGACCCGCAACATCGTTATCGCGCACTATTTTCCTGACAAGGTCATCGTGACGACGACCTGGTTTACCGAAGACGACAAGGGCGTTCGGGTTACCAGCTTCAATCTTAACCGCCTGTCCAATGCAGACGTGAAGGCTTTGAGATTTAGCCTGACAGGTAAGCAGCCGGTGCACTACGCTGTCCTTATGCTGGCGAGCGCGATATTGGTCTTCAGCCTTGTGACGCTCTATGTCGCGCTGACCCGGCCACGCGTTGCCTGGCGCTGGCCGTGGGCGATCTTTGTTGCTTTGGGCATATGCCACTTCACATTCAACTGGGGCGACGCCAGCCTGGCGATGGATTTCGCCAATTTCCGTGCTCCGCAGGCGCTGTTCGAGCAACCGCTGTTCCAGGCAGCGAGACTGCATTTCTGGCTGCCGATCGGCGCGGTCCTGTTCTGGTTCCTGTCACGCCAGAAGCCAGCGCCGCAAGCCAAGCCGCATCCGGAGTTTTAAGTGCTGCGCCGCTTCAAGGCGACATAGAGGGCGCCGCTGCCGCCATGGCGGGCGTGGGCCTGGCTGATGCCGGCGACGATGTGTGACAGCGCCGGGTCAGCCAGCCACTCCGGCGCATTGCGCTTCAATATGCCGTTTTCCGCCATGCCCTTGCCGGTGATGACCAGCACGGCGCGATAGTCATTGGCATAGGCCTGTTGCACGAAGGCCTTGAGGCGGGCTTCGGCGGCGATGCTGTTCAGCCCATGCAGGTCCAGCCGCGCCTCGATTGGATCGCGTTCGCGCGACAGCCGGCGTTTGCGGCGCGGCTCGATCGGGTCGGGTTCGAACTTCGGGCTGTCGAAAGAAAGCTTGTAACCCGTGTGCGGCTTGACTGCTTGACCGATGGCAAAAGGCGTAAGCGGCAGGGGCTTAGGCTTCTCGGCAACCATCGGTTTTGGCATGTCAGCGACATGGACGGTTTCGATCTCGGGTGCTGGCGGTTCAACACGCGAGGCCTTGTGCGGTCGCACCGTCGCTGTGACCAGAGCCCACAGGCGCGTATCCTCAGCTTTCAATTTGTATCGCGCCATGCTGCACCTGAACAAGAACCCTCACCACCACATCTCGTTCGCCATTGCTTGCGCAATGTTTCACTCGTGCGGTCCCCCTCCCCAGCACACTGGGGAGGTATAAAGAAGGCGTGCTTGCTCCGACCTATACCTCCCTGGCTATGCCGGGGAGGGGGGACCGCACGACGCGCGAAGCGCTAGATGCGGTGGTGGGGTATCTTACTTGGTGTCGGTCACCAAAGACCAGAGGCTTTAGTAATCGTCCGACTGGAAGGCCTGCAACTGCCGCGTCAGGCGTTCACCGCGCTTGCCGGCGGCCAGGGCCGCTTCGGACAGCTTCTTGATCTGCTCGTTTTCGGCATGGCGGCTCATGACGTCGAGTGCACCGTTGATGACCCCCAGCATCTGGGCGAAGTCCTGGGCAACGTCGCCGGTCAGGCGGCCGACCGTTTCGAAGCGGCGGGCGTTTGAAAGTGCCGTCGACAATTGCTCGACCCGCGCCTGCGCTTCGTTCTGCTGGGCACTGGCTTGGGCAAGGCTGTTCTGCAGCTCGGTCTGTTGCGTCAGCGACTGGGCAAGGTTGGCCTGAAGCTCCGCTTGCTGTGCCAGCGATTGGTTCAGGCTGGTTTGCAGTTCATCGAGACGTCGGGTCAGGGCATCGATATCGACGGCGGGCGGCGGGGGCACGGCGGCCAGCTTCGCCTGCACGTCCTCATAGGCGGCGTGCCACTTGCGCGTTTCGAACTCCGCGGTGGCGACCTTTTCTTCCCATTCGCGTGTATCGGGCTTGGGCGGTGGCGCCGAGGCGATGGCATCAAGCTTAGCCGCCAGGGCTTCACTCTGAGCCCTTGCCTGTTCAAGTTCTTCGCTAAGACGTTCGATCTGGCTGTCGCGCTCGTCCTTCATTTCGACCAGCTTGGGCGCCAGCAGAATGTCGGACAACTGCACTTGAAGCTCGTTGCGCGCCGCGTCCGTGTCCTTCAACTGTGCTTCCAACGCGGCAATCCGTGCGTCAAAAGCCGATGTATCGGCAACCGGTGCCGGACGCGCTTCGAGCGCCGCGATCTGCTGTTGCAACGTACCGTGATAGATTGTGGTATCTGCCAGTTCAGCCTGCAGATTTTCGACCCTGGCTTTCAGCAGGGCGTTTTCCTCGATCACAGCCGGATCAGGTTCACGGACGATGACGGGTTCCGGCGCTTCGGGTTCCGGGCGGCTTTTCAGGAGGGCGATCTCGTCACGCAATCCGCCATAATAGGTGGTCACGTCGTTCAGTTCGGCGCGCAGGGTTTCCAGCTTGGCCTTCAGCGCGGCATTTTCCTCGACTATGGCCGGATCGGCTTCTCGCACGACAACCGGTTCCGGCGCTTCGGGTTCCGGGCGTGTTTTCAGCGCCTCGATCTCCTGCTGAAGCGTACCCTGGTAGGTGGCCGCATCGGCGAGTTCGGCCTCGAGGTTTTCGAGCCTCGCCTTTAACGCAGCGTTTTCTTCGGCGATAGCCGGATCGGCCTGAGTTACAGGCATGGGCGCATCCGACCAGCCGTAGACGCCGGGCTGTTCAGAAACAGCGGCTTCCAGTTTCGCTTCATATTCCTTACGGGCAGTTTCCAGTGCTTCCTTACGGGCAGCTTCGACGTCGGCGACGGTCAGGCCGGTTACCGGCTGGATGACGACTTCGGATGGCTGAGCAGCTTTGAGGGCGGTCGAGTCGAACGCCACGCCGTATATCTGGCGTTCACCGGTGTCCGTGGTTTCGGCCTGACCGCGCATGGTGATCCAGCGTTCCTGGTCCTTGTCGACCACGCGGATATCGAGGTTCAGGGCGTCGCTCTTGCCACTCAGCAGGTCGGCGAAGGCGGTGTCGGCGCGCGACTGGTCGTTGTCGGAAATCAGGGTTGGACCGCCGGCATATTCGCGGCCGATCAGCCGTCGCATGCCTTCGTCCTCGACAATGGTCTCCGCTTCAGGATCGTACTGCCAGACCCCGATGCCCAATGACGCCAGGGCGACCTCGGCATTGCGCAGGTCTTCCAGTTCCTGGGCGTCGTCGTCGGTGAGTTCCGAGGCTGGCTTGAAGGCCATGGGTGTCTCCTCTGCGGCCGGAGCCGGCGCTTCAGGCGCTGGCAGGGCCATGACCGTAATGCCGTGTTCGCCGCCTTCGTGGGTGTGCACGGCCCAGGCGCTGACGATCATGGCGCGTTCACCCTCCGCGCCTTTTAGCGTCAGCGGGATCGTTTTTTCATTGTGCGGCGATGTCTGGTCCTGGGCATCGCCGAGATAGTTGATGGCGTTCTGGAAATCGGCGTCGCTGACGAAGATATGCGTCCAGGTCTTGCCCAGCACGTCCTCGCGTCTGAGGTCGAAGGCGTCGAGCGCGGCATTGTTGACGTCGACGATCTGGCCCTTGGCGTCCAGGCCCCAGAAGGGCAGGGCGGCGGCGGTGAACCAGTGGCCGCGCCACAGGCCGGTCAGGTCGTCCACGCCTTCGCCGGCATTGCTTTCCAGTTCGACCATGGCGGAAGTCGAGCCGATGACCTCGCCATTACCGTTCATGATCGGCATGGAGGTGACGCTGACGAGGATCTTTTCGTGGCTGCCGTGGTTGACGATCAGGTGCTGGAAACCCTTTACCGTCTGGCCGCGCAGGGTGCGCGCGATCGGCAGCATGTCGGCGGGGACAACACGGCCATCAGGAAATGTGATGCCCCAGGTCGCCGAATGGAAGCGCAGGCCGATCAGCTCATTGTCCTTGCGGCCCAAGAGTGTGTGGGCGGCGCGGTTGGCAAAGGTGAACTTGCCCGACGCATCGGTTTCGACCAGGGCCACGGGGACGGCGTTCAGCACGTTGAACATCCGTCGCTCCAGGGTGTCGATCTTGCGCTCAGCCTTGAACAGGAGGTCCTGGAACTGGCGGACCTGCATGGACTTCATGGCCGCCAGCACGCCGGCGCCAATCGACAGGGCCAGAAGCACCGCGGCGACGATGCCAAGGACCAAAATCAGATCTTGCTCGCTCGTCAACAACATACGCGCTTATTAACCCTTGCCTTAGCCGGTCTTCGCCTGACGGAGTGCCGCTGATGCAATTCGCGACACTTTTCGCCCTGTGGACGGTTTCTAGCAAAAACCGTACCTGAAGAGAGTTGCAAGGTAATTATCTTACATCACAAATGTTTAAGCGCGATTAGGCTGAGAGCTGAAGCTGTCGCTATCCGGCGGGCACTGTGGCTTTCGCCTCGGCGCGAACCATGGCCAGCCACACGAGGGCGTCGACCACTTGGCCGGATCGCGAGCGCTATCGCACAAGCGAAGCGGAAGTCCGGGGAAAAGGCCCACTGCGGTTATCAGGACCGCAGTGGGGGCGGTTTAATGCTTGTCGCGCAGCCGGCCTCCGAGCGCCGCGGCGACGCTGGCGATAAAGGCGCCGACCAACAAGGACAAGCAGAGGCCAAAGTGCAGCGCGACCATGGCTTCGCGTGCCTTTTCCGCGGTCTCCGCCGCCTTTTTCTTCGCGGCTTCGGCGTTGCCGATGGCGGCGTTGACGCGCGCCTCGGCTTCGGGTTGCGCGACACCGGTGCGCGCCATCACCTGACGCACCAGGTAGGCTCGGTCAGCGGGGGTAACAGTACCTTCGGTCATGCCTTGGGCAATGATCCGGCCGGCTTCGGCGCTGGCGTCGGTCGATGGCGTCGTGGCACCCCGGAACAGACTTTCGGCATTATAGGCCAGCCGGTTGTTTTCGGCGGCACCGGCGGCGATGTTGGACGCCGTCTGCAGCACCGAACCGGCGGCGGAGATGTATAGAAACGCCATGAACAGCGAGGCGATCGCCCAAGACAGGAAACCGTGCGCCGTGTCGCGGAAGAAGACTTCATCGCTATGCAGGTCAGCCCATTTGACGCGCATCCGCCCGGCCAGATAGCCGCCGACGCCTGACGACAGCCATTGCATGACGACAAGCCAGATCGCCAGGCCGGCGCCGACTTCGAGGGCGTCCTCGGCATTGGCGGTGAAGACCGAGAAAGAGGCAAAGCCAAGCGCCGAGCCAAGCGGGATGAGAATAAGCGTGGTAGCGGCGGCCGCGGCGGCGCCGCCCAGTATGGCGGCCCAGTGAATACCGGATTGGCTGGATTCGATATTCGGCCGGTCATGCCGGCCGATGGATTCGGAAGGGGTGTCCATGTCCGTGCCCCTTTAGAAGATCAGGTAGAGCAGGATGATGATGGGAATTGGCACCCCCAGAAGCCAAAGCAGAATACCCTTACCCATGACGTCCTCCTTGTTTTGATTGTCGAGGAGGCAAGGGCTAGGATGTTCGCCGTTTTCTTGAAATATGCCGTACGCGGCGGAAATATAATGACCCGGTAAGATGAGGTTGCGCGTCCTGAAACCTCAGCGTAGGTTCGCTCCAAATATCAGACAATTGGAGCTAATAGATGGAGGGACACATGGATAAGGGACAATTGACACGCAGGTCGGCCATGCTGGCGGGTGGTGTCGCGATGGCGGCTGCGACGGCAGCCCAGGCGGCCAAACCGGCCAAGCCGGCCAAGGTTGATGCCAAGGCGGCCCTTGCGCCCTACGCCTGCAATATCGACATGTGGTTCCGCTCGACGCCCTTCATCGAACGTTTCGCCCTGGCGGCGAAATACGGTTTCACAACGGTCGAGTTCTGGCCGGCACGGCGCGACGGCGGTGTCGATGCCCAGGCGATCCGCGCGGAACTGGACAAGCACGGCCTGAAGGTCTCGCAGTTCGCTCCGGCGGCGCCGGCCTTTACCAGCCCGGCCAAGTACGGCGAGCTGGACGCCATGATCAAGGACGCCATCGCCGACGCCAAGGTGATGGGGTGTTCCCAGATCACCCTGGTGGGCCACTATAATACCGAGGGCATGTCGCGCGAAGACATGCTGGTCAGCTATACAGTCGGTCTGATGCGCATCGCGCCGATGCTGGAAGACGCCGGTCTGATGGCTTTGGTCGAGCCGTTCAACCACGTCAACCACCTGAACTTCCTGCTCAACGGCTCGCGGCCCACTGTGGCCATGTGCCGGGCGGTCAATTCGCCGATGGTCAAGATTCAATGGGACTTCTTCCACATGCAGCATGAGGAAGGCGACCTGATCAACAAGTTCAAGGCGGGCATCGACCAGGTGGGCTATGTCCAGCTTGGCGACGTGCCGGGCCGTAACCAGCCCGGTACGGGCGAGGTCAACCACGTCAACCTGCTGAAGGGCATTCGCGCGGCGGGCTACAAGGGGGTCCTGGGCCTGGAATATAATCCGCTCAACGACGACTATGAAAAGGCCACGCGCGACGCCGTCGAGTTGTCGCAAGCTGCCGGTCTGGTTTAGGCGCTTTTGCTTTTTCGGCCGGTCAACCGGAGCGAAACCTTAGCTCATCACTCCTATCGTTCATCGCGAACGATAGGAGTTTTGCTATGACGATCAAGGACAATCCGCGACAGAAAGAAGTGGTCAACCGCGTCCAGGGCGTTGTCGACGATGCCGATAAGGGCGGCGATACGCTGACGCGTCAGCCCGAGCCGGCGCGGCATGACAATCGCGTCTTGAAACAGGAGAACCTGCCCGCCGACGCGGTTCTGGAAGCCGATAACGGCACGTCCGACTACAATGAAGAAAAGCGCCACGATTTGACCAGCAACGGTCCAAGGATCGGTTAGGAGGCATCGATGAACAAGACCGACAAAGCCAATCGCACCGGCCATCCGGCGCCATGCCCGATCCCGATCAGCGCATCCTGGAAAAGAAACCGGACGAACAGACGCACAGCCGCCTGGTCGAAAAGGCTGAAAAAGAAGAAAAATAAAGGAAGGAGATTGGAGCGGGCGAAGAGGATCGAACTCTCGACATCCACCTTGGCAAGGTGGCGCTCTACCGCTGAGCTACGCCCGCTCATTAATCCTGAGGCCTCAGAGGCCTTTCGGAGCAGTCATCCGTTGGAGATGTCTGCCGGAGAGGGGCGCCTTATAGACGGAAGCCTGAAATCATTGCAAGGGCCTAAATCACGAATCCTGTGAAAAAGTTTTCGGTCACCGTGACAGCAGTTTTTCCGTGATGCGCCGATTGCCATGCACAATGCGCAGAATGGTCACTAAGTCCATTGAAGCGTCGTGCTCATAGATGACAATGAAGGGCGACACGATACCGATCCGGACCCGTGACCCAAGAGCAGGGCGTGGCGCACCGCTGTCAGGAAACTCTGACAGCTGATTGTACAGGTGCTCCAGTAGTCCGATATACTTTACCGCGGTCCGCTTGCCGGCTTCGGCCGCCAGGTACGAAATAATGTCGGCGGTGTCGTTGTCCGCTTCAGGGGAAACCTGGACGGTTGGCATTAGTCGCCAAGCGCAGCCAAACGGGCGGCGTTGCGGGCTTTGTGCGCTTCAAGCGTCAGTGCTTCGCCGCGAGCCACGCTTGAACGCGCCTGTTCGACGTATTGAAGTGCCCAGGACAGGTTGTCGTTTTCCGCTGACATGCGTTCGGAAATGAGCTGGCTTAAAGCCTCGTCCTCAGATGCGAACTCACCGCTTGCGATGCGCGCATCCAGCCAGGTCTGTTGTTCATGCGTAAGTTTGCTCATGGCCAGAGCATAACGCAGGACTGGCAAAAAGCCAATTACAGCATCGCCGGGATAACGCGGTCCGGCGGACGATGGCCGTCCTGGAAGGTCTTGACGTTCAGGATGACGCGGTCGCCCATGTCCTGGCGCGCCTCGATGGTCGAGGACGCCATGTGCGGCAGCAGGATGGCGTTGGGCAGGCCGATCAGTTCTGGATTGATCGCCGGCTCGCGCTCATAGACGTCGAGGCCGACGCCGGCGATGCGCTTGTCGCGCAGCATGGCGGCCAGGGCCTGCTCGTCGACGATCTGGCCGCGCGCCGTGTTCACCAGCAGGGCGTGCGGCTGCAGCTTGGCCAGCCGTTCTGCGCTCAGCAGGTGGTGCGTCCCCGATCCGCCCGGCGCATTGATCGACACCACGTCCATGCGCGACAGCATCTGATCGAGGTCGTCCCAATAGGTTGCCTGCAGGTCGTCGCTGATCCGCGCCGAAACCGGTTTGCGGTTATGATAGTGAACGCTCATGCCAAAGGCGCGGGCGCGGCGGGCCAGGGCCTGGCCGATGCGGCCCATGCCGACGATGCCTAAGCGCTTGCCGAAGACGCGGCGGCCCAGCATGAAAGTCGGTGACCAGGCAGAGAATTCGCCCTTCTGTACGATCTCGGCGCCTTCGACGAAGCGGCGCGATACGGCCAGGATCAGGCCCATGGTCATTTCGGCCGTGTCTTCGGTCAGCACGCCCGGCGTATTGGTGATGATGATGCCTTTTTCCGAGCCGCGCACAATGTCGATATGGTCGTAACCGACGCCGAAATTGGCGATCATCTTAAGTTGCTCGCCGCATTCGTCGAAGAACTCGGCGTCGAGGCGGTCATTGATCGAGCTGACCAGCACATCGGCGGTCTTGGCGGCTTCGAACAGTTTGTCGCGAGGCATCTGGTCGAGCGTCAGCCACAGGGTGGTGTTGAACAGCTCGCGCATGCGCGTTTCGACGGCGTCGGGCAATTTGACGGTCAGGATGACTTTGAGTTTCGGGTTGCTCATCAACAGCCTTCTGGACCCATAAGGATTTCGGCGATTAGGGTCTTGTTAACCAAATCTGAACCCTTGCGACGGAATCATGCGCCCCACCTTTTATTGGTATTAGCTACCACAGGGTCAGTGTCCCCGAATGCCGCGTAATCCGTCCAGAGTTCAGGTCCAAGCCTTTCCCATGCCCTTGACAGTGTGGTCAAGCGCTTTTGCGACTCTCATCGCCTTGACGGCGTTGGTATTTATAGCGTGGAGCGCGCCCGCCCACGCCGAAACGAAAAGCTTTGATACACCGTCGGGCAGTCCCGTGCCGCGCTGGGCCATGTTGCGTCGTAACGAAGTCTATGCGCGCAAGGGACCCAGCAAGGACAGCCGCATCGTCTGGACCTACCGCAAGGCGTCCATGCCGGTCCAGATCATCTCGGAAACCCGCGACTGGCGGCTGGTATGCGATGTCGACGGAGGCGTCGCCTGGGTCAGCAAAACCATGCTGCAGAGCCAGAAGACCGTCCTGGTGCCGAACGGCGCCAAGAACCTGGAGTTGCACGCTTCACCGGACGCCGGCAGCAAGGTGAAGGCCCATGTGCGTCCGCGCAGCCTGGCGCAATTGGACAAGTGCAAGAAGGGCTGGTGCAAGATCAGTGTCGGCACGGTCAGTGGCTGGGCGCCGGAGGGATCGTTGTGGGGAACGCAAGATAAGGCGGTCTGCCGCCGCCCGGACCTGTTCGCTGGCCGGTAGTTCCGTCCTGGCTCTGCAAAAACAACATCAATAAAAAACAATTGAGCCATTGCGCGGTGTCGTGTAACGCAACCTGTCAATTCGTTACATCGGCCCTGTGGCCGCAGTGGAGCCTATCCGTCTATGTCAGAGCGTCCTAACTCCCTCGATTATGAAGCCCTGCTGGCCTGCGCGCGGGGGGAGATGTTCGGACCCGGCAACGCTCAGTTGCCCGCTCCGCCGATGCTGATGTTCGATCGCATCGTCAGCATCACCGAAGACGGCGGCGCCAACAACAAGGGCTATATCGAAGCGGAACTCGATATCAATCCGGACCTGTGGTTCTTCGCCTGCCACTTCATCGGCGATCCGGTCATGCCGGGTTGCCTGGGGCTGGACGCCATGTGGCAGCTGGTCGGCTTCTACCTGGGCTGGCGCGGCAATCCCGGTCGCGGCCGCGCCCTTGGCGTCGGCGAGGTCAAGTTCACCGGCCAGGTCACGCCCAAGGTGCAGAAGGTCGTCTATAAGATTGACATGAAGCGCGTCATGTCGGGCAAGCTGATCATGGGCATCGCCGACGGGGTTGTCGAAGCCGACGGCAAGCTTATCTATCAGGCATCCGGACTGCGTGTCGGTTTGTTCGATGCCAAGGAACTGGGCTAAAGCCGCGTTCCAATGACGGCTGCCGGGGGATGGACTAACAGAATTCAGGATTTGCGGAATGCGTAGAGTTGTGGTGACAGGTCTGGGGATTGTGTCGTCGATCGGCACGGGTGCGGACGAGGTGACCGACTCGCTGCGCAACGCCCGCTCGGGCGTTGTCTTTGCCGAGGATTATCGCACGCACGGCTTCAAGTGCCAGGTCCATGCCCCGCCCAAGATCGGCGACTGGACCCAGATGGTTGACCGCCGCGCCGCCCGTTTCCTGGCGCCCGGCACCGCCTACGGGCACATCGCCATGGAACAGGCCATTGCCTCGGCCGGCCTGGAAAAGGACGACATCTCCAACGAGATGAGCGGCATCCTGTTCGGTTCGGGCGGCCCCTCAACGCGCGCCATCGTCGAAGCCGCCGATACGACACGCGAAAAGGGCTCGCCCAAGCGCATCGGGCCGTTCGCCGTGCCTAAGGCCATGTCGTCCGGCCCGTCGGCAACGCTGGCCACCTGGTTCGAGATCAAGGGGCTGAACTATTCGATCAGTTCGGCCTGCGCGACCTCGGTGCACTGCATTGGCGCCGCCGCCGAACAGATCATGATGGGCAAGCAGGACCTGATGTTCGCCGGCGGCACCGAAGAGCTCGATTGGACGCTCAGCGATCTGTTCGATGCCATGGGCGCCATGTCGTCCAACTTCAACAACACACCGTCGGTCGCCTCGCGCGCCTATGACCGTGACCGCGACGGCTTCGTCATCGCCGGCGGCGCCGGTATGGTCATCCTTGAGGACTACGAGCGCGCCAAGGCGCGTGGTGCCAACATCATCGCCGAAATTGTCGGTTATGCCGCCAATTCGGACGGCTACGACATGGTGGCCCCAAGCGGTGAGGGGGCCGAACGCTGCATGAAGCTGGCCATGCGCGGTGCTGGCAACCGCCGCATCGCCTACCTCAACCCGCACGGGACCTCGACCCCGGTCGGCGACGCCAAGGAAATGGAAGCGGTGCGCAATGTCTTCGGCAACGACATGCCGCTGATCTCGTCGACCAAGTCGCTGACGGGCCACAGCCTGGGCGCGGCCGGCGCGCAGGAAGCCATCTACTGCCTGCTGATGATGCAGAACGGTTTTGCGGCTGAGAGCGCCCATATCGAAAATCTCGATCCGGCGTTCGAGGGCATGCCGATCCTGCGCGAACGCAAGGATGTGCAGCTTGAAACCGTCATGTCGAACTCGTTCGGTTTCGGCGGCACGAACGGTACGCTGATCCTCAGCCAGGCCGATATCTGACTTTACAGAACAACCCCAGCGTGATTGTCTCCTCCAAAACAGGGGAAGGCATCATGTGGACGTTTCTGTTCGGCGGACGGCTATCGCGGATTCCTTATGCGCTAATCGCGCTTCCTCTGATTCTGGTGCAGTATTGGTCACCGGTCATCGTGATGTATGCGCCGATTTTTTTCGATAAGCTCTTCAACGCCGATCTTGTCAGCTTTCCCCGTTACATGATCGCTCTATCCCTTTTTATGGACCTGCTTGTCGTCGGTCTCGCGATCGTCAGCGCCAAGCGCCTGCGCGATATTGACGTTACCGGATGGCTGGCGCTGCCCATCGTGCTTACGCTGGTCATGGATCTGGCCGTTGGAGTTCTCAGAACGCAGGTGATTGCAAACGGCACGGTAATGGGGATGGACGCTCAGCCGCTTCTCACATGGGCCTTTCGTGGTCTCTATTATTTTAATCTGGCTTTGGCGCTTTTCCTGCTGATTGTGCCCGGCCGTCGTCTATCCTCGACCCGAGTGTCCCGGGCCCCGGCGTTCTAAGGCTTGCCATTTCCAGCGATATTTGCTCAAACCGCGCAACCACTTATTGCGAGGACAGGACCATGGCTGAAGACGGTTGGGTATTCCCCAAGGGCGAACTGATGAAGGGCAAGAAGGGCCTGGTCATGGGTATCGCCAATGACAAGTCCATTGCCTGGGGCATCGCCTCGCAACTGGCCGCGCAGGGCGCCGACATGGCGTTTTCGTACATGGGCGAGTCGCTGCTGCGTCGGGTTGAGCCGCTGGCCCAGTCGGTCGGCGTCAAGCACCTCATCGAATGCGACGTGACCTCGGACGCGTCGATGGACGCCGCGTTTGCAAAGCTGAAGGAGATCTACGGCGAGATCGACTTCGTCGTCCACTCGATCGCCTTTGCCAACAAGAACGAACTGCAGGGGTCGTTCGTCGAGAACACCACGCGTGACAGCTTCCTTCTGGCCATGAACGTTTCGGCTTTCTCGTTTGTCGACGTGTCGCGCCGCGCCGCCGAGCTGATGCCGAATGGCGGCTCGCTGATCACGCTGACCTATCTCGGCGCCGAACGCACCATCCCGAACTACAACACCATGGGCGTCGCCAAGGCCGCCCTGGAAGCCTCGACGCGCTACATCGCCCGCGACCTGGGGCCCAAGGGCATCCGCGCGAACGCCATCTCGGCCGGCGCCATGCGCACGCTCAGCCTGGCCGGCATCTCCGGCGGCCGCGGCCTGCATTCCAAGAGCGGCCAGTTCTCGATGACCAAGACCGAAACGTCGATGGAAGGCGTGGCCGGCTGCGCCCTGTGGCTCGCTTCGGACCTCGGCCACTCCACGACGGGCGAAGTCGTTCACGT
>CAMLPZ010000053.1 GCA_946482045.1 uncultured Asticcacaulis sp.
GCCTTGGCTTCGGGTCCGGTCAGCAGCACATTGGCGCGGTCGAGAATTTTGCCCATGCGTGTACGGTCCCAGTCGTAGCGCCGGACCATGACGGGAAGCCCGCCCAGGATATAGACCTCCGAGTCGCCGCGTTTGACGCGCCACAAGGCCGGGCCGGGATAGCGCTTGGTGATGACGACGGCGTTCGGGTCCCATTCTTCTTCGGCTGAGGTTTGCTCCTGCGCCAGGGCGGGCAGGGGGATAAGCGCGGCGGCGATAAGCAGGGGTATGAGCAGTTTACGCATCGTCGTATCCAGGAAAGGCGTCGAACCTATCACGCCCTGTCATATACTGCGCGCAAATTAAGGTGTTGATTTGGCGTTTGGATCCTTATCGGGCCGACGGATCAGCCAGGCGATCGAGCCGGTCAGGAAAGCCACCCAGGTGCCCAACAGGGTGAAAAGCAGAATGTCATCCAGGGAAGTCGCGAAATACCAGGCAAGCAGGGCTCCGCAAACTGTGGATAGCCCGACATTGGAATAATAGTCTGTCAGTTTGAAGTGTTGAAGGATCGCCTGAACTGGAATGCCGACGACCACCATCGGCACGCCCGCCAAAACGAGCCCTATAAATATTCCCCACGGATCAAGATGAAAATAAGGGGGAGGGGTCTGCCGGATGGCTTGAATCAAACCTATTGTCATATAGCCAAGCTGGCCGCCAAGCGCCGAAGCAATGACGCAAGCCACAACGGATTTCAGAGGTTTGTTCATCGTTCAGGCTCCCCCCGAGCCACACGAAAGAAAACCTATGGGTCCAGGGTCCTTCGGACCCTGGTTACGCAGCCTTGCGGCGGCCGCTCATAAGCATCGACATCAATGCGCCCAGCACTTCCGGCAGCTCCGAACGCGGCACCACGCGATCGACCATACCCTTTTCGACCAGATATTCCGAACGCTGGAAACCATCCGGCAGCTTTTCGCGGATGGTCGTCTCGATGACGCGTGGGCCGGCAAAGCCGATCAGCGCACCCGGCTCGGCGAGGTGGATATCACCCAGCATGGCATAGGACGCCGTCACGCCGCCCGTCGTCGGGTCGGTCAGCACGACGATATAGGGCAGCTGCGCCGCCTTTAACTCATTGATGGCCAGGGTCGTTCGCGCCATCTGCATCAGCGACAAGGCGCCTTCCTGCATGCGGGCGCCGCCGGCGGCTGTAAAGGCGACCATCGGGCATTTGCGTTCAATAGCGGCTTTAGCTGCGGCAATGAAGCCTTCACCGGCGGCCATGCCGAGAGACCCGCCCATGAAGGCGAAGTCCTGGACGAGCACGACGCAGTCGACGCCCTGGACCTTGCCGTAGCCGATGGCCATGACGTCTTTTTCGCCGGTTGCCGCGCGCGCCTGTTTCAAACGCTCGCTATAGGCCTTGCCGTCGGAAAAGTGCAGCGGATCCTCGACCACGTCCGGTGTCGGCAGGCTTTCGAACTGGCCGTCATCGAAAGTGTATTTCATACGCGCGGCCGGGCCGATGCGCATATGGCGGCCGGAAGGCGTCACCCACAGGGCAGCTTCCAGGTCCGAACGATAGATCATATCGCCGGTGTCGGGGTCCTTGACCCACAGATTTTCAGGGGTTTCGCCACGGCGATTGACCAGCTTGGAGACGCCGGGCGCGATCTTGGCCAGCCATCCGCCACGCTCACGGCGTTCGGCGGGCTTGGCGGCGGGCGGAAGCTTCGGACCCTTGGTGGAATCAGCCATTGCCATATGTCTTTGCTACTCCTGCGACTGCCTAACTATGGTTCATCGCGCCGTATGAACAGCGTGAGCCAAATTTGCGGCCTTTTCCAGTACTTTTGTCTTAATGTCCGTTAATTGGGGTAAAGAATTCTTGATTTCTTCAACCAGCGCGGAACCTACGACGGCGGCGTCAGCAACACGCGCAACCTCGGCAGCCCTTTCAGGGGTTCGGATTCCGAAGCCCACGGCCACGGGCAGGCCACCGGCTTCACGAACGCGTGATACCGGGGCGGCAATAGCGTTCGCGTCGGCTTCCTTGACGCCGGTCACCCCGGCGACGGACACATAGTAGATAAATCCGCGCGTGCGGCGAACCAGGGTTTGCAGGCGGTTATCATTGGTGGTTGGCGTCGCCAGACGGATCAGCGCCAGGTCTTCAGCGTCGAGTGCATCGGTCAAACCGTCGGCCTCTTCCGGCGGGCAATCGACGACAATCAGGCCGTCGGCTCCGACCTCGCGCATACTGGCTGCCCAGGTGGCATAGCCACGCGATTCTACCGGGTTCATGTAGCCCATGAGGATAATCGGCGTGTCCTGGTCGATCTCGCGGAAGCGGCGGACCAGTTCGAAAACGTCCTTGATCTTGGTGCCGTTCTTCAAAGACCGTTCGGCGGCGCGCTGAATGGTCGGGCCTTCCGCCATCGGATCGGAGAAGGGGAAGCCGAGCTCAATCAGGTCGGCGCCGGCGGCCGGCAGGCCTTTCAGCAGCTCAAAAGAGGTCTCAAGGTCGGGATCGCCGGCCATGATATAGGCGACGAAAGCGCCTTTGTTCTGGGCCTTCAGGTCGGCAAAGCGTTGGTTGATGCGCGAAACCGGCATGTTACAGTCCCCCCATGGTTTCGCCCATCGCCTTGGCGACAGTAAAGATGTCCTTGTCACCGCGGCCCGACAGGTTGAGCACGACGATGCCGCCCTTGCCGACCTCCCTGGCCAGGTCGCCGACACGCGCGATAGCGTGCGACGATTCGAGTGCCGGAATGATGCCTTCCAGCTTGGAAGTCAGGGCGAAGGCTTCGAGCGCATCCTGGTCGGTGGCGGTGACGTACTTGGCACGGCCGATGTCGAACAAATAGGCGTGCTCGGGGCCAATGCCCGGATAGTCGAGGCCGGCCGAGATCGAGTGGCCTTCCAGGATCTGGCCGTCATCGTCCTGAAGCAGGTAGGTGCGGTTGCCGTGGAGGACGCCCGGACGCCCGCCGTTCAGCGAGGCGGCGTGGCCGTTATAGACGTCGAGGCCATGACCCGCGGCTTCGACGCCGACGATCCTGACGCTCTCGTCATCGATGAAGGGGTGGAACATGCCAATGGCGTTCGATCCGCCGCCAACGGCCGCGATGACGGCATCGGGCAGGCGGCCTTCCAGTTCCAGGATCTGCTGGCGCGTTTCCTTGCCAATGACCGTCTGGAACTCGCGGACCATTTCCGGATAGGGGTGCATGCCGGCGGCTGTGCCGATCATGTAATAGGTGTCATGAACGTTGGTGACCCAGTCGCGCAGGGCCTCGTTCATGGCGTCCTTCAGCGTACCGTTGCCATTGGTGACCGGCACGACCTCGGTACCCAGCAGCTTCATGCGGAAGACGTTCGGCTTTTGGCGTTCAACGTCGAGCGCGCCCATATAGACGATGCACGGCAGGTCGAAGCGGGCGCAGACGGTCGCCGAGGCAACGCCATGCTGACCCGCGCCGGTTTCGGCGATAATGCGGGTGCGGCCCATGCGCTTGGCCATCAAAACCTGGCCAATGCAGTTATTGATCTTGTGCGCGCCGGTGTGGTTGAGCTCTTCGCGCTTGAAATAGATCTTGGCCCCGCCGAAATGCTCGGTCAGTCGCTCGGCGAAATAGAGCGGTGAGGGGCGGCCAACAAAGAACTTCAGCAGCGAATGGTACTCTGCCCAAAAGGCCGGATCATTGCGCGCGACTTGCCAGGCTTCGTTCAGTTCCAGCACCAGGGGCATCAGGGTCTCAGGCACATAGAGACCGCCGAATTCGCCAAAGCGGCCCTTTGCGTCGGGCTGGCTATAGGCGTTGGAGCGGAGAACGGGGTCGTTCACTGAACAAAGTCCTTATAAAAGAAGGGGTGGCGAAAAAGAGCCAGCGTTATAGCGCTTTTACAGTACGAAGGAAGCCCGAAATCAGATCGGCGTCTTTCATACCGGGCGCCGATTCAACCCCAGACGATACGTCCACCAATTTCGCACCACTGATCGTAACAGCCTCTGCGACATTGTCAGGGTTTAGCCCGCCGGCCAGAAACCATGGCTTTTGACCATGGTATCCGCGAAGCAGGGTCCAGTCGAAACTCAAGCCCAGTCCTCCGGGCAGGGCTGCATTCTTGGGCGGCTTGGCGTCAAACAGCAGATAATCGGCCACTGGATCGAAGGCTTGCGCGGCGGTCAGGTCGGCGGCCTCGCTGATGCTGAGGGCCTTGATGACTGGAGTGCCCATAGCCTGTCGGATTGCCACAAGGCGGTCCGGCGTCTCCTTGCCGTGGAGCTGGATAAGGTCGGGTTTGACGTGCTCGCGCAGAGTGTCGATCATGGCGTCATCGGGATCGACGACCACGCTCACCAGCTTTTGTGTTGCGCCGCCTGCCCGAAGCGATAGCATAAGTTCCGACATCGCTGTCAGTTCGATATGGCGCGGGCTCTTGGAGAAATGAATGAAGCCAAGGAAGGCCGCGCCCTCCGCAATCGCTGTCTGGGCGGCGGCGGATGAGGAAATTCCACAGATCTTGGCGGAAATGGACATAAGAAACCTTTATTTTCCGGGGTCATTGGCCCGCTGGACAGCAAATAGCAAGTACCCAAAATTAACCTTTCGTAGTTAAACAAAATAAAACATAAAAAGTCCGGAAACGTTTACAAGGCATGGCAATGGCTGACCAAGTGCTGCTGAGTGACATCAGCAATGGCCTCTACATGAAGCTCGCTCTGGCGCCGAGGGGTGGCCGGCCGGACGAGTCTACGCACTATACCTGCGACAGCCTCGAGGATTTCAAGACCGCCATCAGCGATTTCCTCGATGCGCAGGGCAAGCCGGCGCTCAGGGGCGCGGCCATTTCCGCCGGCGGCTGGGAACAGCAGGGCGTCATGGCCATGCCGAACCATAAGTTCCAGGTCGGCCGAGCCGACATGCGCGAATTCTTGGGTATACAACGGCTCAACCTCGTCAACGACTGCGTTGCCAAAGCCCTGGCCATTCCGCGTCTGGGACCGGACGAGCGTGTGAAACTCTGCGGTGGCGAGGAAATGGCCGAGCAGGTCATCACCCTGATCAATTCCCATAACGGCTTAGGCCAGTCCAGTCTGGCGCCGGACGGCATGGGTGGTTATACGGCCATGCCGTGCGAAGGCGGCCACTCGGACCTGACGATCGACAGCCAGCTGGAATACGATGTCTATAAGTGGCTGGCGGCCAAGTATGGCCACGTATCGCGTGAACGCGTCATCTCGATCCCTGGCCTTGTGGATGTCTGGCGTGCACTGGCGGCGCGTGACGGCGACGATTCCACTGCACCCGGACCGGAAGAGGTCATTGCCCGCGCCGTGACAGGCGATGAGCGCTCACTTCAGGTCATGGACTTGTCGGTGGGCTGGTTGGCGGTCATGGCGTCTGACGTGGCGCTTATTACCGGATCGCGAGGCGGCATCTATCTGACGGGTGACTATTTCGATATGATCGGCGATCTGTTCAATGTCGACGTCTTCATAGCCCGCTATCAGGACAAGGGCCGCCTCAGCGAATATGTCCGAGACATTCCGGTGTTCCGGACGCTCGCGCCAGACATGGAGGTGATTGGTCTGGCGACCTTGTTCGATTAATCCGGGTCCGGAAAAATGCGCGCGGAGCATTCTAGCGCTTTCCTTTCTCCCGGCCATAATTTACCAAACTGTTTGCCCAATCATCCGATCTTACCGGGACGGCTATGACGGATCACATTCTTCTTTGTGACTTCTCCTTCGGCTCCTACATGAAGCTGGCCCTGGGTACACCGGGCCGCCGCCCCAGTGACGCCACCCTCTATTCCTGCTCCGGCAAGAAGGATTTCGACGAGGCGGTGCTGGACTTCCTCGCCGCCCACGATCGTCCCAAGCTGATTGGCGCGGCCCTTTCGTCGCGTGGCTGGGAGCGCCACGGCAAGATTCAGCTGCCGGAAAAGGGTCTTCTTTCGCTTGGCCGTGACGATATCCGTCGTCTCCTGTCGATCCAGCGCGTCAACCTGGTCAACAATTTTGTCGCTCGCGCCCTGGCTATACCGCGTCTGCGCAAGGACGAGTGCCTGAAGCTGTGCGGCGGTGAGCCGCTCGAAGAACAGGTCATGGCCGTGCTGGGACCTCACCACGGCCTGGGCCTGGCGGCGCTGGTGCCCGACGGCGCCGGTAACTGGGCCGCCATTCCTTGCGAAGGCGGCCATTCGGACCTGCCCGTTACCAGCGACCGCGAATGGCAGGTCTATAATGTGCTCAAGGAAAAGCACCGCCACGTGGCGCGCGAACTCGTAATTTCGCTGACCGGTCTTGTCGAACTGTTCCAGGCGCTGAATACGATCGGCGGCGGGGACAGCCAGGCCAATACCCCGGAAGAAGTCATCGCGCTCGCCAATATCGGCGATCCCGTCGCGCTCGAAGCCATTGCCATGTGCAGCGGCTGGCTGGCGGCCATGGCGTCGGATGTCGCCCTAATGCTGGGTGCGCGCGGCGGTATCTACCTGACCGGCGACTTGATGGATCTGCTGGGCGACCTTTTCGACCCGGCGGTATTCTGCAAGCGCTATGCGGACAAGGGCCGGCTTAGTCCCTATGTTTCAGATATTCCGGTCTATCAGACCCAGGCGCGCGACTTGGAAATCGTCGGCTTGGCGACGCTGTTCGACTAACAATGGGCCAAGACATCACCGTTCTTGACAAAAAGGCCTGGACGCCATAGAGCAATTAATTAAATCAAATTGTTTTAAGAGAGTGGCGGGGAATTAAAATGGGATTGGATGCAGCAGCCAGGCTGGCCGGATTAAAAGCCGAGCAAGACGCCTTGTTGGTCAAGCCGAATGCGCCCCTTTCCCACGACAATGGCATATATCGGCGCTATGCCAATCCTATAGTGACAGCGGCGCATGTGCCATTGGAATGGCGATACGACCTCAATCCCGAAACCAATCCATTTATGATGGAGCGGTTGGGGATCAATGCCACCTTCAATGCCGGCGCCATGCTTTGGAAGGGAAAGTACATCGTTGTCGTCCGCGTCGAAGGTAATGACCGCAAGTCCTTCTTCGCCATTGCCGAGAGCGAAAACGGCGTCGACAATTTCCGCTTCTGGCCACGTCCGGTGGTGCTGCCGCAGACAGACGAACCGGACACAAATGTTTACGACATGCGTTTGACGCAGCACGAAGACGGCTGGATCTACGGCCTGTTCTGCACCGAGCGCAAGGACCTCACCCAGCCCCACGACCTGTCGGCGGCGGTCGCCCAGTGCGGTATTGCGCGCACGAAGGACCTCGTCATCTGGGAGCGTCTGCCCGATCTGAAGACCAACTCCGGCCAGCAGCGCAATGTCGTGCTGCACCCCGAATTCGTCGATGGCAAATACGCGCTCTATACCCGGCCGCAGGACGGCTTTATCACCGTCGGTTCGGGCGGCGGCATCGGGTGGGGCCTGTGCGACGACATGACCAATGCTGTGATCGACAGCGAGACCATTGTCGACAACAAGGCCTACCATACCATCAAGGAATTAAAGAACGGCCAAGGCCCGGCACCGATCAGGACGTCCGAAGGCTGGCTGCACCTGGCGCATGGCGTGCGCAATACCGCAGCCGGCCTGCGCTATGTCCTCTACATGTTCATGACCGACCTGCAAAAGCCGTGGGTCGTGACGCACGCGCCCGGCGGGCATTTTATCGCCCCGGAAGGTGAGGAGCGGGTAGGCGACGTTTCCAATGTCACCTTCGCCAATGGCTGGATCGAGACAGGTGGCAAGGTGTTCATCTATTACGCCTCGTCCGACACCCGCCTGCACGTAGCGACCTCGACCGTCGCGCAGTTGGTTGACTATTGCCGCAACACGCCGGCCGACCCGCTGACCTCGGCGGCCTGCGTCCGGCAGCGCATAGACCTGATTACCCGCAACGAAGCCTTTACGCGGGCTGCCGGCTGATGGCCGATACGCGGCTCGCCACCCTTCAGCAGGAGGCGCGTCAAGAAGCGCGTGCCATCCTTGCCTGGTGGCAAGCCCACTTGCCCGATGGCAACGGCGGCTTTTGGGGCGAGGTCAATCCCGAGGGAGAGCCGGTAAAGAACGCGCCGCGCTCGATCATACTCTATACACGGCTGCTATGGTTCTTCAGCGCCATGGCCGGTTATCTCGCTTCATCCGAAGCGTTGGAACTGGCGCACAGAACGGCCGTCTATATCCGCAAGCATTTTGTCGATCCCGACCACCTCGGTCTCTACTGGCTGCTCGACGCGAAAGGCCAGGTGATCGACGCCAAGAAGCAGGGCTATGCCCAGGCCTTCGGCGTCTATGCCTTTGCCGAATATTATCGCGTGACCAATGATCCGGCGGCACTTGCCATGGCGCAGAGGCTGCAGCGCGAAATCGAGGAGCGCTTTTGGGAACCGGTGCACGGCGGTTATATCGAAGCTTTGAACGCCGTCTGGCTGCCGCTCGGAGATCCGCGTCTGTCGGACAAGGACGTCGATGCGCCCAAGACGATGAACACCCATCTCCATATCGTCGAGGCCTATACGCACCTGCATCGTGTCGCGCGCGAGGACCTGAGCCACGCCGCGCTCTATCGCGCGCTCGACATCTTTGCCGACCGCTTTGTCGACGCGGACACCCGCCATCTGCGCCTGTTCTATGACCTCGACTGGACCGACCTGACCCACGCCGTCAGCTACGGCCACGACATCGAAGCCAGCTGGCTGATGTGGGAGGCCGCGTGCATCCTGGGCGAACCTGCGCTGACAGCAAGGATTAAGCCCATGGTCATTGGCTTGGCAGAAACGACGTTGAGGCATGGCGTCATGCTGGATGGCAGCATCGCCTATGAACAGGATTTCAACGGCCGGCTCGACCCCGCCGGCGAATGGTGGGGCCAGGCCGAAGCCATGATCGGCTTCGTCAATGCCTGGGAATTGACGCGCGATCGCGTCTATCTCGACGCCACCGAAAAGCTGTGGCGCGTGCTGAAAACCCAGTTCGGCGCCGGTGGGCGCAACGAATGGACCTGGTACGCAAAGGATGCAGGCCGCCCGCCTCAGGTCAGGGCCGGGCAATGGAAGTGCCCGTACCACAACGGTCGGGCGATGATCGAGCTTGACGAACGCCTCAGCCGGATACGGACTTAACAAATAAATGCCCGACGCGAGAACGGGCGAGGGGAAACGCACATGACGCAGCCATCAATTGGCCAGATACATGTAGGTTTGGCGCCGATCGACCTGGCCATAGTCGCCGGCTATATCCTCGTGACCATCGCGCTCGGCTTCTGGGTTGCCAAGCTGTCGTCGGGCAACCTCAGTAACTACTTTCTGGCGGGCAACAAGCTGCCGTGGTGGGTGCTGGGTCTGTCCAACGCGTCGGGTATGTTCGATGTCGGCGGGACCATGTGGATGGTCGGCCTGCTCGTGGTCTACGGCCTGAAGTCTGTCTTCATTCCGTGGCTGTGGCCTGTGTTCAACCAGATATTCCTGATGGTCTTCCTGGCTATTTGGCTGCGGCGTTCCGGCAAGCTGACCGGCGCGGAATGGATTACGTTCCGGTTCGGCGACGGCCTGGGCGCGCGTGCTTCGCACCTGATCAATGTCATCTTCGCGCTCATTATGGTCGTCGGCATGTTGGCCTTTGGCTTCTTGGGCATCGGCAAGTTGGCGGCGGAGTTCAGCCCGTGGCGCTTTTCCGCCGATCCGCATATCAACGATAAGATCTACGGCCTGATCGTCGTGGCGCTGACGACCGTCTATTCGGTCAAGGGCGGCATGTACTCGGTCGTCATGACCGAGATTCTGCAATTCTTCATCAAGCTGATCGTCTGCGTCGCCATCGCCTGGATGGCCATGACCATGGTCACGCCGGAAATGCTCAAGGCTGCCGTGCCGGCCAGCTGGAACGAGATCGGCTTCGGCTGGACGCTGGGTCTTGACTGGCAGGGCGTCGCGGACGCAGCCAAACCCGACAACAAGGTGGTTGCGACCTCGGCCATCAAGACCATCGAAAACGAAGGCCATTCCCTGTTCGCCATCTTCATGGGTCTGATGATCTTCCAGGGCTTCTTCAAGGCCATGGCTGGCCCCGCGCCCAATTACGACATGCAGCGCCTGTTGTCGGCCAAGTCGCCGACCGAAGCGGCCAAGGTGTCTGGCTTCGTCAATCTGGTCCTGCTGTTTCCGCGCTACCTGATGATCGCCGGCATGGCGGTGCTGGCGCTCGTCTTCATCGGACCCTACTGGACGCAGCTCCAGGCAGAGGCTGTGGCCGCCGGCAAGCCCTTCTCGGGCGACTTCGACGCCATACTGCCGTGGGTGGTGCACGAATTCATGCCGCCCGGTCTCTTGGGTATTGCACTGGCCGGGCTTCTCTCGGCCTTTATGGCGACCTATTCGGCCTCGCTCAACGCCGCGCCCGCCTATGTCGTCAACGACATTTACCGCAAGTATTTCCGGCCCGACGCCGACCAGAAGACACTGGTCCGCCTGAGCTATCTGACCTCCTTCCTGTTCGCCGTCATCGCCGCCTTCATCGGCTGGCAGCTCAATTCGATTAACGAGGTCATCACCTGGATCACGACCGGCCTTTATGGCGGCTATACCGTCGCCAATGTCGTCAAATGGTACTGGTGGCGGCTGAATGGAACGGGCTATGCGGCCAGCATGGCGCTGGGCGTCGTCGCTGCCATGGGAATGGCGATCTACAAGGATCCTGTGACAGGTGCCGGCATCGACGGGCTTGCCGCCTTCCCGTGGTTGTTCCTGGCCTGTCTTGCCGTGGCGATCATTGGCTCGCTGGTCACCAAACCGACCGACATGGCGACGCTAAAGGACTTCTATAAGAAGACCCGTCCCTGGGGTTTCTGGGGGCCGGTGCTGGCAGCGCTGCGCGAAGACGAGCCCAATGCCCAGCCCAACCGCAACTTCGCCATCGACATGGTCAATGTGCTGATCGGCATTGTTTGGCAGACGGCCCTGACGGCTTCGGCCATTTTCCTGGTTATCCAGGAGATGGAAAAGTTCTGGCTGACGGCGGGCCTGGCTGTGGCGTGTACCCTGGTACTGAAATTCAGCTGGTGGGACCGCCTGCGCGACGAGCCTGAAGACCGGCCAGCTTAATTATCTTGCCAAACTGGCGCGGGCGCGGGTGACGTTCTTCTGCGCCGTTGGCTGATCGAGCACGGTCAGCAGCGCCTTACGCACGGCCTGCTTCTGGCCGGCCGTTAATTGCGACTTCTTGAAGTGGTCGGTGACATAGAAGGCGTCGACGGCGCGTTCGCCATAGCAGTCGATATGCGCAGAGGCGATGTCCATGTGCAGGCGCGCCAGGGCCTCGACGAGATCAGCCAAAAGCCCGGGACGGTCACGGCCGGACACTTCCAGAATGGTCGCACCCGCATTGGCGGTGTCATCAAATGCCACGGTGGGTGCGATGGCGAAGGCCGCCGTCCGCGCCGCCATGGCGGATTTATAGGTAACCGCCGGTGGCAACTGACCCAGGGCCGCCTGTTCCAGCTGCTTTTCGGCCTGTTTCAGGCGTTGCGGATCGTCGTGCGCGAACGGCAGCCCTTGCGTGTCCTGGACATAAAAGACATCGAGCGCATTGCCTTCGGATGAGGTGAAGACCTGCGCGCCGACGACATTGGCGCCGAGATTGGCGAAGGTGCGGGCCAGATCGGCGAACAGGCCCTGGCGGTCGCTGGCCGAGATCGAAAAGGCGGTGGCGTTGCGGCTCTCGTCGATCCGCGCGCGGACGGCGGCTTCGGCGTCGAACGACGACAGGACCAGGTCGGCGTGGCTGCGGATATCTTCGGGCGTAAACGAAAACAGGTAGTTCTCGTCCATGGTCGCCAGCCAGGCCGCCATGTCGTCATTGTCCTGGCTCAGTTCCTCGCGGCGGGCTTCGGCGCGCTCGTTGAGGCCTTCGCGGACGCTGGCGACCGCGTCCGAGCCGCGCCCGCCACGGAAGGCGCTTTCGGTGGCGGCGAACAGGTCGCGCATCAGTTGGCCCTTCCAGGCGTTCCACACGCCGGGTCCGACGGCGCGAATATCGGCGACCGTGAGGATCAGCAGCAGGCGCAGGCGCTCGGGCGTCTCGACGATGCGGGCGAAGCTGGCGACGGTTTCCGGATCCGAGACATCGCGCTTTTGGGCGTAGTCCGAAAGGACTAGGTGATGGCGCACCAGCCAGGCGATCTGGTCGATCTTCCATGGCTCCAGGCCCAGCCGTTCGCAGGCCTTGCGCGCCGCACGCTCACCGCCGATCTCCTGCCCGTCCTCGCCGCCCTTGCCGGTGTCGTGCAGCAGCATGGCCAGATAGAGGCTTTCCTTGTCGACCAGTTGCGGCATGATGGCGGTGGCCAGCGGGTGGTCGGCCTTGTAGCGGCCGGTATCGACGCCGTGAATGATGTCGATAGCGCGCAGGGTATGCTCATCGACCGTATACGCGTGGTACATGTTGAACTGGGTCTGGGCGACGATACGGCCGAATTCCGGGATGTAGCGGCCTAAGAGTCCGGTCTCGGACATCATGCTGAGCGTCTTATAGGGATTGCGGCCGCGCACCAGCAGGTCGAGGAACAGTCGGGCTGCCTTCGGGTCGCGGCGCAAGGATGGCGTCACCAGGGTCAGGTTGCGCGCGATCGCCGTGAAGGCGTCCGGATGCAGGTCAAGCTCCAGCCGGTCGGCCATCTTGAACAGCAGGAACATGGCGACGGGCGACTTCTGGAAGATGTCGGGCGAATTGACCGACAGACGCCCCGATGTGACGACGAAACCTGGATGGTCGGCCTTGGTCAGGTTCATCAGGCCCGACTGGATCATGTTGGACAGGCGCGTCAACGGCTTGGCGTCCTGGGCCTCCAACTGGGTGCAGAAGGTACGCGTCAGCGCGCCGACCTCCTTTGAGACGATGAAGTAGCGGCGCATGAAGCGTTCGACATTGGGTTCGCCCTGGCGGTCGATAAAGCCCATGCGGCGGGCGATTTCCGGTTGCAGGTCAAAGCTCAGGCGCTCCTCGCCCCGGCCCGCGGTGACGTGGATCAGAATGCGGACCTTCCACAGGAAGTCGAAGGCACGCATGAAGATCTGCCGTTCGCGGTCGGTCAGGATGCGGTCGAGGACCCCCCAAGAATCCTTGGATTTCTTGGGCGCGGCCTCGTCGATGATCTGGGCGCCGGGATTGGGTTCGGCCGAGGCCCGGTATTTGGCGATCCAGAACAGGGTGTGCAGGTCGCGCAAGCCCCCCTTGCCTTCCTTGACATTGGGCTCGACGACGAAGCGCGTCGTGCCGGCCTTGTGGTGGCGGACATCGCGCTCTTCCAGCTTGGCCGCGACGAAGTCGAACAGGTTCGTCTTCAGGCCTTCGGTCGCCAGCTTGAGGTCCAGCAATGCGACCAGTTCCTTGTCGCCGGCGATCTGGCGGTGCTCCAGAAGCGCCGTCATGATGGTGTGGTCGCCGCGCGCGTACTTGATGGCCTCATCCACCGTGCGCGAAGAATGGCCGACCTTCAGGCCCAGATCCCAAAGGGTATAGAGGATGAACTCGATGACCGATTCCGAGTGCGAGGTTTCCTTCCAGGCGCGCAGGAACAGGAGGTCGAGATCGGAATGGGGCGCCAGTTCGCCGCGACCATAGCCGCCAACAGCCAGCAGCGACAGGCGCTCGCCTTCGGTCGGATTGCGGGCCCGATAGACATGGGTAAGCGTAAAATCCCACAGGGCGCTGACGATTTCGTCGGTCGCGCGGGCCAGGGCGCGGGCGGTGGCGTGTCCGCCCTTATGATCGATATTGTCGAGGATGGCGGCGCGCGACAGGGTCAGCGCTTCTTTCAGGATTTTCACGGCGCGGCGGCGCAGGTCGGAACTGTCGCCGCTGGAGTCTTCATAGGTTTCGGTCAGGGCCTGACGCAGGCGCGCGCCATCGATCCGGTAGGCCGGCGCAGGGCTTTGCGTGGCTGTCAGCATGTGGGACGCGTCATCCATGAACGTACTCTAGGCTCTAATCCTTAAGCATCTTCTGTAAATTATAGATGACTTCCAATGCTTCCTTGGGACTTAGATCGTCAGGATTGATCGTCTTGACAAGAGCTTCCAGTTTCGATGGCGCCGATTTGACCGGCTCGGGTGCCGCACGTTCGAACGAAAACAGCGGCAGGTCATCGAGCCGGAGCTTCGTCTGGTTGTCTTCTTCAAGGCGTTGCAGGATGTCGCGGGCGCGGTTGACGACGTGGCCCGGCATGCCGGCCAGGCGCGCCACCTGCACGCCATAGGAGCGGTCAGCGGCGCCCGGTCGGGCTTCGTGCAGGAAGATCAGCTCGCCATTGTGCTCGCGCGCTGTCAAGCTGATATTGCTGACGAACTTCAGCCGTTTATCAAGGGTCGACAACTCGTGATAATGGGTAGCGAACAGCGTCCGGCACTGGATGGCGTCGTGCAGATGCTCGGTGCATGACCAGGCGATCGCCAGGCCGTCATAAGTCGCGGTGCCGCGGCCGATTTCGTCTAGGATGACGAAGGACTGTGCCGTCGCCTGGGCCAGGATGGCGGCGGTTTCGACCATTTCCATCATAAAGGTCGAGCGGCCCTGCGCCAGATCGTCGCCGGCGCCGACGCGCGAGAACAGGCGATCGACGACGCCCAGGTGCATCGCCTTGGCCGGCACGAACAATCCGGCCTGGGCCATTATGATCAAAAGCGCGTTCTGGCGCAGATAGGTCGACTTACCGGCCATGTTCGGGCCGGTGACCAGGCTAAGTCTTGGCGCCGCCGCACCCGTGGCGTCGAGATCGACATCGTTGGGCGTAAACGGCTTGCCCTGGGACTTGAGCACGGCACAGACGACCGGGTGACGGCCGCGTGAAATCTCAAGCCGCGACGAATGGTCGACCCTGGGGCGCACCGCTTCGAAGTCCTCTGCCCAGCAGGCATTGGCGACCGCGACATCCAAAGCGCAAATCGCGTCGTGAGCGGCCTGGACCTCGGCGGCCTGCTGGCGGACCTGTTCGCGCAAGTCCTCGAAGATTTCCATCTCGAGCGCCAGCGCCTGAGAGGCGGCGCGCTGGATGCGGGCATCGAGATCGACCAGTTCGGAGGTGACGAAGCGCACCTGGTTGGCCAGGCTCTGGCGGTGGATAAACTGCTTCTGGCTGTCCTGGGCCTGCAACTGTTCGGCCAGCTTGGTCGAGAGTTCGATGAAATAGCCCAACACATTGTTGTACTTGATGCGGATGGCGATGCCGGTCTCGGCCGCCAGCCGGCTTTCGAGCGCCAGGATGATCTGGCGGCTGTCGTCACGCAAACCGCGCGCTTCATCGAGTGCGGGGTGGAAGCCTTCGCGGATAAAGCCGCCGTCGCGCAGGGAAAGCGGCGGTTCCTCGACCAGCGCCCGTTCCAGCCGGTCGCGCATGGCGCTTGTGCCCTGCGTCGGCACCAGGGCCGAGATAAACCCTTCGATTTCGGCGGGAACTGCCGGATCGATGACCGGGTTTTGTGTCGCATCATTCAGCACATGCGCCAGCGATTCTCCGATCGTCAGGGCCTGATGGATGATGCACAGGTCGCGCGGGCCGCCGCGGTTGAGGCTGAGGCGTGACAAGGCGCGCGCCTGGTCGCTCAAAGACCGCATCAGGTGGCGCAACTGTTCGCGGACGTCGCGCCTGGGCAGCAGCCATTCGACCGTATCGAGCCGGGCATTGATGGCGTCGGGATGATAGAGCGGCCGCGCCAGGCGCGACAGCAGGAGCCGCCCGCCCCCCGAAGTCACGGTGCAGTCGATCGCCTGGATCAGGCTACCTTCGCGCCGTCCGGTTTGCGTTCTGTCGATTTCCAGCGAGTTGCGCGTCGCGGCGTCGATCGACAGGTAGTGGGTTTGCAGCACGCGCACTGGCGGTTTCAGAACCGGCCGCTTGCCCGCCTGGGTCAGGTCGATATAGGCGGCGATCATGCCCAGCGCTGAAATCTCGGCCGGGCTGAAGGCGCCGAAACCATCGAGCGTCGAAACACCGTAAAGCTTGAGCAGGCGCTGCTCGCCGGCGGCCGGATCGCTCAATGAGCCCGGCTGAGGCTGGATAACGCCGCCGCACGATTTCAGCAGGGCATAAAGAATTTCATCCTGCAGGATGCGGTCGGCGACCAGGCTTTCCGACGGACGCAATGCCGACAGGTGCGCGCTTAAGGATTCGGGCGCGATCTCCAAGCATTCGACATCGCCGGTCGACAGCTCGACGCTGGCCAGCGCCATAACACCGCCCCGGCTCGACAGGGCCACCAGCCGGTTGGCACCGCGTGCCTCAAGCAGCGAGTCTTCGGTGATGGTGCCGGGCGTGATGACGCGCACCACGCCGCGCTTGACGACGGATTTCGAGCCGCGCTTCTTGGCCTCGGCCGGATCTTCCAGCTGTTCGCAGATGGCGACGCGATGACCCAGCCGGATCAGCTTGGCGACATAGGCGTCGACGGCGTGGACGGGCACGCCGGCCAGCGGGATATCCTCGTCCTTGTAGCGGCCGCGTTTTGTCAGCGCGAGCGACAGGGCCTGGGCGGCGGTGACGGCGTCTTCGAAGAACAGCTCGTAGAAATCGCCCATGCGGAACATGAGGATCGCGTCGGGATACTGCGCCTTGGTCTGGAGATACTGGGCCATGACGGGCGTGGCGCCTTCCAGGTCCAACGCGGCCGCGTCGGTGGTCAAATCGGTGGTGGCTGCGTTCACGAGCGCTTATCCAATTATGCGCTATGATAAAAGCAGCGCGGGAGGGTGGATAAGTTAATGGGTCTTAACGATTCCGCAAAGAAGCGATATGCACAAAAAGTGTGCACAAGAGCTGTGGATTTCCTGACGGAAGGCTGATATGTCGATTTGTCAGACAATTGATAAATAGTATACCATCCTGGTGCGCTGGGATAGTGTATAGGATCATACGTGAATAATGCCCGGAACGCATTGCGTTCGGGTAATGTGAGCGCTAACATAAATAAAAAAGACGCAGAAAACGAAATGGCCAGCGAAAAACAGACCTTCAGCGACGACGAAGCGCTTCACCTCCACCAGTATCCTGTTCCCGGCAAGATCGCGCTTGCGCCCACAAAGCCGATGGCGACCCAGCGCGACCTGGCCCTGGCCTATTCGCCGGGCGTGGCCGTGCCGGTCCTGCGCATCGCCGAAAACCCCGACGCCGCCTATGACTACACCGCCAAGGGCAATATGGTCGCGGTCATTTCCAACGGCACTGCCATCCTCGGCCTCGGTAACTTGGGCGCCCTGGCCTCCAAGCCGGTCATGGAAGGCAAGTCGGTTCTCTTCAAGCGCTTCGCCGATATCGACAGCTTCGATATCGAAGTCGCTACCCAAGACCCCGACGAGTTCATCACGGTCGTAAAGAACATCACCGGCGCGTTCGGTGGCATCAACCTCGAGGACATCAAGTCCCCTGAGTGCTTCATCATCGAAGCGGCGCTCCAGGACATGGCCGACATCCCGGTCTTCCACGACGACCAGCACGGCACGGCGATCATCTCGGCCGCCGGCCTTATCAATGCGCTGGAAATCACCGGCAAGCGTATCGAAGACGTCAAGGTCGTACTGTGCGGCGCCGGTGCGGCCGGCCTGTCGTCGCTGTCGCTGGTGAAGGCCCTTGGTGTCCGCAAGGAAAACACCACGGTCGTTGATATCCATGGCGTCGTCTATGAAGGCCGCACCATCGACATGGACCAGTGGAAGTCCGTCCACGCCACCAAGACCACCAAGCGCACCCTGTCCGAAGCCATGGTCGGCGCCGATGTCTTTCTGGGTCTTTCGGCGCGGGGCGTGCTGACGCCCGACATGGTCGCCACCATGGCGCCCAATCCAATCATTTTCGCCATGGCCAATCCTGATCCGGAAATCACCCCGGAAGACGTGGCCAAGGTCCG
>CAMLPZ010000054.1 GCA_946482045.1 uncultured Asticcacaulis sp.
CGACAGCGACGACTGCCGCCACTGCGCATCCTCGTAGCTGAGTTGCATGTCGTTGAGCAGGTTGCCGGCGCGATGGCGCCACTTGATACTGGCGCCCTTAATCTCCTGGTCGAAGGTCGAGCCACGTTCATAGGCGGTCGTTCCACCAAAATTGCGCAAGTCGTCTTCCTTGCGGTGCTTGACCGTCAGGTCGATCGTATTGTCGTCATCGGCGAACCAGGTCAGCTTGCCGAAGATCATGTCCTGCTGGAAGTCTTTGGCAAAGCTGCCATTATAGGCATTCGCCAGCGCCTGGGTCAGGGTCGGGTTGGCGGTATTGAAAGCCGCATTGTTCTGCATGTTGACCGAGTCGGTCGGGCGCTTGTCCTTGCGGCCTTCGTATGAGGCATAGAAGTGCAGCTTGTTCTTGATGATCGGGCCGCCGATATCGAGACCATATTCGGTGTTCTCATAGTCGGGTTTGTCGCCAGTCACATAATAGGGCTGTCCGATCATGTCCTTGGTCTGCAGCGTCCCGAAGACCGTGCCGTGGAATTCCGTGCCGCCGGTCTTGGTGATGGCGGTGATAATGGCCGAGCCGGCCTGTTCATATTCGGCCTTGAAGTTCTGGGTCGAGACCTTGAACTCCTGGACGGCCAGTTGCGGGAACGGATTGCCGCGTGAAGCGTCCTGACCTGAGACGCCGCCTTGCAGAATCTGGTTCTTCTGGCTCTGGCCGTCAATAAAGACGTTGACCTGATTGGCGTTTACGGCACCCGCCTGGAAGGTCTTGCGCTCGGGATCGGTCGAAACCGAAACGCCCGGCGCGAGCGCCGCGAAATTCAGGAAGTTGCGGCCGTTCTGCGGCAGGTTTTCCATCTGCTGACGGGAGACCGAGGTGGAGACTTCGGAATTGCGCGGGCTGTTGCGGCGGCCGCGGACGGTGACGACTCCGGTCTGGACGTCGCTGGAGGCCGCATCGGCCTGCGCGTTCAGCTCGATCGTCTGGCCGACCGGCAACACGGCGCTGTCGGTGCGCGTCGTGCCGTCGGGCAGCTTGAAAGTGACCGAGTAGTTGCTGGGGCGCAGTCCGACCAGGACGTAGCGGCCGTTGGCGCCGGCGGTTACTGACGAAGTCGCGCCGGTATTATTATCGGTGGCGGTGACGACTGTGCCGGCGGGCGCGCTGCCCGTAAGCGTCGCGTCGGATTCTGCGGCAACGACCGGACCGGCCATGACCAGCGCGGCGACGAGCGCCAGTCCCGATGCGCCGAAGCGCAGGCCTTGATTGCGTTTCATTTGCATATCCTTCCAATCTTCCTCTTGGCTTTTCTTGTTGTGCTACGCGTTATGATTACTTGGTGCGGCGGCTGGATGCGCGTACGACCAGTTCTGGCCGCACCGTCTGGCTGGCGGGGGGCTGGATGCCTTCCGCGTCGCCGCGTTCGATCAGTGCGGACAAAAGCTCGAGACTGCGTTGCCCGATGTCGAAGACACCGGCGCGCAGAGTTGAAATCGGCGGCGAGGCGTAACGCGTCACCGGAATGTCGTCGAAACCGACCACGGCGACATCATCCGGGACGGACAGGCCGGCTTCGCGTAAACCCAGCGAGGCGCCCAGCGCCATCATGTCGTTGGCGGCGAACAGGCCGTCGGGCATGATGGCCCCGCCCAGCAGGCCACGCACGGCCTCATAACCGGCATTATCGGTAAAATCTCCCGGCAGGACGATCGGTTCCTGCGTGCCTCTATTTTCCGCCAGGCCATCAAGGTAGCCGCGCAAGCGGTCCTGGGCTTCGAGGTTGCTGTCGGGACCGGAAATATGCGCAATTCGCTTGCAGCCCTCAGCGCGCAAGTGGCGGACAGCTTCGAGAGCGCCAGCATAATTGTCGACCATCAGGCTCGGCAGGTCGGCCTGCCCGGCCGAACCGCCCATCATGACCAGCGGCAGATTGACCGGCAGCTTGCCCGCCAGGTCGCCGGCATTGGCATAAGGCGCCATGACCAGCAGCCCGTCGACACGACCTGCCATAGATCGCACTGCGGTAACGGCTTCGTTCAGGTCGCCGTGAGAGCCCGACACCAGAATGTGCAGGCCACGGGCCCGGGCGCCAACATCGATGCCGCGAATGATTTCGGAGAAGAACTCACCATAAATGTCAGGCAGGATGACGCCGATGGTGTTGGTCCTGCTCATGGCCAGGGCCCGGGCGGCGCCATGCGGCACATATTTCAACCGTCCGGCAGCGGCCAGGACGCGGTCGCGGATCTCTTCGGTCACATTGTCGAGCCCGTTAATGGCGCGCGACGCCGAAGCGATCGAGACGCCGGCCGCCTTGGCCACGTCGTTGAGCGTCACACCTGCCGCCATCTACACCACCAACCCTGCGATTTCTGTAAGCGCTTACAAGCGCCTTGGGCTGCGTCTGTAAGCGCTTACATTAACCGAGTCAACAGGCTCTGTAAGCGCTTACATCCAAGTGCTGCTTACAGGTCACAGGATGCGGTGCAGCAGATAGCGTTAACACTCAGATATTGAAAGGCGCTGAACGCATTTTGGCTTAGGGCCGAAAATTAAGCGCGAAAGTGGCGCGCGATGACGTCATCGTGGGATGGCAGGCGGCGCACAGCATCGGCGATGACCTCTTCGATATCCTTGAGAAAGCCCGCAGCCTCGGCATCACTTATCAGGTCGACACTGGGGTCGTAACGCGCTTCAATCCCCTGCCCGATCAGGACTTGTACCCAGCTTTCCTCGCGAAACAGTTCGATCTCGTTCCGCTTGAAAAACCGCGCCGAGCTTTTGAACAGGTCCAGGCGACTTTGCAGGCTGTCGGGCACATCCATATGCTTGCAGTAGGCCCAGAACGGTGTGTCCTCGCGGTGCGTGACCTTGTAATGCGCAATGATGAAATCGCGAATGTCGGCGTATTCGGTATCGGTCTGGCGGTTATATTCCGCAATCACGGCTGGGTCGAAACCGATGTCCGGGAACAATGAGACAATGCGCAATATGCCCGTCTGGATAAGGTGAATCGAGGTCGATTCCAACGGCTCGAGAAAACCGGAAGCGAGACCGATGGCAATGACGTTTTTGTCCCAGGTCTTGATCCGTTTGCCCGGCGTAAAACGCACCGGCTTCGGATCTGCCAGGGGCTTGCCGTCGAGATGGCCCATCAATACATCGGCCGCCACCTGATCATCGGTATACTGACTGCTGTAGACATGGCCATTGCCGATGCGGTGCTGCAAGGGAATGCGCCACTGCCAGCCGGCATCGCGCGCCGTCGAGCGCGTGTAGGGCGTCAACGGCGTGACACTTTCACACGGTACAGCCAAAGCCCGATCGCACGGCAGCCAGCGCGACCAGTCCTCGAAACCGATGCCCAAAGCCTGGTTGATCAGCAGGCCGCGCTGGCCCGAACAGTCGATAAACAGGTCGCCGTCAACCTCGCGTCCATCGGAGAGTCTCATAGCCGCGACGTGACCATTTTCCGGGTTCTGGCGCACCTCGACGATCCGCCCTTCGATGCGCTCGACGCCCCGGCCTTCAGCATGGCGGCGCAGGAACTGGCCATAAAGCGCCGCGTCGAAGTGATAGGCGAAGTCGATGTCCGAAATCGGTTTGGGCCCGCGCCCATCGGAAAAACGATTAGCGCGCGCCGCCATGACATTGATGGCATAGTGATCGAAATCCCTGGCCGCGCCCTTCGGATGCATCTTCAACCAGAACTGATGTGGCCGCAGCCACAACCGATCGATGCCGATCTTGCCGAAGCCGTGGATGTAGGAATGGCCCCGTTCGCGCCAGTCGACAAACTCGATCCCAAGCTTGAACGTGCCCTTCGTGGCCTTCAGCATCTCGACATCACTGATGCCGAGCAGTTCGTTGAAGGTCCGGATGGCCGGGATGGTTGCCTCGCCCACACCTATAATGCCGATCTCGTCCGACTCGACCAGACGGATGGCGTGACGGCCCATGAACAGCTTAGACAGCATCGCGGCCGTCATCCAGCCGGCCGTGCCGCCGCCGACGATCGTAATCGTTTGAACCGATTGGGCCGTCATCCCGCACCTCCATGCGTCCGTTTGATGCGTTATGCGCCGGCTTCTCGGCCCTACGCAATGCGCCTATTTCATCAAAGCTTCGGGCGTTGGCAGCAGCCTGTTCTGGAAGACGACCACGGCGGCACCGATCGCCGCCGCATCCATTGATACGGTTGACGGACAAAACGGCGCCAGCGGCACGGCGCTCTCGGCGTCCATCCTGGCGTTCAACCGGTCACAGAGGCGCTTCGTAACAAAGGCCGGCAATTGCCCGCCGATCACGTGTAGCTCAGGACTGAGAACATAATTGATCGTCAGGCACGGCGCGATCAGGCACTCCGCCGCCGTCTCGATCCAGGCATTTACGCCGGCGCAGGTCGCCGGATCGTCCTCACGCAATTCGCTGACATCCGACACCGTCACGCCGTGCCTGGCCAATTCCTCATAAAAGGCGAACACCGACAGTACGTCCCAAAGCACCTTCGTTTTCCCGTCCTTCGACCGTACGGGAATCTTGCCGATATCGCCGGCACTGCCAAGCCCGCCGGTATAGGGCTGGCCGTTGATGATCAGGCCGCTGCCGATACCGGCGCTGATCAGGGTGTAGACGAACGTCTGGTGCGTCATGCCCAGTCCGAACTGCAATTCCCCAAGCGCCGCAGAGGTGGCGTCGTTTTCGACATAGACCGGAATGCCGAGACGCTCCGCGAAAGCTTCGGTGACATTCAGCCCCGACCACGCCTCATAGCTTTCGGGGCGTTCGGTGACCTGGACGCCGGCCAGCTTTTCCGGGATGGCAATCCCAAGTCCGATGACGCGCTTGCGCGGCGCGACCCTCTGGTTGAAGATCTCGGCCAGCTGGTCCTCGACAAAGGACAGCACCTGTTCCGGCAGGGCGAAATGCTGGCCGGTATAGATGCGCCTGCGGACCCTACCTGCCAAGTCCATTAGCACAAAGGTGATGTGCTCACGATCGATATTGAGCCCTATGGCATAGGCGCCGTTGGCATTGACCGCCATGCGCGCCGCCGGCTGGCCGCGTGCGCCCGGGATGGGGTCTTCATCGACGATGACCCCGGCCTCTAGCAGCCGCCGGCTGATATTGATGACGGATTGGTGGGTCAGTCCGGTGATTTCGGCGACATCGCTGCGCGTAACCGGACCGTTGGCGCGAATGGCCTGAAGGACAACGCGCTGGTTATAGTCCCCTGCCCGGCTTAGATTGGTGCCCGGCAGACGGCTTTTGATCGTTCCATGCGCCTTCGCAGCCATTAAGCGGCATCCTCACAAGTCGTGCTTGTGGTTTACTGTAATGTTTTGCCCGGCTTGTAAAGGATGCCAATCATGCGACCTTAACCGGCCTTTAGCACCACCTTGCCGGTGGCCAGGCCTGCACCTGAAGCCATCACAGTAATGCTGCCTTTGCCGCGCGCCTGGACAATGGCGCTGCACAGACCGTTGAAGGCTTTGCGCTGGCTCGCCTTGTCGGCCTCGTGACTGTTCGGGTTGCCGTTGCCCACACCAATGACCTCACCGGGGCCTGAGACCGTAAAGGTAATTAGATCAGAGGCCTTGGGTACCGGCCGTCCCCGGGCATCGAAGACCTCCGCGCGGAGCACGGCGACGTCCATGCCGTCGCCCAACAGCGCCATGCGGTCAGCGGTGAGCCCAACCTTGGCCGGCGCGCCCGCGGTTTCGCGCTTGGCCTTCAGCACGACCTTGCCGTCCTTGTAGGCAAAGGCTTCGATCTTGCCGGGTTTATAAGGCACGCTCCATTCCAGGTGACGATTGCGCGGCATGGCCTTGCGGCCGGCCGACCTGCCGTTGACGAACAGCTCGACCTCGTCGCAGTTGCTGTGCGCCCAGACGGAAACCGTTTGTCCCTCTTCCCAATTCCAGTGCGGCAGCAGGTGCAAGAGCGGCTGCTCCGGTCGCCACCAGGCGCGGTAATAGTAGTAGTTGTCCTTGGGGAAACCGCAGGTGTCGAAGACGCCGAACTGCGACGAAATGCTAGGCCATTCCGAAAACGGCGTTGGCTCACCGCGATAGTCGAAGCCCGTCCAGATAAAGCCACCAGCCATATAGGATGTCTCGGCGGCGTGGGTCCACCAGGTTTCGGACGTCGTCGCCCACCACGGCGCGGTCGTGTCGTAGGACGGAACAATATGGTTGTCCTTGTCCAGGATATATTCACCACGCGTGCAAACGGTGGATGCCGTTTCCGAGCCGATGACCGGGATGTGCGGGTACTTGGCATGGAAGTCGTCGATCAGGTGCGTGCGATAGTTGAAGCCCAGCACGTCAACTTCGTGGGTGACGCCAAATCCATAGCCCTGGTCCATGGCATAGGTCACGCCGCGCGTCGGATCGAGTTCGTTGCAAAGCCGCTTCATGGTGCGGGCGATGATGGCGCCACGCTCTGTGCCCTGCTGAGGTTCCTCATTGCCGATCGACCACAGGATGATAGAGGGGTGGTTGCGGTCGCGCACGATCATGCTGCGCAGGTTTTCCAGCCCCTCCTTCGAAGACGTCATCAGGCGCGTTTCATCGATGACCAACAGGCCCAGTTCGTCGCAGGCATCCAGCACCTCCGGCGTTGGCGGATTGTGCGAGGCGCGATAGGCGTTGCAGCCCATCTCTTTCAGCAGCCTCAGCCGATAATATTGCAGGGCGTCCGGAATGGCCGCGCCGACACCGGCATGGTCCTGGTGGTTGCAGGTGCCCTTCAGCTTCAGATGCTGGCCGTTAAGGAAGAAGCCCTTTTCAGCATCGAACCTGATATCACGGAACCCGAAGCGCGTGGTAATGGAGTCGACAGTTGTGTCGCCGTCGCTCAACGTCGTCTTCACGGCATAGAGGCATGGATCATCGACCGACCACAGGCGAGGATTGGCGATGACAAGCGATTGTTTGACGTCTACCCCCTCCCACGGTTTCAGCTCAATCTGAGCAGAAGACGGCGGAAGAAGCGATATTTCTCCCTTCGCCGGGCTGAGGGCTGACCGTAGCTCTACCTTGCGGGCTTCGTTGGAGTCGTTCCGAATCGTCGTCGTGACTTCAACCGTGCCATCCGTCTTCGGCCGCACCCACACGCCATGCTGCGGAATATGAAGCGGATCGACCTTAGTCAGCCAGACATGGCGATAGATGCCGGCACCTTCGTAGAACCAGCCTTCGCCGAGACTGGCATCGACACGGACGGCGACGACGTTGGGCTTTTCGTCAGTATTGAGGAAGTCCGTCACATCGATCGAAAAGCCGTTATAGCCGCCGTCGTGCTCACGGACGATATAGCCGTTCAACATGACCAGAGTGCTGCGGAAGACGCCGTCGAACTCCAGGAAGATGCGCTTGCCCTTGTCGGCGGCATCGAGCGTGAAGGTCTTGCGGTACCAGCCGACGCTCGTTTCCGGGTATTCGCGGCCGAGCGGCTTGAAGCCGTGATTGGCCGCCGGGTCCCAGACGGCTCCGCGGTCGTCAGGCTTCAGGCCCGACGCCTTGGGATTCGGTACGAACGGCAACTCGACCGCCCAGTCGTGCGGCAGGGTGACTTCACGCCACTGCGAGTCGTCGAACCCGGTCTGGGCCACCTTGCCCGAATCCGGTCCCTGCTTGGCATAGGTGCGCAGGTCGAGGCCGAAGCCGAAATCCTTGTCAGGTTCATTCAGATGCCCGAAAGCAAACCGCCAGCCGTCGTTGAACCGCGTCCTGCCCAGGCGTCCCGGCTGCGCGTGCTGTTCCGGCAATGCTGCATTAGGCACCGGGACGGACACAGCAGAAGTGGATGATGCCACAAGGGTCATGGCGGTCGCGGTTGCAAACACTTCGCGGCGGTTCAGGGTCATGGCGGCGATCCTCCGGTATTATTGTTTATCAGACAATGATGGCCGGACGCTGAGAAGGGTCAAGCGCCCGGCCATAAGTTTATCGCTACTGGCGATGGTTAGTATTTAAGAGTGACGTCGAACAGGAAGCGGCGGCCATAGTAGTCCATACGGCGCAGACGATTTTCCTTGTTGTCGTCATAGGCGCGCAGCGGCGTGTCGAGCAGGTTGGCCGCCTGGAAGCGCAGCGATACGCGGCTGTTGACATTATAGCTGGCGCTGAAATCGACCGTCGTTTCCGGTTCAACGCTGACCAGGGCGCTTGAATCCCAACCATACAGCGCAGTGTAGGTCGAGTGGTACTTCGCGCCCAGACGCGCTTCGAACGTGCCATCGCTATACCACAGGTCCAGCGTGCCAGTGGTGTCCGCTACGCCGTTCATGGTCAGAGGGTTATTCGACGGCACGAACTCAGTGATATCGGAATCGACCAGCGCGAGGTTCGAATAGATGCCGAACTTTTCAAACCCTGGAATGAAGCTGAACGGTGTCTGGAAGGTGAATTCCACGCCTGCGATGTAGCCCGAATCGTCCTTGTTGACCGGCGAGACCAGCGTGTAAGGATTACCGTTGATCGTCTCGGTGCGCTGGTTGTAGCCGATGTAATTGTCGATCTGCTTGTAGTACCCGGCGACCGCAAACAGCGCGTCCTTATCGAAATAGTGTTCGTACGAGACGTCGAGTTGGACCGCTTCGAACGGCTTAAGGTAAGGGTTGCCCGAGGAGCCAGTATAGGGTGCGATCGGGGAAATCGTGCGGTTGGCCTTAAGTTCATTGAGCGGCGGCCGCGACAGCACCTTGGCGGCGCCGAGCTTCAGGTAGGCGCCTTCAGCGAGTTCAATACGTGCCGTAGCGCTGGGCAGGAACTTGACATAATCGCTGCCGCCGTTGGACGAGGTCTGGACCAGCGGATAGAAGGCCCAGTTACCCGACAGGTCCTGGAACCAGCCACCGCCCGAGAAGCTCTCACCGGCGCTGTCGCTTTCGACACCCACGGCGCGCAAGCCGATATTGCCGTCCGTCGGCTTGCCGAAGAGTGTGGTTTCGTACCGACCCTGGACATAGGCTTCCAGAACCTTTTCACGCACCGAGGAATTGTAGTCGACCGACTCCGGGTCGAAGTCGAGCGCTCCGGCACCATAGGCTGCTGTCACCAGTTTGTCGAAGTCGCCGCTGAGCATCGACGGAACTTCGAAGTTCTTGAACTCATAAGAGGTGAAGTTGCTGGTCGCCAGCGAAGTCACGCCTGTCAGGTGCTGGGCCTGGCCCGTGGCCATCGTCATTTCGGACTTGATGCGGTCGGCAAAGCGCGCGCCAAACTGAACCGAGGTCAGGAAGCCGCCCGAAAAATCGCGGCGAGCATCAAAGGCAAAAGCGCTGAGTTCGTCCTTGAGACGGCCAGGCGCATAATCGCCCGTCACCCATTCAATGCTCTGGGCATTGTCCTGCGGCTCGCTCGAGACCTTGACGAAGGGGTCATCGCCGTCCAGCATCCAGTCCATGGTCGCCGGATAGTACTGCATCTTGACGGCCTGCCACAGGTTGCTGCGCTCGGCCTTGGAGTAGGAAGCATCCGCTGTGACCGTCCACTGGTCGTACGTCCAGCGGCCATTCAGACCGGTGACGATCAGGTCCTTGTCTTCGTTATATTGCGCAATAACCGAAGTGACGGTGCTATAGGCTGTGCGCGCGCCCACCAGGTCGCCATTCACGACGACCGGGTTGGTGTAGCCACCGGTATTGCCGCCGGCCCAGTTGCCCCAGTTGCCTTCGTACCATTGCTGGTTCTGGTCTTCGCTGATCTTGAAGTTCGAATAGAGCAGGTCGTAGGTCAGCTGGAAATGCTCGTCCGGACGATACTGGAAGCCGGTCGAGACGCTGTAGCGATCCGAGGTCAGGAGCTTGGCCTCAGCGGCAGCGCCCCACGGTGTCGGCACCTTTGGGCCGCCGGTGACGATCGGGCCAGTCGAATTGGCGGGGCGGATGCTGTCGTCATTATAGCCCCAGCCCTGGAATGACTCGTAGCCGTTCTTCTGCTGTTGGGCTGTGACGCCGATGACAAAAGCGAATTCCGGCGTCAGCTTTTTGACGAATGAGCCCGAGGCGCGATAGCCAAGACCGTCGTAATCAGGAAAGGCCGTGCCGCCATCGTAATAGACGGCGCCGGCGCGCGCCACCAGTTCCGGCCCACGGTATTCCAGCGGACGGACGGTCTGGATATCGACCGTCCCGGAAATGCCGCCGGCGATCAGGCTGGCTTGCGATGACTTATAGACGCTGACGCCGGAGACGACTTCCGACGGATAGATTTCCCAGCGGACATTGCGGTCCGGTTCGCTTGATGCGACTTCGCGGCCGTTGACGGTGCCCAGCACCATGCGCGGACCGATGCCGCGGATGGCGGCCTGACTGTCATTGCCACGGTCGCGGGTTGTGTTGACGCCCGGCAGGCGCGCGATCGATTCAGCGATGGTCACGTCAGGCAGCACGCCGATATCCTTGGCGGCGATGGCTTCCATGACGCCGGTTTCGCGGCGCTTGACATCGAGCGCATCGCGCATCGACTTACGCAGGCCGACGACCACCACCTCCTCGGACTCGGCCGGTGCTTCGGCAGCAGCCGGTGTCGCGGCATTTTCGGCCGTGGCGGCGCGAGCCAGCACGACCGAATTGCCGGCGCGTGATTTGACGGCCAAACCGGTGCCGCTGATTAGCGTATCGAGTGCCGCATCAGCCGTCATATTGCCCTGGACGGCATTGGTACGGATACCGCGCAGCTCACTGGCGGCCGCCAGAACCTGCAGGTCCGATTGCTGCACGAAACTCGGCACCGCGCTTGTCGCGTCTTGAGCCGGAATATTGAAGGCTTTTTCCTGCGCCATCGCCGGCGCGGCCATAACCGCAACGACGGCGGCGGTGCCCATCAGGGCAGCGCGCAAACCGGCACTATACGTGTCTTTCATATGAGGATTCCCCTGTCTTTGACATGTTCAACGAGGGACACTTCCCGGCCCCTTCAATAACAAGATGAACAACGGGAATCTTTTCCGCCGGTATTATCCTACAAATTTACGACGATGCGCCCTGTGTGCCAATTATGATACGGTCATGACGGATGCTGACCGGCACGCCGAATGCACTGTGAACCGCGCGGGCAAAGGCTTCGGGCCGGTCGACTTGAAAGCCGCCGACGAGTTTAACGTCCCGCAGGGATTCATCGGCGATAATGATCTTCTGGTCGTTATAGCGATTGAAATCGGCTGCAGCAGACGCGAGGCTTTCCTCCCGCAGTATGATCTCCCGTTCACGCCACGCCAGCCTGCGATCGATCTCTTCCGCCTGCGCAATCACTGCGACCGGTTGGGCGGCTTCGGCGACAAAGGCTCGGCTGCCCGCGGACAGACGCGTGCGCTTTTCTGGATCCCGTACGCTCCACGTTTCGACTGTTCCCTCCGTCACCAGGACGTCGGCGCCATCGGCATGCCGGCGGACGCTGAATGCGGTGCCGATAGCACGCACACGGACATCACCGGCAGAGACGACAAAGGGCGCGTCCGGGTTCTTGGCCACTTCAAACCAGGCCTCGCCCTTGACCAGTTGTACCTTGCGCGACCTTTCACCCATGACAACCTCGACATGGCTGTCGGTATTGATCGCCGCAAGCGACCGGTCGCTCAAAGGCACATTGCGCAGCTCCCCGCGCCGCGTCTCATAGGTTGCACGGCGGGACGCTGTGTAGCCAACGCCCAAGGCAGCAAGGATGGATGCCGCAAGCCCGCCCAGCAGCAGACGCCGGCGGGATGGATGCGCTTTCGCCGGCAAGGTCGGTGCCGTCGCCAACGGGCTGGATAGAATATCTGCCTGGCCAGTCCCCACCCCGTGCGTCAGGACCTGCGCGCGATCGAGCAGCATCCACGCAGCCTCGGCACGCAGATAGGCGCCGGCATTGCGGCGGTCGGCATCGTGCCACGCCTGGAAAGCCTGCTCCGTGGCGGGATCGGTCGTCCCCGCCCTCCGCGCGACCCACTCCGCCGCCTCAGCGTCAATCCGCGACATGCCTCACTCCGGCTGAGGTGTTCGGAACGGCGACGGTCAGCATGGGCTGGTCCGCCAGAGTGCGCAGAATCAGGCTGAGGCCCTTGGCGGTCTCCTTCTCGACAACGTTTTCGCTGATGTCGAGGCGCCTGGCCGTTTCTGCCTGCGACAGGCCGTGCACCTTGCGCAACTCGAACACCTGGCGGCATCTTTCTGGCAAGGCGCCGATCAGACCGAGCACGCGCGTCAGCTCGGCGCGCGCCGAGGTCGCCTTTTCCGGGTCGGGCGCATGATCGGCCATGCCGAGATCGTCGAGATTCTGCACCGTCATGATCGACACGACGCGGTTGCGGCGCACCTGCTCCAGTACGATATTGCGCGCAGAACGAAAGAGATAAGCGCGCGCATCCTGAATATGGTCGGTCCGCTCCATCCGCAGCAGACGGCAGTATACTTCCTGAACGATGTCATCGCGTTCATCCGCCTTTACGCCCAACCGGGTCAACCATTGGCGCAGGTCCGCCTCATGAGGCAGGATCTGCGTACCGACAAAAGCCAGCAGCGCGGCGCGATTCTCCGCCGCCGTCATGGCCTGCCTCCTGATGCTACGATGCGCGACGCGATCATTTCCGCCACCCTGCCTTAAGCTTTCCCTGGAAAACAGCAGGTTGTCGTGTCCCGCCGCATATTTATGCACGAGTCATAGCATATGTTGGAAGAAACGTGACGCTTATTGTATGACAATATATCAGTTGTCGGACGGCTGTGACCTGTTCAGCACGATCACCGCAGCCGCCTTCGGCACCACGAAGGTCAGAGCTTCCGCCGTTTCCAAGGCGGCTTCGCTGTCCGCTCTGCCCACGATCACTTCTGAGCCTGGCCTGAGCCAGGCGCTATAGGTGAAGGCATTGCCTGACTTGACCATGGCCACGTTGACGCCGCCTGTGAAGTCCGCGGTCAGGTATTGCGCCGCCTGGCCTGTGTCGGGAACGCTGAAAGTCATCTCGACAGGCCAGACATATTGCGCCTTGGGCCATTCCAGCGCCGGCAGGGCATTGCCCTTGAAGTCGAAGAAGGCGGCGTTCTCCCAATCGGATCCTTGCGCCCAGCGCGTCTTGCACTTGGTCGATACCCATGCCGGCTCCCAATAGACGACGCCAACCCCGCCATTGTCCAGCGTCAGCTGCATGATGTCGCGCATGTACTTCGCCTGGCCTTCGGGGGTCACAGGATAGGCCTTCAAAGCCGAATCCGAGCCCAACAGGTTACGGGCATTGTCAGCCCATTCGTCGGTGAAGGCGTGACCTGTCTCGACGACGATCACCTGTTTGCCAAAGCGGTGATGGATGCGGCGGATCGTTTCCGATAATCCGGCAAAATCCATCTTTGACCATTTGCTGTAATAGCTGAGCCCGATAATGTCGTAGCCCGTCACACCGGCCTTGGTGGCAGCCTCGAACCATGGCTCGACATTTTCGGGCTGGGCGACGTGCAACATGATTTCCGGCTTTACGGAACTGTCGGTGCTGGCGTCGTGCACGCCCTTTATGCCGGCGTTGAACAGGCGCGCATTGCGCGTCCAGTTGATCGGCGCGTTCTCCTCCGGCTTCGGCCGCAGGATCTCGCCATTGGTCTCGTTGCCGACCTGGATCATGTCAGGCATCAACCCATCGGCCTGCAGCGCGTCGACCGTATCGACCGTATATTTGTAGAGCGCTTCGACCTGTTGGTCGTCATTGAAGTTGGCCCAAGCCGCCGGTACCAGCTGCTTACCGCCGTCGGCCCAGTCATCCGAATAGTGGAAGTCGAGCAGCACCTTCATCCCGGCCTTTTTAGCTTCGCGGATGGTTATCCTGACATCGTCGAGGTCGGAATAGGGCGTCCACTTGGCATCAACCCAGATCCGCACCCGGACGAGGTTGTGACCTGATTGGGCGAATATGCCGTAGGCGTCCTGGACGCGGCCTTTGTAGCTATAGCGCGCGCCGCAATCCTTCATCTCATTGACATAGGACAGATCGGCTCCGAACCAGTATTGGCGGTCGTGGCTCCCAGAGTCGTGAGCATGTACGGATGGCGCCGCGATCAGGGCAGCCAGAGTGACGGCGGTTATGAGTGTGTGTGTCATATTAAACCAGATGCATCCGCGGGTGCGTTTCCGCCGAACGACGCGAATATTTTTGCCAAACCTGCCGCAAAAATACCTTATCGCCACCATGGTGACATCTTGCCCTATCCTTACCATATCCGTGGACAATTAACCTTATCCGGAGTTTCTGGCGGATGCGTATCCTGTCTCGCCCAAGCAGCCTGAGATCTTCTTTGCGCTTCGGTCTGCTTCTTCTCGTGTGTCTGGTACCCATGTTTATCTCCTCGATTGCCGAAGCTGACGCGTCCCAGCGGTCTTTGGCGCGCGAACGTCTCATCCTGGCATTCGGTGACTCGCTGACCGCCGGTTACGGCCTGAAATCCTCGGAAAGTTTTCCAGTCCGCCTCGAAGCCAGGCTGCGCGCCGAGGGACACAAGGTGCGCGTTCACAATGCCGGTATGTCCGGCGATACGACGACCGACGGCAAGGCCCGGCTCAGCCGTGTGCTGACGAGCCTTAAGCGCAAGCCCGACCTCGCCATCGTGCAACTGGGTGCCAACGACATGTTCATGGGTTTCGACCCAAGGGTCACCGAAGCCAATCTCAACACCATCGTTTCGGACCTGAACACGCGTGGCATTCCTGTCATACTGGCCGGCATGTATGACACGACCAGTCTCGGCTTCAGCTATTTCGACCAGTTCAATGCCATCTATCCGCGTGTCGCCAAACGGCAAGGCGCAACGCTTTACCCCTTCTTCATGAAGGACGTGGTTCTCAATGACACGCTGCTTCTCAGAGACCGCGTCCATCCGAATGCGCAGGGTGCCGACACCATCGCCAGGAATATCCTCCCGACGATACGGGCGGAACTGGGCAAATGACCCCTGCCTTGGAATCACGTTTTGTTCTTGGCGGGGGAATCCGGAAATGGTATTGCAGGATACTGGATTCACTCGGGATTTTTCCATGACGATCAGCATCCTTCATCGTATTGACAAGGCTCGCAATATGGCACGAGGCTATGAGCTGTCGGTCCAGCCGGGCCTGTTCGGCGACGTCTCCGTCCTGCGCCACTGGGGCCGGATCGGCACGATGGGACAATCGAAGGAATACTGGTTCCGCGACGAAGCCGAGGCCGCAAACGAGGCCGCCGCCATCCTCAGGCAAAAGCAGAAGCGCGGCTATGTCCTGCGTGCACCTGCCACTACAACCGACATCTGATGGCGGTCTATGTCGACGATATGTACCGCTATGCCATCGGAGAGTTCCGCGGCATGCAGATGTCGCACCTGATCGCCGATACGCCTGAGGAACTACACGCCTTCGCCCGGCGCATCGGCATGCGGCGCGAATGGTACCAGGATGACCACTACGACATTCCCCTGCCCCGCCGCCGGGACGCCATTACCTCGGGCGCTATCGCGGTCACCTACCGCCAGTGCGGCATGATGCGCCGCCGCCAGGCCGTTGAAGGCCACTGCGGTGATCCGGAGGACGCTGCCAGATGGTACCGTCAGTGGCTGCGTGAACGCAGCCGCTAGGGCTGCGGTCGTCAGGCGTCGACCAAGTTCGATGTCGTTAAAGCATGCCCTAAATGCGTCACCATTGACGCTGATCATCGGCTTCGGTACTCATTACCCACCAGCTTTTGTGTGAGATATAGACATGACCACAGTGACACGGATTCTTCTGGCGGCAGCCGCAGCGACGACCCTGACCCTGGCGCAGCCGGCCCTGGCGAATCCCGCCGGCGATGCCGTCGCCGGCAAGAAGGCCTATGCCGCATGTGCCGCCTGCCATGCCGTCGTCGCCAACAAGAATGGTGTAGGCCCCTCGCTGTTCGGCATTGCCGGCAAGGCCGCCGGTTCAGCGCCCGGCTTCAAATATTCCGATGCCATGAAAGCGGCCGGCAAGTGGACACCGGAAAAGCTCGACGCCTTCCTGACCGACCCCAAGAAGACGGTGCCAGGCAACAAGATGCCGTTTGCCGGCGTTAAGGACGCCAAGCGTCGCGCCGATATCGTCGCCTACATTCAGACGTTGAAGTAATCGACAAGATCCGAGCAAAAATAAAAAAGGCGCCCGCGATATGCAGGCGCCTTTTTGTTTGAGGACAGGTTCCTTTAATGATCGACCGCACCCGAGGCGCCAAGCCCCGTCTGCGAGCGGACGAACTGCGCGAAGAACTTTTCGCGCTCGGCCTTGGCGCCGGCGGAGTTGTCCGTGACCGAGAACAGCCAGATTCCGGCAAAGGCCGCGACCATGGCGAACAGGGCCGGGTATTTGTATGGGAATATAGCAACCTCATGGTGCAGGACATCGACCCAGACGGTCGGGCTGAGCACGGTGAGTGTCAGGGCCGTAATCAGACCCAAGGCGCCGCCCAGAACCGCCCCGCGCGTCGTCAGCTTGGACCAGTACATGCTGAGGAACAGGATGGGGAAGTTGGTCGCCGCCGCCACGGAGAAGGCCAGGCCGACCATGAAGGCGATGTTCTGCTGTTCGAAGACGACACCCAGCACAATGGCCACGATACCCAGAACGACGACGGCCACACGTGAGACCGCCATCTGCGATTTCTCGTCGACATTGCCGCCACGGATGACGTGGGTATAGAGATCAAGCGCCACCGCCGACGCACCAGCTAACGCCAGCCCGGCCACCACAGCCAGGATGGTCGCGAAGGCCACCGCCGAAATAAAACCAAGGAAGATGTCACCCCCTACGGCCTTGGCCAGGTGGACCGCCGCCATGTTGGACCCGCCCAGCAATGCGCCTGTCGCGTCCTTGAACGCCGGATTGGTGCCTACGAGCAGAATGGCGCCGAAGCCGATAACGAAGGTCAGAATGTAGAAATAGCCGATAAAACCCGTGGCGTAGAAGACCGACTTACGTGCTTCCTTGGCGTCGCTGACGGTGAAGAAACGCATCAGAATATGTGGCAGACCCGCCGTACCGAACATCAGCGCCAGGCCAAGCGAAATAGCCGAAACGGGATCGGAGATCAGGACGCCGGGCGCCATGATCGCACCAGCCTTGGGATGGACCTCGACAGCCTTTTGGAACAACTGGCTGAAGTCGAAATTGACCGATTTCATGACCATGACGGCCATGAAGGTGGCGCCGGACAGCAGCATGACAGCCTTGATGATCTGTACCCAGGTCGTGGCCAGCATGCCGCCAAACAGCACATAGGCAACCATAAGGATACCGACCAGCACAACCGCGATCAGGTAGTCGAGGCCGAACAGGAGTTGGATCAGCTTACCCGCGCCCACCATCTGGGCGATCAGGTAGAAGGCCACGACCGTCAGCGACGACAAGGCCGACAGGAAGCGGATCGGCTTTTGGCCCAGGCGATAGGATGCGACGTCCGAAAAAGTGTACTTACCAAGGTTCCGCAGGCGTTCGGCCATCAGGAACAGGATGATTGGCCAGCCGACCAGGAAGCCGATCGAATAGATCAGGCCGTCGAAGCCCGAGGTGAAGACCTGCGCCGAGATGCCGAGGAAGGACGCCGCCGACATATAGTCGCCGGCGATCGCAAGACCGTTCTGGAAGCCGGTGATCTTGCCTCCGGCAGTGTAATAGTCCTTGGTCGAGGCCGAACGCTTGGAGGCCCACCGCGTGATGCCCAGCGTCAGGAGGACAAAGGCCAGGAACATGCCGATGGCGATGTAGTTGATGCCCTGCTTCTGCACTTCGCCATTGATGGAATCGGCAATAGCCATGGCCGGCAGCGCAAAGACGACGCCTGCGGCCAGAACGATACGCGACGTCTTCATTGACCGGCCTCCGCCAGGATTTCGCGCACGGCACGGTCATAGGCGCCGTTGGCTTTCCAGAC
>CAMLPZ010000055.1 GCA_946482045.1 uncultured Asticcacaulis sp.
CGGCGGTCGGCAGGTTGACCATGACCATGCCCGACTGGATGCGGCGCTTGAAGGTCTCGGCGGCCTTCAGCGACTTGGTGCAGATGCCGGCCGACAGGCCCATTTCGGTGTCGTTGGCAACCTTGATGGCTTCTTCCAGGTCCTTGACGCGGATGACCGAAGCGACGGGGCCGAAGACCTCTTCCTTGTTGATCGCCATGTCCGGCGATGTCTTGTCGATCAGGGTCGGAGCGTAATAGTAGCCCGGGGTGCCGAACGTCAGGTCTTCGCCGCCGGCGACGACGACGCCGCCTTCGGACTTGGCCTTGGCGACCGCGTCACGCGCGATGTCGAGCTGTTCCTGCGAAGCGATCGGGCCCATCTGGACGCCGTCGGCGCGGCTGTCACCGACCTTGATCGCCTTGGTGGCCGCGGCCAGCGCTTCAACGAACTTGTCAGCGATGCCTTCGGTGACGATGATGCGCGACGACGCCGTGCAGCGGTGGCCAGACGAGAAGAAGGACGAGTTCAGCACTGAGTTGACGGCGTTGTCGAGGTCGGCGTCGTCGAGGACGACGACCGGGTTCTTGCCGCCCATTTCGCACTGGACGCGCTTGCCCTTGGCCACGGCCTGGTCACGGACGCGCGTGCCGGTCGGAACCGAGCCGGTGAACGAGATGGCGTCGCAGCCGTCGATCATCAGGGGACCCGCGACCGAGCCACGAGCAAACACGACGTTCAGCACGCCCTTGGGCAGACCGGCGCGGTTCAGGATGTCGGCCAGTTCCCAGGCGCAGGCCGGGGTCAGTTCGGCGGGCTTGCAGACGACCGTGTTACCGAACGCGATGGCCGGGGCCATCTTCCAGGCCGGGATGGCGATCGGGAAGTTCCATGGGCAGATCAGGCCGATGACGCCGACCGGCTCACGGGTGATCTCGACCTTGACGCCCGGACGCACGCTGTCCAGCACTTCGCCGTGGGCGCGCAGGGCTTCACCGGCGAAATACTTGAAGATGTGACCGGCGCGGGTCACTTCGCCGATGCCTTCCGGCAGGGTCTTGCCTTCTTCGCGCGACAGAAGCGCGCCCAGCTCGGCCTTGCGGGCCAGAATCTCGGTACCGGCGTTGTCGAGCACGTCGAAGCGCTGCTGCGGCGTCGAGAACTGCCAGGTCTCGAAAGCGGCGCGGGCGGCTGCGATGGCGGCCTTGACCTCGGCTTCACCGGCGGTCGAGTAGACGCCGATGACGTCGTTGGTGTCCGACGGATTGATATCGTTGAAGGTCTTGTCGGTGGTGACCCACTCACCGTTGATCAGGTTGCCTTTGGTGGAAATTTGGCCTTGGGTATCCGGCATGATGGGTTCCTCACGATTGTGATGTTTCGGGCTCTATAAGACACTATGTTAGCGCTCACAAGAGTCATATGGACGCGTGTATTGGCGCCTATATAGTCAGACAAATACGGTTTGTAACCCCTTATTGTCTTTATCGCGCACCTCTTCCGAAAACCGCTACACACTTTTCGGGGTGCGCTTAACGCAGTACGCTGTGAAACCTTGGGTAACGCCTTTTGAGGTGCATTATCCACACGCCCTGTTTAAAGCCGGAAATCAAATAGTTACCGATCAAAGGCGTTTATCATGGCTATCCCGTTTATCGACCTCGGCATTCAGCGTCAACGCATCGGCGCGGCGATCGAAGCCTCGGTGCTCAAGGTCATCAACCATGGCGCCTATATCATGGGGCCTGAGGTCCGCGCTTTCGAAGCCGATATGACCGCCTTTGCAAAGTCGAAGCACTGCCTGTCATGCGCTAACGGTACCGACGCCATTGAACTGATCCTGCTGGGTCTGGGTATCGGCAAGGGCGATGCGGTTTTCGTACCCGCCTTTACGTTCGTCGCCACCGCCGAAGTCGTGCCGATGACCGGCGCCGAGCCGGTGTTTGTCGATATCGAAGCTGATACCTATAATATCGATGTCGCCAAGCTCGATGCCGCCATCTCTGCGGTCGCCGCGGACGGCCGCCTCAAGCCTGCCGCCATCATCGCCGTCGACCTGTTCGGCCAGCCCGCCGACTATCCGGCGCTGTCGGCTGTTGCAAAAAAACATGGCCTGCCGCTGATTTCGGACGCGGCGCAAGGGTTCGGCGGCACGATCGATGGCCGTCAGTCGCTGGAATGGTGCGTTGCAACGGCGACCAGCTTCTACCCGGCCAAGCCGCTCGGCTGCTACGGTGATGGCGGCGCGGTCGTCACCAATGACGACGCGCTGATGGAGCGCATGGTTTCGTTCCGCGTCCACGGCGGTGCCACGGCGACCGACATGGCCGAGCACAAATTCGACCACGAGGCCAAGTATCTCAATGTCCGCGTCGGCATGAATTCGCGCCTCGACACCATCCAGGCGGCGGTACTGATCGAAAAGCTGCGTATCTTTGGCGAAGAAATCGAGATGCGTCAAAAGGTTGCTGCGCGTTACAACGCCCTTCTGGCCGGCAAGGTCGTGAGCGTTCCCGCCGTCAAAGACGGCTTTGTCTCGACCTGGGCGCAGTACACGATCGAGCATGAAAACCGCGACGCGCTTCAGGTCCATCTGCGCAATGCCGGTGTGCCGACGGCGGTCTATTACCCGATCCCGCTGCATCAGCAACCAGGCTATGCCATGTTCCGGGCCGGTCCACGCGACCTTGGCGTGTCGGAAACCAAGGCGAAAACCGTCATCAGCCTGCCGTTCAGCCCCTATCTCGACGAGGCGACCCAGGACCAGATTATTGCGGCTGTAACCGCATTCGGCGGATAATTGTGCCTCGATAGGATAGGTCAGGCGCAATTTTTCACCTGACCGGCAACTATTTTTGCTGCCGATTGAGAAAATTTCTCAAAAAATGTCGGAGTGCAGGAAAAATTTCACTTTGACTCCGCCGAGAGTCTTGCTATGGACTGAAAAAATAACGTCACATTTCGCACCTGCACACGGACCCGATCGTCGGAGTGCGTGGTGCTGTGGCTTTAGAGCATGCTCCGAAAAGTGGGCACCGGTTTTCGGCTGAGCATGCGACCACTAAACGGCTAGGGATATCGGCGACAGATGACAGTAGCTTCGGCAGTAGCTTCGGTAGGCGCGCAGGGCAGCGTGGCGGCGGTGACTCCGACCACAACGGCCGCAGTGCCGCAATTGCTGGCGCACCAGAAGGTCCTGGAGTTGAACAACGGCGACGCCGGCTGGATGATTGTCGCCACCTGCCTGGTTCTGTTCATGACCCTGCCCGGCCTCGCCCTGTTCTACGGGGGTATGGTCCGCAAGAAGAACCTGCTGTCGACCCTGGCGCAGTCGGTCGCCGTGACCGCCGTCGTCACCATCCTGTGGATCCTGGTCGGCTATTCGCTGGCCTTCGGTGTGGCGCCGGGCAGCGCTAATCAGTTTATTGGCAGTTTCGATGCCGTCCTGCTTAAGGGCGTGACGACCGCGACCGCCTATTCGGCCGCGCCGCACCTGCCGGAATTCCTATGGGTGGCGTACCAGATGACGTTTGCCATCATCACCCCGGCCCTGATCGCAGGGTCGATCGCCGAACGCATGAAATTCTCGGCCTTCGTCCTGTTCACCGCCTTGTGGTCGTTGCTGGTCTACGCGCCGGTCTGCCACTGGGTGTGGGGCGGCGGCTTCCTCGGCGCCATGGGCGTCCTCGACTTCGCCGGCGGCGCCGTTGTTCACGTCAATTCGGGTGTCGCGGGCCTGGTCTGCGCCCTGGTTCTCAAGCCCCGCCGCGGTTTCGGCCGCGACAACATGGCGCCGCATAACCTCGGCTACACCATGATCGGCGCTTCGATGCTGCTGGTCGGCTGGATCGGCTTCAACGCCGGTTCTGAGTGGGCGGCGGATGGCCTGGCCTCGGTCGCGATGCTGAACACCATCGTCGCTTCCATGACCGGCATCGTCGGCTGGATCGTGCCGGAATGGATCGAGCGCAAGCAACCGACCCTGCTCGGCATGCTGTCGGGTCTGGTCGCGGGCCTCGTGGCCATTACGCCGGCTGCCGGCTTCGTCGGTCCGGGCGGCGCCATGCTGATCGGCCTGATCACCGGCCCGATCTGCTATGTTGCCTCGACCTACATCAAGAATATGTTCAAGTACGACGATAGCCTCGACGCCTTTGGCGTACATGGCGTGGGCGGCTTTACGGGCGCCCTGCTGACGGCTGTCTTCGTGGATAAGGCTATCAATACCAGCGACGCGGCAGCCAATGCCACTATCCTTAAACAGTTTATCGGACTGGTGGTGGTGATCGGCTGGAGCGCGGTGCTCACCTTCCTCATTCTCATGGTCTGCAAGTACACAACAGGCCTGCGCGTGACAGAGGAAGAGGAAATCGAAGGCCTCGACATGTCGCAACACGGGGAGACCCTGCACTAAGGAAAAAGCAGGGTTCAAAGGCCGGGAAAATGGCTCCCCCTCGATGCGACGAAAGTCCGCCGAGGGGGTTTGCATGTCATGCACCCGGCACTTGACCTCATATTTGGCAGGGTCTTTGCCATCAAAGTCTGACTCCTCAAGGTCATTCCGTGGTAGAAGGCTCATCCGCCAGACAATGAAATTGGTATCTTTTGATATCGCAACGGCATTTTTGCCATCAGACCGGAAAAACCGGCGGGGCAGAAAGGCGAGACTACGGAATTCACTTTCCCACGCGTGGCTTTTCCGCTTTTGGAACGCGCGTGGATAGCGCCGGGACTTCACCCGGAAGTTAGTAAGAAGGCAGTTGGCCATGACCGGCGAAACGAACCGCTTTGTGATCGAGAAGAAGAAGACCCCGCAGAAGACGGATGCGAAGACGCGCATCACAAACTTCAACGAGATCTATGCCGACTTCAAGACAACAGAGGCGTCGCATCAGTCGTCGCGCTGCGCCCAATGCGGCGTACCCTTCTGCCAGCATGGCTGCCCGTTGCAGAACAACATTCCCGACTGGTTGCGCCTGACGGCGGAAGGCCGGATCGAAGAGGCCTACCAAATCTCGTCGGCGACCTCGACCCTGCCGGAAATCTGCGGCCGCATCTGTCCGCAGGACCGCCTGTGCGAAGGCTCCTGTGTGCTGGAACAGTCGGGCTGGGAAAACGTCACCATCGGCAGCGTCGAGCGCTATATTAACGACATGGCGTTCGAGAACGGCTGGATCGAGCCGATCGTGCCGGACGTCGAGCGCAGCCAGTCGATCGGCATCATCGGTTCGGGCCCGGCTGGCATCGCCGCTGCCGACCGTCTGCGCACGCTGGGCTACAAGGTCACCATCTATGACCGCTACGACCGTCCGGGTGGTTTGCTGACCTACGGCATCCCGTCGTTCAAGCTGGAAAAGCACGTCGTCGCCCGCCGTACCGACCGCCTGGCGCAGTCGGGTGTCGAGTTCGTCATGAACTGTGACATCGGCAATGACGTCACTTTCGAAGAGCTGCGCGAAAAGCACGATGCCATCCTGGTCGCCACCGGCGTCTACAAGGCGCGCCGCTTGAGCGTGCCGGGCTGTGGCTCCAAGGGCGTGGTCGCCGCGCTCGACTACCTGATCACCGCCAACAAGGTCGGTTTCGGCGATGAGATCGAAGACTTCACTTCGGGGCGTCTCAACGCCAAGGGCAAGACCGTCGTGGTCGTCGGCGGCGGCGATACCGCCATGGACTGCGTGCGCACCGCCACGCGCCAGGGCGCCAAGGCGGTCACCTGCGTCTATCGCCGCGACCGCGCCAACATGCCGGGCTCCGACCGCGAAGTGTCGAACGCCGAGGAAGAAGGCGTGCGCTTTGAATGGTTGTCGGCGCCCAAGGCCGTGCTCGGTGACGCCGATGCGGTCGAAGGCCTGAAGATTCAGCGCATGCGTCTGACGACGCCGGACGCACAGGGCCGCCAAGGCATCGAAGACATCCACGGCGCAGAAAACGACCTGCCGGCCGACCTGATCATCGAAGCGCTCGGCTTCGAGCCGGAAAACCTGCCGGTCATGTTCAACGAGCCTGGCCTGGAAGTCACCCGCTGGGGCACGATCCGCGTCATGGCGGGTGAGTTCCAGACCATGGTGCCGGGCGTATTCGCCGCCGGCGATATCGTGCGCGGCGCCTCGCTCGTCGTCTGGGCGGTCCGTGAAGGCCAGGACGCCGCTGCCGACATCCACCACTATCTGAAGACCCAGTTGCTTGCTGCCGCCAACGATGGCGAAGCCCAACTCGCGGGAGTTGCCGAATAATGTCCCAGTTTGATTCCTACCAGCACTACCTCTCGCAGCGCCAGGCCCTGATCGACGGCGGCGCCTATGACCCGGCCATGGAACGTGACGCGTGCGGCGTTGGCGTGGTCTGTTCGATCGACGGCACACCGCGCCGCGATGTGGTCGAACTGGCCGTCAAGGCGCTGAAAGCGCTCTTCCACCGCGGGGCGGTCGACGCCGACGGCAAGTCGGGGGACGGCGCCGGCATCATGATCAATGTGCCGCAGGATTTCTTCCGCGAGCAGGTTCGCAACATCGGCCATAGCCCGCGTCCAGGCCCGGTCCTGGTCGGCCAGGTCTTCCTGCCGCGTTCGGACCTTGGCGCCCAGGAAGCCGCGCGTACCATCGTCGAGTCGGAAATCCTGCGTTCGGGCTTCTACCTCTATGGCTGGCGCCAGCCGCCGGTCGACGTTTCGCAGCTTGGCATGCGCGCCTCGGCGACGCGCCCCGAAATCGAACAGATCATGATGGCCGCGCCGGAAGGCCTGTCGGGCGAAGCCCTGGAACGCGCCATGTTCCTGTGCCGCCGCCGCATCGAAAAGCGCGTCGATGAAGCCAACCTTGACTGCTATATCTGTTCGTTCTCGGCCAAGACCCTGATCTACAAAGGCATGTTCCGCGCCGAACTGGTCGACGATTTCTATCTGGATCTCAAGGACCCGCGCATCGTTTCCAGCGTGGCCATCTTCCACCAGCGTTTCTCGACCAACACCTTCCCCGAGTGGCGTCTGGCCCAGCCTTTCCGCATGCTGGCGCACAACGGCGAGATCAACACCCTGCGCGGCAACGTCAACTGGATGAAGTCGCACGAAATCCGCATGGCGGCCGCGACCTTCGGCGACAATGACCGCGACGTGAAGCCGGTCATCCAGCCGCGTGGCTCCGACTCAGCCGGCCTCGACAATGTCTACGAGCTGCTGGTCCGCGCCGGCCGTTCGGCGCCCATGGCCAAGGCCCTTCTGATCCCCGAAGCCGTCGCCCAGAACACGACCGTGTCCGACGCCCACAAGGCGCTCTACGCCTACTGCAACGCCGTCATGGAGCCGTGGGATGGCCCGGCCGCCATCTGCGCCACCGACGGCCGCTGGGTCGTGGCCGGCAAGGACCGCAACGGCCTGCGCCCCTTGCGCGTCGCCGAAACCAATGACGGCCTGCTGATTGTCGGCTCCGAAGCCGGCATGACCGGCGTCTCCGAAGACCGCATCGCCCGCCGCATCCATATCGCGCCGGGCCGCATGATCGCCGTCGACCTGGAAGAGGGCCGCCTCTATCACGAAAACGAAGTCATCGACGCCCTGGCGTCGAAGCATGACTACAAGGGCTGGCTGGAAAACATCATCGAGCTGGAACCGCTGATCGCGCCCGGGCCTGAACCGCGCGTCCTGTACGGCGAAGAGCTGTCGCGCCGCCAGATCGCCGCCGGCTTCACGCTCGAAGACCTCGATACCGTGCTCGACGCGATGGTCAAGGATGGCAAGGAAGCCATCGGCTCGATGGGCGACGACACGCCTTTGGCCGTGCTGTCGGAACAGTGGCGCCCGCTGGCGCACCATTTCCGCCAGAACTTCGCCCAGGTCACTAATCCGCCGATCGATCCGTTGCGCGAAGCCTCGGGCATGAGCTTGCGTACCCGCTTCAAGAACCTCGGCAATATCCTGGCCGAAGATGAAGCGCAGACCAATGTTTTCGTCCTCGAATCGCCCTTCCTGACGACGCTGATGTACGAGCGGATGATCCGTTTTGACAGCGCCGGCAAGGTCGCGACGCTTGATGCTACCTTCACTCTGCCTAAGGATGGTGACGTCGCCGGCAATGGCCTGCGCGGTGCGCTGGAACGCCTGCGTGACGAAGCCGTCGCCGCTGTCGAGAACGGCGCGTCGATGATCGTCCTGACTGACGAACAGCTTGGGGCTGAGAAGATCGGCGTGCCGATGATCCTGGCCGCCGCCGCCGTCCATTCGCGCCTGGTGGCCAAGGGCCTGCGTTCGTTCGTTTCGATCGTCGTGCGTTCGTCCGAAGCCATGGACCCGCATGCCTTTGCCGTCCTGGTCGGCGTCGGCGCCACGGCCATCAACCCGTACCTGTCGCTGGAACTTCTGCAGGAACGCCTGGCGCAGGGCCGCTATCCGGGCCTGGACGAGCACAAGGCCTTCCTGAACTACAAGAAGGCCATCGAAGCCGGTCTGATGAAGATACTGGCCAAGAAGGGCATTTCGGTCATTTCGTCCTATCGCGGCGGGTATGAATTCGAGGCGCTCGGCCTGTCGCGCGCCCTGGTCGCCGAATATTTCCCGGGCGTGACCTCACGTATCTCGGGCATCGGCCTTTCGGGCATCGAGCAAAAGCTATCGGAACTGCACGCCAAGGCGTTCGCGTCGAAGCGTCCGGTCCCGCACATTGGCGGCTTCTACAAGCTGCGCGCCGCCGGCGAGACCCACTACTATCAGCCGAAGCTGATCCACCTGCTGCAAGACGCGACGACGCGCGACGACTACGAGACTTTCAAGACCTATTCGGGTTTGATCGCCAAGATGTCGAAGACCGCGCCGACCAGCCCGCGCGACCTTTTGGCCATCCAGCCCAAGCAGGCGGCGATCGCCATCGAGGAAGTCGAAAGCGTCAACGAAATCCGCAAGCGTTTCGTCACACCCGGCATGTCGCTGGGCGCGCTCAGCCCCGAAGCCCACGAGACGCTGAACATCGCCATGAACCGCATCGGCGCCCGTTCGGTGTCGGGTGAAGGCGGTGAGGACCCGGAACGCTATCAGCGCCGTCCGAACGGCGACAACCCGAACTCGGCCATCAAGCAGATCGCTTCGGGCCGCTTCGGCGTCACGGCCGAATACCTGAACCAGTGCCAGGAAATCGAGATCAAGGTCGCGCAGGGCGCCAAGCCCGGCGAAGGCGGTCAATTGCCGGGCTTCAAGGTCACGGAATTCATCGCCCGCATGCGTCACTCGACGCCGGGCGTTGGCCTGATCAGCCCGCCGCCGCACCACGACATCTACTCGATCGAAGACCTGGCGCAGCTCATCTACGATCTGAAGCAGATCAACCCAACCGCCCGCGTCACCGTCAAGCTGGTGTCGCAATCGGGCATCGGCGCGGTCGCCGCCGGCGTTGCCAAGGCCAAGGCCGATGCCATCCTGGTGTCCGGTCAGGTCGGCGGCACGGGCGCCTCGCCACTGTCGTCGATCAAGTTCGCCGGCCTGCCATTCGAACTGGGTCTGTCGGAAGCCCATCAGGTACTGACGCTCAACAACCTGCGCGGTCAGATCCGTCTGCGCGCGGATGGCGGCATGCGCACTGGCCGCGACATCGTCGTGGCGGCCCTGCTGGGCGCCGAAGAGTTCGGTATCGGCACGGCCTCGCTGGTTGCCATTGGCTGCCTGATGGTCCGCCAGTGCCAGTCGAATACCTGCCCGGTCGGCGTCTGCGTCCAGGACGAGCGCCTGCGCGCCAAGTTCACCGGCACGCCGGAAAAGGTCATCAACCTCTTCACCTTCATCGCCACCGAAGTGCGTGAAATCCTGGCATCGCTGGGTCTGCGCACGCTTCAGGAGGCGGTCGGCCGCACCGACCTGCTCCAGCAGATTTCACGCGGCGGCATCCACCTCGACGACCTCGACCTCAACCCGCTGCTGGTCAAGGTCGAGATGGACGAAAGTGCCATCATTACCCCGCCGACCGAACGCAATGCCGTGGCCGACACCCTGGACGCCAAGATCGTCCAGGACGCGGCCTACGTGCTTCAGCGCAAGGAAAAGATGACCCTGACCTACGACGTGCGCAACACCATGCGCGCCATCGGCACGCGGACGTCGTCGCATCTGGTGCGCCAGTTTGGCAATACGCTGGACGAAGGCCACCTGACCCTCGAACTGCGCGGGTCTGCGGGCCAGTCGCTGGGTGCGTTCGCCGTCAAGGGCTTGACCATAAACCTGATCGGCGAAGCCAACGACTACGTCGGCAAGGGCCTGTCGGGCGCGACCATCATCGTCCGTCCGAAGGTCTGGCACGAAGGCCAGGCTTTGGCCGGCAACACCATCCTGTACGGCGCGACCTCGGGGAAGCTGTTCGTCGCCGGTTCGGTGGGCGAGCGTTTCGCGGTCCGTAACTCGGGCGCGACGACCGTCATCGAAGGCGTCGGCGCGCACGGCTGCGAATACATGACCGGCGGTAAGGTCGTTATCCTCGGTAAGGTCGGCCAGAACTTCGGCGCTGGCATGACCGGCGGCGTCGCCTATGTCTACGATCCGGATGCGTGCCTGGCGTCGTGCGTCAATGGCGAAGGTATCACGCTGCGTTCGGTGCCGGACGCCCATGTGGCGGGGCTCAAGGGCCTGATTGCGGAGCACTACGAGAAGACCCTATCGCCCAAGGCCAAGACCCTGCTGGACGACTGGGACAACAGTCTGAAGGCCTTTGTCGAGATTATGCCAAACGAGATACTGGCGATCCAGCAGAAGCAGGCCAAGATCGCGTAGCCGCCCGCCCTGATGGGCTGGAAATCGCAATCTTGCTGCGATACGATGCTCACGTACTCAAGTACGCTCCGCTTCGTTTCTTGCTAGCCTACGATTTTCGCCGCATCATGACGAACGGCGTTACGAAAAGCGGCTCATCGGAGCCGCTTTTTTGTTGCGGTTAAAAGCGTGATCGACTCACGACCGGAACCATATTGCTATCCCCGTGACGTCGCGTCATGATTACCAGGGAGGTGATCGATGGGGCAGGCGCTCACGCAGGATCTGATCTACGAAGCCATTCTCGATGACGAGGCGTTCGCTGAACTGCCGCAGGCCCTGGCCGGTGCCGCCGGTGGCCGGTCGGCACTGCTGCACTGGCGGCATGCCCATGGCGGCGCCGAGGTTCTGGTCCACAGCCGCTACTTCACCGACGAGATCATGCGCGCCTACGCCGAGCATTATTCCGGCGACGATCTGTGGCTGAGCGCCGGGTTGGCTTCGGGCATCCGCAACCAGGCCGTCGCCATGAATACGCTGGTCGCGGACGACGTGTTTGTTCGAAGTGTCATGTACAATGAGTTCATCCGGCCCATGGACGATGATACCTTCCGTTGCATGGGGATCATCTTCGACACGCCATTTGGTATCGGCGCACTCGGCATTCAGCGTGGGCGCCATCACGACGTGTTCGACCAGGACGCGGTAGCGCAAATCAATCAGTACAGTACGGCGCTCAAACGGATGATGGCGGTGCGCGGCGAACTGATGGCGGCGCGGACCGACCGCCATGCCGCACGCAGCAGTTTCGACAGCATGGAGCTGGCGATTTTTCAGGTCGATGAAAGCGGCAAGGTGCTGGATGGCAATGCCCAGGCCGACGAACTGTTGCGGGGGGCCTTGGGCCTGCGCCAGGTGCGGGGGTATCTGCGCGCCGGCGGAGGTGATGCCGAGGTCCTGAAGCGAGCCATTGCGCGGGCGACGGATTCGGCGCCAGAGGCATCCCTGTTGTCGATCGGCGAGGCACGGCTGAGCGTTACCGTATCGCCGCTTAAGGTGCCGGGAGCGAAACGGAGAGCACTGATCATGGTCAAGCGGCCGTTCGGGCGGCAGCGCGATCTCGACCGGCATCTGATGCAGTTGTTCGGCCTGTCCAAGGCTGAGGCGCGGATCAGCATCAGTCTGGCCGAAGGTTTGAGCCCGGCGGACATCGCGGAGCAGCGCCAGGTCGCCGAAGGAACCGTGCGGGTCCAGGTCAAGACGATTATGGCCAAGCTGGGTTGCCGCAGGCAGACGCAGATCGCAGCGGCGGTACTGTCATTGCCGCCGTTGCGGCTTTCGTGAGTTATGGAGCCGCGGGTCCTAACCCCATAGTAAAGAAAAAGGCGGCCCCGGGAGAGACCGCCTTTCTTTCAGCCCGCTGCGTCGAAGTAACGCGCGGACCGAACCAGGAGGCTTTTTTCGTAACCGTTTGAGCGCGCACCGTCATATCCCAAATGGGATAAATGCCGCATTTTTTCACTGAAATCGCACCTTTCGCGCCCGATAATTCAATGTCACGCGGTAGTCCTTGAGAAACATGGCGCCCAAGGCCGCCTGAGACTTCAACGGTGACGTGCCGAAGGCTCCATACACAGCCGAAGGATTGTCGCGCCGGATTTTTCCGACGACGACATCAGGCGCGGTTCCGACGCGGACGTGTTGCGCGCCGGCATAGCCGTAGCTGGTACGCGGCAGACCCGCCTCGGCATAGGCCTGCAAACCCGCCGCGCGGACGCCGGATGGTGTAATGAGCAGCTCATACATGCCGCCGCTGTCGATCAGGGCCGACATGCGCCGCCCGGCGATCGTCACCGGGACGGTCGGGATGTTGAAGTCCTCGCCCATAGGCAGGTCGCAGCCGCAGGGCTCCAGGCGCGTGGTGAACCAGACGCGGTTTCGCGGATAGTCGATAACGATGATGCGGTCCTTCAGAAAGCTGTGGCCGAGTACACCCGCCAACGGCCGTCCATCCGGCCCCATCATCCCGTCGAGCCGGCTGGCGGCGAAGTCGATGCGCCGTGTGCTGTCACCCACCGTCAGGTCGGCCCTTGTGTTGAAAAACTCCACCGGCTTGTGGCCAATGCCCGTGCCCCAACCGGCCGCCTTGTCGAGCCTAAGACCCAAGCTGCGCGCATAATCCAGGCTGATGGCCGACGGTGAAGTGCCGTTGTCGAGATTCATCCACACCGATTCGGCGCCGTTGACCGAAACCTTGAGATAAACAAGGCCATCATGAAAAACAGCGGGCAGTTTGACGTCGGCGGCGCGGGCTGGGCTTAGCAGGAAAAGCGCGACGAGCAGGGCGGCAAAAGCATGTTTCATGATGTGAGGCTAAGAGGCCCGGCTGCAAAGGGACAATAGGGACGTTACATTGAACGCGCAGGCCAATGATCGCATCCTTATCGCGCGACGTACATGTTCACGCCACCCTATTTGGAGTGTTCCCATGAAGCCGCGCGATTTCGCCATTCCCGTTGCCCTGTTGTCTGTCGCCGCCGTGGCGGTGACCGCAAATATGGCCACCGCCATGCCGGTCGGCAATACATCCGTACCGCAACCGGCCAAGCCGGTCGAGCTTAAGTCATATCTCGGCAAGTGGTATGAGCTTGCCCGCTATGAGAACCGTTTCGAGAAGGGCTGCGACGGTGTCACTGCTGAATACAGCCTAGCGGAGGATGGACAGGTCAATATCCTCAACACCTGCGGCCAGCGCGATGGCAAGCCGGGTAAGTCGTCCAAGGGGAAGGCCAAGATTGTCCCCGAGAGCAATAATGCCAAGCTGAAGGTGTCCTTCTTCGGCCCCTTCTATGTCGGCGATTACTGGGTGCTGGACCACGCCGAAGACTACACCTGGTCGATCGTTGGCGAACCATCTGGCAAGTATCTGTGGATCCTGAGCCGGAACGCCCATCCGTCGCAGGGCTTCCGCGATGAGTTGATCCAACGGGTCGCGGAGCTTGGCTATGAGACCAAGCTGATCCGCGAGACGAAGCACTAGGGAGGCGGCGGTTAAATCCCGTCGCCGCCATAAATCGGATTATGGATGCCGCATTCGACCTTTTCGGTTCCGGCCCAACGGCCGGCGCGGGCGTCCTCGCCCTTTTCCACCGGCTTGGTGCAGGTGAAGCAGCCGATCGACGGAAAGCCCTGGTCGACCAGCGGATGCGGCGGCAGGTCGTGCTCCGCGAAATAGGCATCGAGGTCTGCTTGCGTCCACTTGGCCAGCGGGTTGACCTTGAAATGGCGGCCGTCCCATTCGACGATGGGCAAATTGGCGCGCGTCTTCGACTGGTGGCGCTTGCGGCCTGAAATCCAGGCGCCGTACGTCTCCATGACCTTGTTCAGCGGTCGCACCTTGCGCAGGTCGCAGCATTGGTCGGGGTTGGTCCGCCACAGCGTGCCCTTGCCATCCTCCTCGGCGGCTTCCTTTTCATCGGCCTTAAGGTTGATGATGTTGGTCAGGCCCAGACGGCTTGCCAGCTCATCGCGGTATTGCAGCGTCTGGAAGAAGTGCCTGTCGGTATCGAGGAACAGCACTGGCAGGTTGGGGTCGATTTCCGACACCATGTGCAGCAGCACGGCTGAGTCGGCGCCGAACGACGACGACAGGGTAATGTCGCCGAAGAACTGGTTGCGGATGGCATCGCGCAAAATCTCTTGCGGCGTCATCTCTTCGTAGCGCGCGCTTAGGTCAGCAGCGCGCTGGCCGTTTTCCGACCTTTGCAGATCGCGGGCGATGTCGATCAGGACCGTCATGGTCTTGTATCCTTAAACCCCGGCGTGACGTAAGGCCCAGGCCGGGCGAGCGGAATCGGCCGCCCCCTGATAGGTGGTTGAAAAGCGCTTGGCCGCCGAGGTGATGGCCTCGGTAGGGTCCTTGTCCTTGACCAGGAACTCGTCGAACCCACAGCGCAACATGTAGAAAAGCTGGTCGCGAAGCACATCGCCGACGGCGCGCAGAACCTGGGTATAGCCCAGGTCTTCACGCAGGATGCGGGCGGTCGAATAGCCACGGCCGTCACGGAAGCCTGGGAAGGCGACCTCGATCAGGGTCAGCTTCTCGAGGAAGGGCTCAAGCAGGCGGACATCGTCGCCCGGATTGATGCGGACACCGTAGTGTCCGTTCAATCCGTCGAGCTCACGCAGGGCGCGGTCGAAGCCGAGCACGACCGGGCCGTCGACGCCATGGGTTTCGTCGTCTGCCAGCAGGCGCCAGCCGTTGGGGATGACGTCGCCCTGGTTCGTGACCAGTTGCGCGTCGTAGGTGGAATTAGCCTTAGGCGTGCTCATGAAGGGCCCCTGCGAAGGCGTCGCGGCCAACGCGTTCCAAAGTGTCGATAAAGCGTTCGGTTTCGCTGGTGCGCAGGTCGAGGTACAGGCGCACGACGCGCTCGATGGCGGCGGGCACGGCTTCGGCCGACAGGCCCTTGCCGGTGATCTGGCCAAGCGCGGCCTTCTCATCAGCGCGGCCGCCCAGCAGGATCTGGTAGAATTCCACGCCCTGCTTGTCGACGCCCAGAATGCCGATGTGGCCGACATGGTGGTGGCCGCAGGCATTGATGCAGCCTGAAATCTTGATCTGCAAATCGCCGATCTGGTCGGTCAGCCTGGCGTCCTCGAAACGCTGCGAGATGTCCTGGGCCAGCGGGATCGAACGCGCATTGGCCAGCGAGCAGTAGTCGAGGCCGGGACAGGCGATCATGTCGGTGATCTTGCCGGCATTGGCGGTGCTGAGACCTGCGGCATCGAGCTTACCATAGAGTGCGTAGAGGTCGTTCCTGGCGACGTGCGGCAGGATGATGTTCTGCTCGTGGCTGACGCGGAGTTCGCCGTAACCATAGGCATCGGCGACGTCGGCCATGACGTCCATCTGCGCCGAAGAGGCGTCGCCGGGCGGAAGGCCAGTGGGCTTCAGCGAGATCGTCACCGAGACGTGGTTGTCGCGCTTGTGCGGGTTGGTGTTGTTCTTAACCCAGCGGGCAAAGCCGGCGTCGGCCGTCTTCGCGCGTTCAAAGGCAGCAACGTCGAAACCATCAACGAAGGCAGGGTCGGGGAAGAAGCTCTTGATGCGGTTGACCTCGGCGGCCGGGGCATCGACCCTGGCCTTGTCGAGGCGCTCCCATTCCTCTTCGACCTGACGGCTGTACTCTTCGGCGCCCAGTGCAGAGACGAGGATCTTGATCCGCGCCTTGTAGATATTGTCGCGGCGGCCATAGCGGTTGTAGACGCGCAGGCAGGCTTCGAGATAGCTCAGCAGCTGTTCCGGGTTCAGGTCGCGCTTGATGACCGGCGCGACGTGCGGGGTGCGGCCCATGCCGCCGCCGACATAGACGTCGAAACCCGAGGGTTTCAGGTGCAGGCCGATGTCGTGGACGCGGATGGCGGCGCGGTCCTTCGTGGCGCCGGTGATGGCGATCTTGAACTTGCGCGGCAGGAAGGTGAATTCCGGGTGGTTGGACGACCACTGGCGGATCAGCTCGGCATAGGGGCGCGGGTCGGCGACTTCGTCCTTGGCGGCGCCGGCGAACTGATCCGTCGTGGTGTTGCGGATGCAGTTGCCCGAGGTCTGCAGGGCGTGCATCTCGACCTCGGCCAGCTCTTCCAGGATCTTCGGCGCGTCGGCCAGCTTGATCCAGTTGAACTGCAGGTTCTGGCGCGTGGTGAAGTGGCCGAAATCGCGGTCGTAGGTGCGCGCGATATGGGCGAACTTGCGCATCTGCTTCGACGACAGCACACCGTACGGCACGGCGATGCGCAGCATATAGGCATGCAGTTGCAGGTACAGGCCATTCATCAGGCGCAGCGGCTTGAACTGGTCTTCGGTGATCTCACCGGCCAGGCGGCGGGCGACCTGATCGGCGAATTCGGTGTTACGGTCGCGGACGAAGGCGTGGTCGAATTCGTCGTATTTGTACATAGTCGGGGAGGTCATGCCTTAGTCCTCAAAGATGGCGGCGCGGCCATGTTCTTTAGCCACCGCATCGGTGGTCTGGCCGATGGTCGGGCCGTTGGCGCGGACGAATTCGCGCACGTGTTCGCGTTGCACCGGATTGCCGGCGTCGGTCAGCGGGATCAGGTAGGGCGCCACGACTTCGGTCTCACGCAGCTTCCATTCGATCAAAAGGGCATCGGCGTCATCGTCGGAAAGCTTGGCAGCGTGGGCGGCGTCCTCGACCCAGCCCGAGCCGGAATACCAGAGCGTCAGGCCGTCAGTCAGACGGTTGGCGGTGAGCAGTTTCATGCGTGTACCTGTTGGGCAGTCTCAATCAGACCGGCGACTTCGGGAGCGTAGAGCGAGGCGACCTCGCCAATGATGAGCAGGGCGGGCCCCTGGGGTGGGGTGGCCGCGATGACGACCTCAAGCGTCGAGAGATCAGCCAGGGTGCGGCGCTCATCGGCGCGCGTGCCGTTCTCGATAATCAGAACCGGCGTGTCCGGCATGCGGCCATGATGCATCAGCTTGCCGGCGATCTCGCGGGCCGTGGCGACGCCCATATAGATGACCAGGGTATGATGCGGCGCCGACAGGGCCGACCAGTCGAGCTGGAGCGGATTGTTGTGATCGCCGTCCTTGAGGTGGCCGGTGACGAAGGTAACGGATTGCGCGTGGTCGCGATGAGTCAGGGGTACGCCAGCCGAGGCCGCGCAACCCAGCGCCGCCGTGATGCCAGGTGTGACGTGGACCTCGATGCCGGCCTGACGCAGGGCTTCGACTTCTTCGCCGCCACGGCCGAAGACGAACGGATCGCCGCCCTTCAGGCGCACGACGCGCTTGCCGAGGCGGGC
>CAMLPZ010000056.1 GCA_946482045.1 uncultured Asticcacaulis sp.
CCTATCCTGACCAGCCGCGGCCGCCCGGATATTCCGTTGCAGAGAGCAGGGCACGGCGACCTTGTCCAGGCCGAGGACGGAAGCTGGCTCATAGCCTATCTCTGTGGCCGCCCCGTTCCTGGGACGCAGCACTGTGTGCTCGGCCGCGAAACGGCCCTGCAACCCGTTCGCTGGACCACCGACGGGTGGATTGAACCATCCTTGCCGCTCCTGCAGCCGGGCAACCCGGTGGACGCGGCGGCGGCCCGCCGGCACATATCCGCTCAGCGGTATGATTTTGAGGACGGTGACCTGGCTGCCGAGTTCCAGTGGTTGCGCACGCCATATCCTGAGGCCTTGTTCAGCTTGTCCGCGCGCCCCGGGCATTTGACACTGTTCGGACGCGAGACGATCGGCAGTCATTTTGAACAAAGCCTGGTCGCCCGACGCCAGACGTCATCCTGTTACGAAGCCGCGACGGTTCTGGACTTCGAGCCCCGCAGCTTCCAGCAATCGGCGGGTCTCGTTTGCTACTACAACGCTACCAAGTTCCACTATTGCTACATCAGCTTCGATGCCACGTCCGGACGCCACCTGCGCGTGATGTCCGCCTTGCCAAATTCGCTCTGTCCGGAGAAGCTTTCGGATATCTATCGGCTTCCCGATGGTCCGGTAGAGCTGCGCGTCCGATCGGATGGCCGGCATTTGACCTTTGGCTACCGGCCGGAAGGGGCGGCGGCGTGGACCGAACTCGATGAGGTCTTTGACGCGACCAGCCTGTCGGATGAGGCGACCCTGCCGGGGCACCCCAGCTTCACGGGAACCTTTGTCGGGATGGCGTGCCAGGACATGTCCGGCCTGATGTCTCCCGCTTATTTCGACTGGTTCGAATATGCGGAGCGGGATATCGCTGAGGCCGGAACGGACCGGGACGCGAACCGGGAGGCGACAAACGCTGTCGCTTCGGCATCTGGACGTCGCGGCGCGGCCTGAGTAGCTTCCGTGGCCTCGCGCCGGCGGGATGGTCGGGCGGATGTTCTGTGAAGCATCGCGGGGGCGACACACAGTGGATGGACAAGCCCGGCAAAACGCGAAATGATTGCACTGAATTTCCAAGAGCCTTGCGCCGCTTCAAATGAAGCGGCGCAAGGCTCGAGGTTTTTGTTTTATCGCATTTCCTGACGGCGAACCGCCAGAAACCTACTTTGGCACTTCGCCGGGAAATGCTCTGGGATCGGACGCCGCCTTTGCCTGCTCGTAAACCGACCATCGATGATGTCGCCGCACTCAGCGGCGTCGGCCGCGCCACGGTCTCCCGCGTCCTGAACGGCGGACCCAATGTTCGCGACGAGGTGCGCGCGCGCGTCCTCGAAGCCGTCGAGAAGCTGCAATACAAGGTCAATATGCAGGCGCGCTTCCTTGCCGGAGGCAGGACCCAGGTGCTGGGCCTTATCTACGCGTCGGATCTTGATAGTGAACCCAACTCTTTTTACCATTCAGGTCTTGAGTTGGGTGCGTTGCGCGCTTGCACCGAGTTCGGCTTTCAACTGGTCATGCATACGGTCAATCAGCATTCGCTGACGCGGGCCGCGCGCATTATCGAGTTCGTCGAACAGGCGCGCTGCGATGGTCTGATCCTGACCCCGCCGTTTTCCGACGATGTCGAAATGCTGCGGGAATTGCAGGGACGCAACCTGGCCGTCGTTTGCATATCGCCCGGCGAGGCGGCGCAGAAACTGGCATCGGGCGTTGGAATCGACGACGAGGTTGCTGCCTATGAGCTGACGCGGCACCTGGTCGGCCTCGGCCACCGCCGTTTCGGCTTCCTCAAGGGCCTGCAAGGGCACCTGTCGGCCGAGCAGCGCTATTCCGGCTTTCTGCGCGCTCTGGCCCAGGCCGGCATCGGCGAGGACGCCGTGGTGGTAGCGCGCGGCAACTTCACCTTTAAGTCGGGCATTGAACTGACCCCGGGGATGATCAAGGACGGGCAGGGGATTACGGCGATCGTCTGCGCCAATGACGACATGGCCGTCGGCGCCCTGTTCAGCATACACAAGATGGGGCTTAACGTGCCGCGCGACCTGTCGGTCGTGGGTTTCGACGACACGCCCGTGTCGGAAATTATCTGGCCGCCACTGACGACCGTCCACCAGCCCTTGAAAACCATGGGCTATCGCGCCGTCCAGATCATCGTCGAGCGCGTCAAGGCCGGGGGCGCGGCCCCGCCGCCGCGTTTCGAAGCCATTGCACACCGGGTGGTGATCCGCGAATCCGCCGCGAGCCAGCCTGCTCACATATAGTCTTTGGAAGCGCTTCCATTGTTAGCCGCGCCGGTTTTGCGCGTGGGGCGAGGCGTTGTGCCTTGTGTCAGCCCGCGTTAACCCACCATTAGCGGCTTGGCGTGCTGCCAGCATTTGCAAGCTCTTGCGCGGTGACGAGACGTGCCATTTCGGTCACGGCGGCTGTGAATTCACCCCTATTGGGAGCGGTTTCAAGAATCTTGTATGGGTTGGGCTTGACACAGCGGGGCGCTTCTGCGCATTCGATGGAAGCGCTTCCAATTTTGCTCCGTCAAGAGGGCCGGGGGCACATATTCCGAAACGGGAGGAACACAATGAAAGCCAGATACCGCTACGCCACAGCCGCGTGTGCGCTGATCCTCGCCATGGCCGCGACCGGCGTCTACGCGCAGGATGCTGCAGCGAATCAAACTGAGACCGCGCCCAGCGAAGAGGGCGACGCCGTCGTTGTCACCGGCATCCGCCGCGGTTTGCAGGACTCGCTGACGCTCAAGAAGCGCAGCACCTCGATCGTCGAAGCCGTCTCGGCCGAAGACATCGGGAAACTGCCGGACGCCTCGATCGCCGAATCTCTGGCGCGTCTTCCGGGCCTGGCCGCCCAGCGTGTCGGCGGCCGTTCGCAGACCATCTCGATCCGCGGCCTGTCGGGTGACTTTGCCGCAACGCTTCTGAACGGTCGCCTGCAGGTGTCGTCCGGCGACAACCGCGCCGCCGAATTCGACCAGTATCCGTCCGAAATGGTCGCCTCGGCGGTCGTCTACAAGACGCCGGATTCATCGCTGACGGGCCAAGGCCTGTCGGGTACGGTCGTGCTCAACACGGTGCGCCCGCTCGACCACAAGCAGCGCGTCCTATCGGTCAATGTCCGTGGTTCCTACAATACCAATGGCGAGCTCAATGCCGATACCAGTGTCTGGGGCAGCCGTCTCAGCGTCGCCTATATCGACCAGTTCATGGACGGCAAGCTGGGTGTAGCCCTGTCTTATGCCCACCTTGACGACCCCTCACAGCTCCAGCATTCCAAGAGCTGGTGGTGGGACAAGCAGGGCGACGTTCCGGGCTCTTCTCCGGCCGTGCCGCGCTTTGGCACGGGCAATGGTGACGCCATGGGGCTGCACGGCGTCGAAATCTGGGCGACCTCGCGCGACCAGACGCGCGACGGTTACATGGCCGTCCTCGATTTCAAGCCGAACGACAATTTCCGCAGCGTGAACGACTTCTATTATTCGGTTTTCGACCAGGATGAAGTGACTCACGGCGCGCAATGGTATCAGACGCAATGGACCGATGATGTCCGCTTCTCGGACGTCAAGGTGTCCGACATCGGCGGCTCGCCCGTCGTGCAACAGGCCACCGTCAGCGGCGTCGCGCCGATCGTGCGCAACGACAACAACCTGCGCCGGGACGAAATGTTCTCCTTCGGCTCAAACAACCGCTTCAGTATCGGTGACTGGCGCTCCGTTATCGACCTCGGCTACTCGCGTTCCGTCCGCAAGGAGACCATTGCCGAGACCTATGCCGGCTATGGCACCAGCCCCGTGCCGGTCACGCGCACCTTTGACACTATCAAGGAAGACATCGCCTATGGCGGCTTCCCGATGCTCGACCCGGGCCTGAACTACGCCGATGCCGACAATGTCTATCTCGGTGATGCCGCGCCGTGGGGCGGCTGGGGCCATGACGGCGCCATTCGTACGCCGAAGGTCACCGATGCCTTGTTGACCTCGCGCATTTCCGCCGCGCACGATGTCCAGTGGGGTGGCGTAAAAGCTGTCGAATTGGGCGTCGATTTCTCCCACCGCACCAAGACCAAGGGCGTCGATGAGTGGGACCTGTGCCTGAAGGGCTGGAACCAGACGAGCGGCGACTGCCACGGCACGCGTGTCCGGGTGGCTGATGAAGACCTCAATGAACCGACCAACCTCGACTGGGCCAATTTCGGCGGCGTGCTGTCCTACGACCTGACCAATGTCGTCGGCAAATATTACGACCGCCGTGCCATCAAGAACGAGGATAACCTCAACAAGTACTGGCAGGTGGATGAGGAACTGCTGACCGCCTACGTCAAGTTCAACATAGACAGCGCGCTCGGTTCACACGGCCTGCGCGGCAATTTCGGCTTGCAGTATGTCGAGGCCAAACAGACCTCGGCCGGCAATGAAATCGTCTCGCGCGCCAGTGGTCCGCTGGTCCCGGCCGTGGGCAAGTGGGTGTCAACCGACACGACCTATGGTCACTTCCTGCCGAGCCTGAATCTGATCCTGGATGTGACGGACGACTCGGTTGTGCGTTTCGCGGCAGCCCGCTCGATGGCCCGTCCGCGCATGGACGACATGCGCGCCAGCCGAAATGCCGGCGTTGGCGTCGACGGCACCTGGAGCGGCGGTGGCGGCAATCCGAACCTGAAGCCGTGGATCGCCGACGGTTTCGACTTCGCCTATGAGCGTTACTTTAACCGCACCAGCTATGTCGGGGCGGCCTTCTTCCAGAAGGTGCTGCGCAACTATATCCGCAACCAGACCTTGCCATATGACTTCACAGGCTGGTCGAATCCGTCGGGTATCCCGCCGATCAGCAACATCGGCCGGTTTACCCTGCCGGTGAACGACAGCGGCGGCAATGTCAGCGGTATCGAACTCTCGGGTGCGCTGGACGGTGCGCTGGTGGCCGATTGGCTGCAAGGTTTCGGCGTCATCGGCAGCTTTGCCCGTGGATGGACCAATGTGGAATCGGGCGACCCCATCGATCCTTCGAAGCTTCCGGGCTTCTCGGGCGACGTGGCCAATGTCACCGGCTATTACGAAAAGAACGGCTTTTCGGCGCGCCTCAGCTATCGCTATCGTTCGGCTTTCCTCGGTGAAGCCTATGCGCTCTATGCCAACCGCGCCGTCACCCGCATTCTGGCCGATAACCAGGTTGACGCGCAACTGAGCTATGAGATGCAAGACGGCCCGCTCAAGGGCGTAACCTGGATGATCCAAGGCTATAACCTGGCGAATTCGGATTATCAGACCCAGCTCAAGGTTAGCGAAAACCGCGCGGCCGACGGCACCTCCTTCCCGGAAAATTATGAGGAATACGGCCAGACCATCCTGTTCGGCTTCTCCTACAAATTCCGCTAGGCAAGTTCCCTGGTTGCCGGCACCGTACCGGCAGCAAGGTACTCTGACGGAGGGATCGATCCCTAGGGTCCCTCCGTCCTTTTCCTGAACATCACGTTTCATGATGCGGCTGTGCTTCCTGCCGCGAGGATATCGCCATGCCTCTTCTGACCACCGCTGCCCGTATCGCCCTTCTGACCGCCGTGCTGACGGCCGGCTCGGTGTCCGCCGAACCGCTGAAAGACTGGCCCAAGATCACTTCGGCCATATCTCCGGATGCCGCTGTCGAGGCGAAAGTCGCGAAAATACTGGCGGGCATGACGCTGCGCCAGAAGGTCGCCCAGATGACGCAGGTCGAGATCAAGACCATCACCCCGGCCGATATCAAGACCTACCAGTTCGGCTCGGTGCTGAACGGGGGCGGCTCATGGCCCAATATGGACAAACACGCTACGCCAAAGACGTGGATCACCATGGCCGACAGCTTCTATAATGCGGCTAAGATCCCGCTGCTGTGGGGCACAGATGCGGTTCACGGCCATTCCAACGTCTATGGCGCGACCATCTTTCCGCACAATATCGGCCTGGGCGCCGCTCGCAACCCTGAGCTTGTCCGCGAGATCGGTGCCGCCACGGCAAAGGCCGCGCGCGCCACCGGCGTCAACTGGGCGTTTTCTCCGACCGTCGCCGTCGTCCAGAACAATCGCTGGGGCCGGACCTATGAAAGTTTCTCGTCCGATCCGGAACTGGTCCGCATCTACGGCGAGGCCTACACGAAGGGCATGCAGGGCGAGTTCAAGAGCGCGTCCAACATCATCGCCACAGCCAAGCACTTTATCGGCGACGGCGGCACGAACCAGGGCATCGATCAGGGCGTGACCATGGTGTCTGAGGCGGACCTGATCAACACCCATGCGCCCGGCTATTTCGGGGCGCTCAAGGCGGGCGCCCAGACCGTCATGGTCTCCTACAACAGCTGGACCGATCCGGTGACTGGCAAGGCGTGGGGCAAGATGCATGGCAACGGCTACCTGCTCAACGACGTGCTAAAGGGCAAAATGGGCTTTGACGGCTTCGTCGTTTCCGACTGGAATGCCATCTCGCAGATTCCCGGCTGCACCAACGATCACTGTCCCCAGGCAATCAATGCCGGCGTCGACATGATCATGGTGCCGTTTGACTGGAAAAAGTTCATCGACAATACGGTCGCCGATGTCGAAGCGGGTACCATCTCGCAGGCGCGGATCGACGACGCTGTCACGCGTATTCTGCGCGTCAAGGTCCGCGCCGGCCTGTTCGGCGCCCGTCCGTCGGCCAATGCCAATGCGGGCAAGCCTTTTGCACTGCTGGCGCGTGAACTCGGCCGCCGCGCCGTGGCCGAAACGCTTGTCCTGCTGAAGAACGAAAACGCTGCCCTGCCGCTGAAAGCCGGGAGTAAGCTGCTCGTTGTGGGCCAAAGCGCTGACAACCTGGCCAACCAGGCCGGCGGCTGGAGCATCACCTGGCAGGGGACGGGTAACACCAATGCCGACTATCCCAATGCCGACAGCGTCCTTGTCGCCATCAAGGCCGCCAATACGGGCGGCACGGTCACCTATAGCGCCACGGGCGTCGACGTGGATGTCAGCCAGTTCGACGCTGTTATCGCCGTTATAGGCGAAACGCCCTATGCCGAAGGGGCGGGGGACATCAAGCCGGGCAAGCCGGTGTCGCAGAGCGCCCGCTTCCCCGACGATCTGGCGGCACTCAAGGCGGTGTCCGGCAAGGGCAAGTCCGTCATCACCGTCTTCGAATCCGGCCGCACCGTTTATGCCAATGACCTGATCAACGCCTCGGACGCGTTTGTCGCCGCCTGGCTGCCGGGCACCGAAGGCAAGGGCGTCACAGATGTCCTGTTTGGCGCCAGGGACTTCCACGGCGTCCTGCCGTTCGCCTGGCCGGCCTCCCCGTGTGAGGACGCGCAACTGTTCCCGGTTGGGTACGGCCTCAGCTATGCTAAACCTGCGGCAACGGCCACGCTGGACGTGGTGAACGTGACAGGATGCCCGACCCATGCCGCAGCCCATCCGTAAGGTCGTTATCGCGGGAGGCGGGACCGCCGGCTGGATGGCCGCGGCCCTTCTGTCGCGGCTGGCGGCCAACCTCGATATCCGCCTGATCGAGTCCGATGAAATTGGCACGATCGGGGTCGGTGAGGCGACCATCCCGGCGATCAAGACCTTCAACCGCCTGGCCGGGATCGACGAAGACACCTTCATGCGGGCTACCCAAGCCTCGTTCAAGCTGGGGATCGAATTCCGTGGCTGGAACGGCGAGGGCTCTAGCTATATGCACGGCTTCGGCAAGATCGGCCAGGACCTTGGCTGGATACGCACGCACCACTATTGGCTGAAGATGCGTAATTCCGGCCGTGTATCGCCGCATCTGGCTGCCTATTCGATCAATACCGCCGCCGCATATGCCGGACGCTTTATGCGCTCGCGACCGGACATGCCGGAAAGCCCGCTGCGCGACATCGCCTATGCCTATCATTTCGATGCTGGTCTGTTCGCGCGCTTCCTGAGGAACGAAGCGGAAGGCCGGGGCGTCCGCCGCACCGAAGGCAAGATCATCGATGTGGCGCAACGTAGCCACGACGGCTTCATTGAGGCGGTTGTTCTGGAAAGCGGCGAACGCATCGACGGCGAGCTGTTCATAGACTGCTCGGGCCTGCGCGGTCTCCTGATCGAACAGACGCTGAAGACCGGCTGCGAAGACTGGACGCATCTTCTACCATGCGATCGCGCCGTGGCCGTGCCGTGCAACTCGACACCCGACGTCGTGCCTTACACCAGGGCGACGGCAAGACCTGCCGGCTGGCAGTGGCGTATCCCGCTGCAGCACCGGATCGGCAATGGCTATGTCTTTTCCAGCGCCCACATCAGCGAGGATGAAGCAACCGCGACGCTTCTGGCTAGTCTTGACGGTGAGGCTTTGGCTGATCCGCGCGTCATCCGTTTTACAACGGGGCGGCGGAAGAAGGCGTGGAGCCGGAATGTTGTCGCCATCGGGCTTTCGGGTGGATTTCTGGAGCCGTTGGAATCGACCAGCATCCATCTGATTCAGAGCCACCTGCTGCGGCTGCTGTCGCTGTTCCCGGACGCCGGCTTCGACCCACGCACGATCGACGAGTTCAATGCCCAGAGCGAATTCGAGTTTTCGCGCATACGGGACTTCATCATCGCCCACTATTACCTCAACAGCCGAGACGAGCCGATGTGGCGCGCCTGCCGAGAGATCGCACTGCCCGAGGCGCTACGCCGCAAGCTCGACAACTTCGCCGCCGCCGGGCGGGTGTTCAAGGACGGCGAGGAGTTGTTCGCGGAAGAAAGCTGGATCCAGGTACTGATCGGCCAAGGCCTGATCCCCGAAAGCTATGACCCGTTCGTCGATCTCCAGCCCGAAGAGCGGATCGTGAATTATCTCAATGACATTGCCCGTGTCATCGCCAAGTGCGTCGGCGTCATGCCGCCGCATGCGGACTATGTCGCAGGGCAGGTCGCCGCGGGAAGGATGTAACCCATGACCTCAGTGACGTATTTGTTCCGCCGCCGCCTCTTGGTATCTACGCTTGCTTCCGTGCTGGCCCTGGCTACGCCGCTGACGGCATGCGGCGGCGGTTCGGGTGGTGGCGCCGCGCCTGCACCGACCACGCCCGCGGTGACCAGCCTGACCGTCAAGGTGTGGGAGACGACCGGCGATAAGTCTAAGCTGCTGGCGTCGCAGACCGACCTGACCATGGCGAGCGGCTCTGGCACGGGAACGGTTATCACTGTCGACCCGTCACAGACCTTTCAGTCGATCACGGGCTTTGGCGCTTCGATCACCGATGCCTCGGCCTATCTGATCCAGCAGAAAATGTCGGCGGCCCAGCGCAATGCCCTGATGCAGGATCTCTTCAGCGAGACCGGTTTGGGCTTTAGCTTCACCCGCCTAACCATTGGCGCGTCGGATTTCTCCTCGGCCCACTATTCCTATAACGACATGCCGGCTGGCCAGACCGATCCGGCGCTGGCGCATTTTTCGATCGCGGCGGCGAAGACCGATGTCATTCCGACAGCCAAACAGGCCCTGGCGCTCAATGCCAAGCTGACCATCATGGCCAGCCCATGGAGTGCGCCTGGCTGGATGAAGACCAGCGATAGCCTGATTACTGGTTCGCTGAAGCCTGAAGCCTATCCGTATTTCGCCCACTATCTGGCACGTTACGTCAAGGAGATGGGCACTGAGGGCGTGCCCATCTCCTTGCTGACTCTTCAGAATGAGCCGGGTTTCGAGCCGGCCGATTATCCCGGCATGAGGGTCGAGCCGGCCTCGCGCGCGGCTTTCATCGGCGGTCACCTGGGGCCGAAACTCAAGGCGGAGGGACTGAACGTTAAGATACTCGACTACGATCACAACTGGGACCTGGCCAGTTCGCCACTGACAGTATTGGCCGACCAGACGGCCAATCCTTACGTCGCCGGTGTCGCCTGGCACTGCTATGGCGGCGATGTCTCGGCGCAATCGACAGTGCATAATGCCTATCCGGACAAGGAGACCTATTTCACCGAGTGTTCGGGCGGAGAGTGGGCGTCCGCCTTCGGCGAGAACTTTGCCTGGACGCTGAAGACCCTGATCGTCAATTCAACGCGCCACTGGTCGAAAGGTGTCTTGATGTGGAACCTGGCGCTCGATGAGAATTTTGGTCCGCACAAAGGCGGCTGCGGCAACTGCCGCGGCGTCGTGACGATCAATTCGAAGACCGGCGAAGTGACGCGCAATCTTGAATATTATGCCTTTGGCCACGCTTCAAAGTTCGTGAAAGTCGGCGCTGTCCGTATCGCGTCGGACAGTGCCGGCGGGATCGATACGGTGGCCTTCAAGAACCCGGACGGTTCGATAGCCCTTATTGCCGTCAATGCGGCGGCTACATCTAAGACCTTCGCGGTCAGCTCGGCGTCGCGCAACTTCAGCTATACCTTGCCTGCACAATCCGGCGCGACCTTCGTCTGGACGCAGTAGGAGAAGCTGAAATTGGGCGATGGCGTGGCGGAAAAATAAGAATGCGATAAATGCACGTTGACCAAAAGCAAAAAAAATGACACTTATGCACAGGCCCGTAGTTTCGGCCGCAAATTTAGATAGCCTGCAGTTTCTGCGGGCTTGGGGCGACAAAGGCCTTGGCAGGGATTGCCGAGGCCTTTTTGCTGTTTGCTATTCGAAAAAGGGCATGAAAAAAACCGGCTTTCCAGCCGGTTTACGGAAGACCAAATAGACGGGCCGGGCTTTGGCTAGGGGGGGGCGATGAAGACCGGCCCGTCTAATTGTGTGCTCTCAAGCACGTCCTTGATATGCCAGAACGAATATAAAAAAGTGATGCGTTTCGTTCGCTTAACCGACGATTTGCCAATCCCAAAACCATCGGTCCGATGAATTTGAGGGATGGAACACATGTTTCGGTTATCTCTGAATGTCCTTCTCCGCCTCGAGGGGCAGAGATTGTCAATTGTCTGATGAAATGACATAGTCCAAACTGTGCTTGCAGCAAAAACATAACCGGGAGGCTGCGCTTTGACGCCATTGGACGACGACGGTGAACTCGAGGACTACGCGCTTGATACCGGGCCGCTGGTCACCTCGTTCAAGAACACAATGCCGCAGGGGCGGCTGCACGGTGCGCTGGCGCATCGCCTGGGCGTGGATATCCTAAGCGGCGTTTATGCGCCGGGGGAGACCCTGCCTAACGAAATCGATTCGTCGCACACCCTGGAGATATCGCGATCCGCTTATCGGGAGGCCATTCGCATTCTGGCGGCCAAGGGCATGGTGGAAAGCCGCCCGAAGACCGGTACCCGTGTGACCGAACGTGTGCGCTGGAATATTCTCGATCCCGAAGTTCTGCGCTGGATGTTCGAAACCGAGCCGAGCGAAAGCTTTATCCTGGGCCTGTTCGAACTCCGCCTGATCACCGAGCCTGCCGCCGCGGCCCTGGCGGCGCAGCGGCGGCAGGATAGCCATCTCGAAATCATGGACAATGCGCTGAAGGTCATGGCGTCGGAGACGCTGGCGACCGAAGCGGGCCGGCAGGCCGATCTTGACTTTCATGATGCGTTGATGAGCGCCACCGGCAATGAGGCGCTGGCCTCCTTAAGTTCCTCGATCAGCGCGGCGGTGGCCTGGTCCACGCGCTACAAGCAGCGCATTAAGGCGCTGGAGCGCGACCCGGTGCCGGAGCATCGCGCTGTCTATGAAGCCATATTGCGCAGCGACCCTTCGGACGCCCGGTGGTGCATGGAATCACTGGTCCGGTTAGCCTTGCACGACACCCAACGCAGCATGAGCATGAAATAGCCTATAGGTTTGTAAGAAACTCTGCTGAGAAACTTTGCCTGATTATTGAGCTAAAGTTTTTGTCGGCACATATGGCGAAGGCGGCTTTGCGTCTAGACCTTGCTCAGTTTAGAAGGAAACAGAGCAAGGTCTAGATTTCTTAGTGGTCGCATGCTTGATCCGAAAAACCGGTTTCCACTTTTTCGGAGCATGCTCTAAGTCCGGTGACGCAAAACTCAGGGAGCCGGCAGGTGACAGAACGGTTGCAATTCGGAAAGCGCGTGGATGGACTGGACTACGGTCCCCGGGAAGGCGCCTATGGCATTCTGTTACATGATGGCCGCATCGCCTGCGTTCAGGTCGGCTACAGCAAGTTCACCTATGACCTGCCGGGCGGCGCCGTTGACCCGGGCGAGACGCCGGAGCAGGCGCTAAAGCGTGAGTTCCTGGAAGAAACAGGACTGGAGGTGCGCGTCGGGCGCCCGGTCACCGAGATCCTGCACTATTTTGTCCATGCCGACGGCACCGGATACAACAACCTTTGCCGGTTTTATGAGGTGGAGCGGGTGGCTGAACGGCCAAAGGCCAAGATCGAGGATGACCACGAGCTGATTTGGCTGCCGCCGCTCGAAGTCATCAAGCGGCTGAAGAACGAAGGCTATGCTTGGGCGATGGCCTTGTGGCTGCGTAGGACGGCCTAAGCTCTCGGAATCCGGCGCAGGATGAATTCGTCGTCCAGCGTATTGCCAACCGAAAATTGATAGGCGCCGACGCGATGAAAGCCGAAACTGGCATAAAGCGCCTGCGCCTTGTGGTTTTCACTCCAGACGCCGATCCACTGCGGCGCGTCTCCGAAACGCTCCGCCATATGGTCGATGGCCGCGGACAGGAGCGTCCTGCCCAAGCCCTTACCCTGCTGGCTGGAATGTACGTAAAGCCGCTTCAACTCGCCCTCAAAGCTGGGGCGGGCGTCGGGGTGCGGCAGGCCGACCTTGCCGCATTGCATGTAGGCGACCCCGGCGCCGCTGTCGTCGAGGACGATGCGCCAGTGCTGGGCCGGATCATTGATGTCGGCCAGCAACGCGTCGTGCGCATAGGATTTACGCAGGAATGTTTCCAGGTCCTCCGGCGGATAGAGGTGACCGAAGGTTTCGGTGAAGCTGTCGATCGCCAGCGCGGACAGCGCGGGCACCAGATCGGGCGTAACTGGTAAGAGTGTCATCGCACTATGGTGGCCAGAATCAGAAGTGGCGGACCTTGGTCCAGGCATCAACCAGCGCCTTGGCCTTGTTGTAGACGATTTCCGCCGTGTCGCCGGGCTTGAAAACGCTGGTGCCGATGCCGAAGCCGGCGGCGCCGACCTCCAGATAGTCCTTCATATTGTCCGCCGAGACGCCGCCGACTGGGAAGACAGGCACGTGGCGCGGCAGGACCGCCTTCATGGCCTTGAGACCGTGCGGCCCCGCCAGTTCGGCCGGGAAGAGCTTGAGCGCGTCGGCGCCAGCGTCGACGGCCGTAAAGGCTTCGGTCGGCGTGAAGAAGGCCGGAAACGAGATCATGCCCAGATCCTTGGCACGGCGAATCACATCCGGATTGGTGTTGGGCGAGATGCAGATTTCACCGCCGACCGCCTTCAGCGTCTCGACGTCGGCGACGTTGAGCACTGTGCCGGCGCCGACGATGGCGCGGGTGCCAAAGGCACTGGCCATCGTCTTGATGCTGTCGAACGGATCAGGCGAGTTCAGGGGCACTTCCAGGATCTTGAAGCCTGCGCGGATGAGGCATTCGCCGACGCCCAGGGCTTCGCTGGGGCGAAGGCCGCGCAGGATGGCGACCAGGGGCATAGTATCGAGGGCGTCGCGCCAGCGTGCGTCGATGGACATCAGATAAGCTTTCCTTGCTGGGCCAGCGCCCATAGTCCGGCCGCCGAGGCTTCGTCACCGTCGATTTCGGTGACGTCGGTGAAGCCGGTATGATTCAATGCACGCTTGTACAGGGTAATCAGCGACCCTGCGCCGATCAGGGTCACGGGGCGGATGCCGTGGCGCAGCGACTCGGCGCGGATCTCCGAGCCGATGAGCAGGCCGGAAAGATAGGAGGACAGGCTCTCCGGCTTGATATTACCGAACAGTCCTTCGGTGCGCGCCGAGAAGACCAGCGACAGGAAAGACTTGTCGGCCATGGCGCGATCGACGCCTAAGGTAAAGGCGGCTTCGTCGTCGATGTCGTTTTCCATCAGGTCGCCCAGGATCGAATGGCGCTTCAGGACCTGGAACATTTCGCCGGTCATGTAGGATGAGAAGCCCTGGATGATGCCGTCATGGACGACGGCCCACTTGCAGTGCGTGCCCGGAAGCACAAAGACGCCGTCGCCGTGTTTCTGGCTGAGGCCGAAGATCTGGGTTTCCTCGCCGCGCATGACGTTCTTGATACCCGGATGGTCGGCGTCGGCGGACAGGCCGGGCACGATCTTCACCTTAAGCTTGTCAGACGGAGCATCGACAATGCCGGCGACGATCTCCCTGGCGCCGGCGGGGCAGGGGACGTAGGGCGCCTCCTTCCAGCCTGTGCGCGAGCCGACCATGCCCGAGAGCAGGATAGGTAAGTCCGGGCGGGCGAAGTCTTCCTTCATGACCGATGACAGGGCCTGTTCGAAGCTCAGGACGCCCAGGTTCTTGAGGCCGATATTGGCATTGTGGCGGGCGATGATCTCGCCGTCGGCGCTGAACAGGAACAGACGGAAGTTGGTCGTACCCCAATCGGCGGCGAGCAGGGCGGGCGGTTCAGTCGACATAAGGGTAAAACTCAGTCCGAAAATGGTTTCCAAAGGGCGAAGCGCTTTGGCAAGGGCGACTGCCCGCCCGAGCTTATGCGAGGAGCCTCGCGGCGCTTGAGCGGGCAAAAAGCCCTTAGCCCTTAAACTTCTGCGGTTCAAGGCCGGTGTGCCCACGCAACAATTCATTTGGGATTTCGAAGAATGTACCGCCTTCACGATCGTCTGGAAGGTCGACGGCGGCGGAGGTCACGAAGACGCGGTCGAGGCCTTCACCGGCAAAGCACAGCGAGGTCGTTTGCCTGGCTGGCAGGTCGATATGGAAGTCCTCACGGCCGTTGGCAAGGAAGCGCGTGACGCGGCCGATGCCCCAGTGCGAAATCCACAGTCCGCCCTGGGCGTCGCAGGTCATGCCGTCGGGGCCGCCCATTTCGTCGGTGAACTTCAGGAAGAGGCGCTTGTTGCGGATTTCACCGGCGTCGTCGATATCAAAGACGAAAACCGAGCCGTGACCGGTATCGGTGTGGTAGACGGTTCGGAAGTCCGCGGAGAAGGCCGGGCCGTTGGCGATCATGTATGGGCCATCGACTTCCTGGACGCTGAGGTCGGTGTTCAGGCGATACCAGGCGCCCGAGGTTTTTTCGATTGGCTTGTGCATAGACCCCGCCCAGATGCGGCCGTAGTTGTCGGCTTTGGCGTCATTCATGCGGTTTTCCGGCTCATGCGGATACGGGTTATGGATGTGGCGGATGGTCAGCGGTTCCAGCGTGACCTCGGCGAAGCCACTCATCAGGCCGGCGATGAAACCGCCTTTTTCGCGCTCGATGACCCAACTGATGTGCTCGGGAAAATGCCAGGTGCGAGATGTGCCGTCCATGAAATAGGCATGCAGATTGTTCGACAGGATATCGACCCAGTAGACGCAGTTGTCGCGCCGCGACCAGGTCGGGCCTTCGCCTAGAATGGCGCCAGGCGCGGAGCGGCGGATGATGTCGGGCATGGGCTTCCTCTCTTTATGCTTTGTCCGTTTTTAACCGGCGAGAGCCAGGGTTTTCCAGCGATTATTTAGCCCAGTGGGTCACGTCAAGAAATTTGTATGATAATTTGTGCGCCCTTCCGTTAGGTCGCAGAAAATTTCGTGCGCTATCTTGACGTTCGCGTAAAGTAAGCGCACCTATACGGCTATATGCAAAGCGGCGCGTTATCACGCGAAAGTGGCTGTTGGTCCAATGGCGCTTTTGGCGGACGTGCTTATAAACGGGCTCCAAAAAGCCGGAGGATGTTCTCGCCCATGCCGACCCCAGACAATTCCGCCTACATCTATGACCACGTGCGCACGCCGCGCGGCAAGGGCAAGAAGGATGGCAGCCTGCATCAGTTCACGGCGCTCGACCTGTCGGCCCAGGTGCTGAGTACCTTACGCGATCGCAGCAACCTCGACACCACGCTGGTTGACGACGTGTCGTGGGGCTGTGTGACGCCGGTCGGCGAGCAGGGCGGGGATATCGCCCGCGCGGCGGTTCTGGCGGCCGGCTATGACCAATATACGGCTGGCGCCCAGGTCAACCGCTTCTGCGCTTCAGGCCTGGAGGCCGTTAATATCGCCGCCGCCAAGGTGGTGTCGGGCGAAGCGACCATGGCCATCGGCGGTGGTGTCGAATGCATGAGCCGCGTGCCCATGGGCTCGGACGGCGGCGCCTGGGCGATCGATGTGCGCGGCGCCTTCCCGCAGTATTTCGTCCCCCAAGGCGTATCGGCCGACATGATCGCCTCCAAATGGGGCTTTTCGCGCACCGACTGTGACGCCTATGCCGTTGAAAGCCATAAGCGCGCTGCCAAATCCTGGACTGAAGGCCGCTTCAAGAATGCCGTCATCAAGGTCAAGGACCAGATGGGCGTCACGGCCTTGGATCACGACGAAAGCATCCGCGCCGGCACCGACATGCAGACGCTTGGCGGCCTCAATCCGTCGTTTGCCATGATGGGGGAGATGGCCTTCGATGCAGTCATCAACCAGCGTTACCCTGAAGTCGAGCGGATCAACCACGTCCACACGCCGGGCAATTCCTCGTCGATCGTCGATGGCGCGGCAGCCGTCCTGGTCGGTTCCAAGGAAGCTGGCGTGATCACTGGCATGAAGGCAAAGGCGCGCATCGTTGGCACAGCCTCGATCGGTTCCGAACCATCGATCATGCTGACCGGCCCGTCCTACGTTACCGAAAAGCTGCTCAAGAAGCTTGGCATGAAGGTGTCGGACATCGATCTCTATGAGCTCAACGAAGCCTTTGCCGCCGTGGTGCTGCGCTACATGCAGGCGCTCGATATCCCGCACGACAAGATCAATGTCTGCGGCGGCGCCATCGCGATGGGCCATCCGCTGGGCGCCACAGGCGCCATGATCCTCGGCACGCTGGTCGATGAGCTGGAACGGACAGGCAAATCGACCGGGCTGGCCGTTTTGTGTGTCGGCGGCGGCATGGCCACCGCCACCGTGGTCGAACGCGTCTAAGGCAGGGAGAGAAAAACAATGGAAAACTTCAAGACCGAACTCGACGCCGACGGCATCCTGCTCTGCACCTTCGATGTGCCGGGCAAGACGATGAACACCTTTACCAAGGCGGCTTTGGCCGACCTCGAAACCATCGCCAATCGCGCCAAAAACGAAGCCGAGATCAAGGGCGTGGTCCTGACCTCCGGCAAGACAACCGGCTTCTGCGCCGGCGCCGACCTCGAAGAAATGCTGGGCGGGGCTTGGGAAACCGGCGCCGACCTCGAAGGCGAGGCCAAGCTCAAGGCCAGCTTCGATGCAGCGTTCGAAATGAACCGCGTCTACCGCCTGCTGGAAACCTGCGGCAAGCCGGTGGCTGTCGCCATCAA
>CAMLPZ010000057.1 GCA_946482045.1 uncultured Asticcacaulis sp.
CCCTGACGCGGCGGGCCTTGCTTTATACGGAGATGGTAACGTCAAAGGCGGTCATTCATGGCGACCGCGAGCGGCTGCTGGGCTTTTCCGATGTTGAGCATCCGGTGGCCTTGCAACTGGGCGGTTCCGAGCCGGATGAGTTGGCGCAATGCGCCAGGATCGCCGAAGAGTGGGGCTATGACGAGGTCAATCTCAACTGCGGCTGCCCGTCCGACCGCGTCCAGTCGGGATCGTTTGGCGCCTGCCTGATGCGTGAGCCGCAACTGGTCGCTGACAGCATGCAGGCGATGCGTGAGGCGACGCGCCTGCCGGCCACGGTCAAGTGCCGCATCGGCGTCGACGACCAGGAACCGCGTGACAGCCTGTTCGCCCTGGTCGAGGCCTGTAAAGCAGCGGGCGTCGGCAGCTTTATCATCCACGCGCGCAAGGCGTGGCTGAAGGGCTTGTCGCCTAAAGAAAACCGCGACGTGCCGCCGCTCGACTACGACCTGGTCTACGAACTGAAACGCAGCCATCCGGACCTGATCATCAGCATCAATGGCGGGATCGGCACCCTGGATGAGGCCGAAGCGCACTTACAGCATGTCGATGGCGTCATGCTGGGGCGGGCGGCCTATCACGAGCCGGCATTGCTGGGCCAGGTCGATCGGCGCTTCTTTGGCGACGGTGATGATGTCGGCCCGTTCGCGGCGCTGGAGGCCTACAGGCCGTACATGCAGGCACAACTGGACGCCGGCACGCCGTTGCCGCACATGGCGCGGCACATGCTGGGTGTAATGCATGGCTTGCCAGGCGCGCGCGCCTTTCGCCGTATAATGACGGTCGATGCGATTGCCCCTGGGGCGGGGTTGGAGGTGCTGGATCGTGCGATTGACGCTGTCAGGGATGCGGTAGAGGCGTCACGGGCTCGCCGTGAGGCGTATCAGGCCGAGAATGCGGTTAAATCCGTCGTGGAATGAGCGTTATGGGTGCAGGATCAGGCTCGACGGCGTGGCTTCGAAGCGGCTGAGGCGGCCCAGATAGCTCATGCCCAGCAATGAGGTCTCCAGCCCGTCCTTAACAACGAGGGCGTCGACATTGCGCACTTCGCTCTGACCGACCCCGACCTTGGCCAGGTTCACGAGCGCCGCGGTGGTTTCGCCATTGGCGGTGGACACCGTATGATCGAAGGGTAGGGCCTTGAGATCGAAACCCAGGCGCTGGGCATCGGCAGGCGTAAGGACCACAACAGTAGCGCCGGTATCGACCAGCAGGCGCACGGCTTTGGAATTGACGACCGCATTGGCCCAGAAATGACCGTCCGCCGCCTTGGGGATGGCGGTGGTATGGGGATTGGCCGTATCGGCTTCCGAACGGGTTTCCGACGCGATGGGTGAGGGCGTGACGGCGGTTGCGGCGCGGTTCTGTGGGCCGCGAAGGGTGTCGCTGAGGGATAGCATGCCAAAGCACGCGGCAATGGCGGACACAACGGCGCTGCCCAGGACAATGACCGATTTGGACATAGGACGCGGAAAACTCCTGACGCAAACCCTTTCTGGGTTCGGGGCAGCATAGGCCTATAGGGTTAGTTTAACGTGAACACGCTGGGTAAAAGCTTTCAGGAAATAAACTACATAAAGTCAAATTTCTTAGAAAATTATTCCAAATAAAAACAATGCTATGTGTCACGTTTTCGAACTTAATTGCTCCGGGTTCGGATTAATGATTGCAATCCTGTCCGATTGTGGCACACTCAACTTCGACGCGACGACGGCTGTGAGGGTGAGAGCCCCTGGGAGTTTGCGACGCGTCTTCTGGTCCGTGAGCATTTGGAAAAGGAGACGCAAAACCATGCAAGACCAAGACAAGAAACAACACGCAATGACTTCGTTTGCCCTGTTTGGTGGCCTGTTCGGCAGCCCGCGCTCGGGTTCCGAGAAATCGCCACGCAACATCAGCCGTCCCCAGGACTTCCGGCCGTTCGAACGCAAGTAAGGCGCTCACCGGCGAATAAGTAAGGCCCTTCAGACGGGGGCCAGGAAAGCAAAACAAATAAGGCCCTCCGCACGCGGAGGGCCTTATCGTTCAGCATCCCTGAATTCACCAGGCGGAGCGGGAAGCTCCGTTGCTCTGTCGGGTCAAGCTTAGTTCGAAGCCAGCTTGACACCAGCCTTGGCTTCGGCCGCGGCCATGTTCGGGCTGGACTTGCTGACCTTGGTCGTAGCGTTGCCGCCTGTGCCGTCAAACTTGGAATTCAGTTCAACCCAGTACAGGCCGTCGGCTGCCAGGAAGTTGTACTTGAAGTCAACGGTGTAGCTGCCGGCGCGGAAGTCGCAGCTCGAGATGTTGACCATCTGCTTGCCGGTGACGGCGACGACCTTGGAGACGGTGGCCTTGCCGACGCCGGCGGCCAGCATACCGGCGGTGGCTTCCTGTTCTTCACTGCATTCGCCAGCGAAGGCGCTACCGGCGGTGAGGGCCATGGCGGCAATACCGCCCGCGATAATAAGGTTTTTGATCATCTGGGTAACTCCTTGATGTTCTTCAGGGTAGGGCCAGACTAAACGAAATAGGATAAGTTTCAGTAAACTGGGCTGTAAATCCCTGAGCAACCTTGCTTAACGCGGCCGAAAGCAAGGCTTTATCTCTAAGGGGTAAATAATTAATGGTGAATATCGCGCGGGCAATGGGCCGAAAAAAATTCGGCCCATTTTACCGTACGGCTTAGTTGCTGGCCAATTTTACACCCTTGGCCTCCGACGCGGAAGCCAGGTTCGGACTTAACTTGACGAAGGCAAGTTCTTTCACCTCCTTGCCGGAAAGCTTGATCCGGCCGTTGACCCAATAGAGTCCATCTGCACCGATTAGATTGTATTTGAACTCGGCGACCAGAGCGGCCCCGACGTCAGAACAGGTTTCGATATTGACCATCTGCTTTCCGGTCACCGGCACGACTGGACTGATCTTCGCCGCGGCGGCAGCGGCAATCGCCTTGCCGATCATAGTCTCCTGAACTTCGTCGCATTCGGCGAAAGCACTAGCCGTGGTCAGGGACAACGACAGGACTGCTGCTGCGGCACACCAGGATGTGTGGGAAAGGCGCTTGTACATTTGCAGGAATCTCTTTGTCAGCTATGCATTTAATAAGGCGTGAGCTTAGTATTTAAAAGCCACTGACTATCTTTGCCGTCAAACTTTTTAATTTCATATGAATCTATATGGCGACGCAGCAATAAATTGGCGTAAAAAAGCGGAGGCCAATGACAGATCAGCCTCCGCTTCATGTTTGCATTGCGATGTTACTTAGTTAGCGGCGAGCTTGACGCCCTTCGAGGCCGAAGCCGACGCCAGGTTCGGGCTCAGCTTGGTCAGGGTCAGTTCGGCGACGGCGCCACCGGCCAGCTTGGCTTGACGATCGTGGCTTATTCGATGCCCGGATCATCGAGCAGGCATTAAAAATTTGCTTCCCACGCCAATGCGGCAGTACTTTCACCCAAGGGGGCGTAGGTCAGATCCATGAACAGTATGAATCACATTTCGATTCATCTGTGTATTCCTGCAGACTTTAGTCCAGCACCAATTCACGCAGCTTCAGTTCGGCCTGACGCTCGGCTTCGCGCTGGGCGCGCGCCAGCCGGTCGGCCTCGACGGCGCGTTCTTTGAGCACCGCCAGGGCCTTCCAAACACTGGCGACCTCATCCTTCGCTCCGCCCGCCTCCTTCTGGGCTTCCAGCGGCAGTTCGTAGTCACCCTTCGAGGTGCGGATAATGGCCGAAGCCAGGGCGCGCAAAGGCTTGGTGATGAACTGTGCGATGATCCAGAACGACAGGCCCGCCAGCATGGCGATGCCCGTCAGGCAGGCGGCCAGAAATTCGAGCGCGCGTTGACGATTGAACTGGTCGGCGCGCTGTTTGGCGATACTGAGATCGCTCAGGGTCTGCTGGACGATTCCTTCCACCTTGCCCTGGAAGGCGATGCGGTCGCTGCGTGAACCGGTGGACTTGGCGTAAGCGGCTTCCATCTTGCCTGAGCCCGCCAGTTGGGCGACCTCACGGCGCAGGGCGATGAAGGCCGCGACGTCGCCTTCCATGCCCGAGACGAGAGAGGCTTCTTCGGTCTTCCACTGCCTCATGAGAACTTCCAGTTCATCGAGGTTGCGGTTCAGTCCGCCCACGAATCCTTGCAGTTCGGTATCGCTGCGGGCGATGTAGAGGCCGCGTGTTTCCATGACGACATTGCTGACCAAATGGTTCAGCCGCTCACCGCGCCAGGCGTTTTCATAGGCGCGGTCGTAGTCGCGCATCATGCGGTTGTAGTCGCCTATCGTCGCAAGACCAAGGAATGTGACGGTGAGCGCCATGGCGGCAAAGCAGCCGACAAGGGCGAGGATTCTGGCACGAATGGACACGGTACCCTCCCTGCAGACAGGTGTGTCATGTCAGTATAACCGGAAATGATAAGCAAAATGTTAGGGCGCTTTACGACAAAGCACCCGGACCGCATGGGCGGTCCGGGTGTTGGCATTCAGCCAGGGCGAAGGCCTCAAGAGGCGACGCCGTCCAGCTTGGTAGTGCGCTCCAGTTTCGGGCTGATCAGGTGGATGGCGATGACGGCGATCAGGTAGACTGAACCGGCGATCCAGAAGATCGTCTTGTACGAACCGGTCGTTTCCAGGATGAAGCCGACATTCTTCGACATCAGCATGCCGCCGATGGCGCCGCACATGCCGCCGAAACCGATGATCGAGCCGACGGCCGCGCGCGGTACGGTATCGGTCGGCAGGGTGTAGAGATTGGCCGAGAAGGCCTGGTGGGCGGCAGTGGCTATGCCGATGATCAGGACGGCCGTCCACAGGTCCTTTACGCCGTCGAGCAGGAAGACCGGCATGACGAACAGGGCGAAGATGAACAGAGTCAGCTTGCGCGCCAGGTTGACGCTGATACCGGCCTTTAACAGGGTCGAAGACAGCCAGCCGCCGGCGACCGAACCGACGTCGGACATCAGGTAGATGGCGATGATCGGCAGGCCGAAGCTGGACAGGTCGAGGCCGTAATTTTTCTTGAGCAGGTCGGGTAGCCAGAACAGCCATACCCACCAGATCGGATCGATCAGGAATTTGCCGATGGCGAACATCCAGGTTTCCTTGACCATGATGACCTTGCGCCACGGCACCTTGGCCGTCTTGTCGGCTGGATCGCTTTCAATCAGGGCCAGTTCCGCGGCATTGACCTTAGGATGCTCCTGCGGCTTGCGGTACATGAACCACCAGGCGGCCAGCCAGATCATGCTGCCCAGGCCGGTCACGAAGAAGGTGGCGCGCCAGCCCCAGCCGAGGCCGTCCATCTGGACGTGATAGCTGCCGAAGGTCATGTTGACGCTGGCCAGGGTGATCAGCGGCACGGCGAAGGGCGCGACGATGGCGCCCAGGTTCGAGCCGGCGTTGAATATGCCGACAGCGAGCGCCCGTTCCTTTTGCGGGAACCACTCGGCAATCGCCTTGAGGCTGGCCGGGAAGGCACCCGATTCACCGATGCCCAACGCGAAGCGGGCAACCATGAACTGGAACGCATTCCCGACGAAGCCCGTCAGGGTATGTGAGATCGTCCAGATAGCGAAGGCAATGCTGTAGCCCGCCCGGGCGCCGATGCGGTCGATAACGCCGCCGAAGGTAACATAGCCGATGGCATAGGCCGTCTGGAACCAGAAGACGATGTCCGCGTAGGTCTGCTCGGTCCAGCCCTGCTCAGGACCGACGGTATCCTTCAGCAGCGCGAAGGTCTGGCGGTGGGTGTAGTTGATGACCATCGCCACCAGGAGCAGGATACAGATAATCCATCTGTACTTGCCTGGCTTCAGCGATGTCGCGGCGGTGGTGTCCTGCGGCATTCGTTTTCCCTATGTTTGCAACTTCTGTTGGCCTTTGACCCAGGTGTAACCTGTTTTTTTAGGACTGCATACTAGCCAGGAAATGACACCGGTGGCAAGCCAAATTAACAACAATAATACCTATATAAATCATATCGTTATTTCGCTTTTGGAGGCGCCCTTTAACAGGGCCCGGGACAAATTCCGCACGACGGCAACTGCCGTTTGGAATTTTCCCTGGCCTATTGCGGCCGTCTTGCGCGCAGGCCGAGACCGGTACGATTTGCGCGGTCGCTTGTGCAATTCCACAATCAGGCGCATAGTTAAACCTGGGCGGGTATAAAACTCGCAAGGGGGGAGCGCCGCGGCCAGCGCCGGCCGCGATAAATTGTGCAATGCGTAGAATTCTCAAGTCCTCGTACCGCCCCGACCAGGGTTCTTTCCAACCGAGTGAACGGAGACAAGCATGCCCGATACCCTTGCAACCCCGACAACCGGGGCAACCTATATCAGCCAGGACAATCTGAAGATATTTTACCGATCGTGGTTGCCGACGGGCGCGCCGCGCGGCGTTGTCCTACTGTGTCACGGCTTCAATTCGCACAGCGGCCAGTACGGCTGGTTGGCGCAACAACTGATTTTGGCTGGCTTTGCGGTCTATGCCGGCGACATGCGCGGCCGCGGCCGGTCCGGCGGTGAGCGGTTCTGGGTCGACCGGTTCAGCGACTATGTCGCCGACGTCGCGGGTGTTGCCGACATCGCCCTGGCACGGCATCCGGGCCTGCCGCTCTTTGTCCTGGGCCACAGCGCTGGTGGTGTCGTCAGCGCCGCCTATGTCCTCGACAACCAGGACAAGGTGAAGGGCTTTATCTGCGAAAGCTTTGCTTTTCGCGTGCCGGCGCCGCCGGGTGGCCTGGCGATCATCAAGTTTCTCAGTAGCTTCATGCCGAAGGTGCCGGCGTTGAAACTCAACAACGCCCACTTTTCACGCGATCCAGAGATGGTCCGGCAACTGAACAGTGATCCCCTGACCCTGAATGAAACGCAGCCCCTTAAGACCGTGGCGGAGATGGTGCGGGGCGGGGATCGCCTGCGCGTGTCGTTTAGGCGGATCACCGTGCCGACGCTCATCATGCATGGCACGTCCGACAAGGCGACCCTGCCCGCCGGCAGCAAGGAATTTTATAAAAGCTCCGGCGCGAAGGACAAGACGCTGAAGCTGTACGAAGACCACTATCACGACCTGTTCGCCGATACCGGCCGTGAGAAGGTGGCGGCCGAAACGATCAGCTGGATTGCCGGGCGCCTGGAATAGGGGCAGGGACCACGCGGAACATAAGGTAACCGGCGAATCCGGACGCAAGCGAGCCCAGCAGGACGCCGATCTTCACTGCGTCCTGCGCCTGCGGCGCGGTCGGGAAGGCCAGAAGCCCGATAAACAGGCTCATGGTGAAGCCGATGCCGGTCAGGACGGACACCGCATAGAGTTGCAGCCAGCTTGCGCCGTCCGGCAGGCGTGCCAGCTTCAGCCGGATCGCGAGCCATGACGCCGCGAAAACGCCGGCCTGCTTGCCGACAAACAGCCCCGCTGCGATACCGAGCGGTATGGGGGCCAACAATGCGTCAGGCGTGAAACCGGCCAGCGACACCCCCGCATTGGCGAAACCGAAGATCGGCACGATAAGGAAGGCAACCGGCTTATGCAGCGCGTGTTCCAGCCGGACCAGCGGTGAATGGTGATCGTCCTTTTGTCCCTTGTGCGTATGCAGGGGAATGAACAGGGCCGTCGCCACCCCGGCAAGCGTCGCGTGGATGCCGGACTTCAGGACGAAGAACCAGATGATGGCGCCGATCAGGAGATAGAGCCAGATCGCTTTTACCTTCAGGAGATTGAGAAGGCCCAACACGGCCAGTCCCGCAACCGCCAAAGCCAGCCACAGCACGGACAGATTGGCTGTGTAGAAAACGGCAATGACGACGACGGCGGCCAGATCGTCGATGATGGCGAGGGCCGTGAGAAATACCTTGAGCGCCACGGGCACACGCGATCCCAGAAGCGCCAGCACGCCCAAGGCAAAGGCGATGTCGGTCGCGGTGGGGATCGCCCAGCCGCGTAAGGACTCCGGCGAGGTGCGATTGAACAGCAGATAGAGTAGCGCCGGCGCAATCACTCCGCCCGCCGCCGCGATACCGGGAAGGGCGCGGCGCGGCCAGTCGGACAACTGGCCTGTCAGCATCTCGCGCTTGATTTCCAGCCCTACCATCAGGAAGAAGACGGCCATCAGAGCGTCGTTGATCCAGTGCAGGACGCTCAAGCCTCCGATATAGACGTGAAGCGCGTCGAAATAGGCGCCGGCGAACGGCGAGTTGGCGACAACCATGGCTGCGGCAGCGGCAGCCATGAGAATGATTCCCCCCGCGGCTTCGCTGCTCAGGAAGGCGGCGGTCATGCTTATGGTTTTACGGACGGCAGTTTTCATGGCGGACACCATAAAGATTTTTACCCGCCAGACACGCAAAATCGGCCCACAAGGGGCCGATTTCGGTAGGCTCGATCGTAGTTCTTAGTGGTTGTCGCGCGGCAGGCCCATGGTTTGGGCGATGCGCTGGAAGTCCACGGCGTCTTCCAGGCAGGCCCCCGAGCCCATCTGGCCAACATTGGCGCGCTGCATGGCTTGCCACGGCGTCTGGCTTTTCGGATACTGATAGCCGCCGGCGGCTTCGAGCGCATCGCGGCGCGCCTTTAGCTCTTCGTCGCTGATCAACACATTGACAGTGCCCTTGTTCAGGTCGACGCGGACGCTGTCGCCGGTCTTGAGCAAGGCCAGGTTGCCGCCGGCTGCGGCTTCCGGAGAGGCGTTCAGAATAGATGGCGAACCCGACGTGCCCGACTGACGGCCATCGCCAATGCAGGCCAGGCTGGTGACGCCGCGCTTGATCAGATAGGTCGGCGCGCGCATGTTGACGACTTCGGCCGCGCCCGGATAGCCGACCGGGCCGGCGCCGCGCATGAACAGAATGCAGTTCTCGTCGATGCCTAAGCTCTCGTCGTCGATGCGGTGGTGATAGTCTTCCGGGCCATCAAAGACTATGGCGCGGCCGACAAAGGCCTCCGGATCGTTCGGGTTCGACAGGTAGCGTTCGCGGAATTCCGGCGAGATGACGCTGACCTTCATGACCGCCGAATCGAAAAGGTTGCCCGACAGGACGCGGAAGCCCGCGCGCGTCTTCAGAGGCTGGTCGAACGGCTTGATGACATTGGTGTCTTCGGTGACGGCGTTCTTGCAGTTCTCACCGATCGACGTGCCGGTGACCGTCAGGGCATTCTCGATGATCAGGCCCTGGTTCATCAGTTGCTTGACGACGGCGGGAACGCCGCCGGCATGGTGATAGTCTTCGCCAAGATATTCGCCCGCCGGCATCAGGTTAACCAGCAGAGGGATTTCCTCGCCGTACTCCTGCCATTCCTCGACCTTCAGGTCGACGCCGATGTGGCGCGCCAAGGCATTGAGGTGGATGGGCGCGTTGGTCGAGCCGCCGATGGCCGAGTTGACGCGGATGGCGTTGATGAAGGCGTCCTTGGTCAGGATGTCGGATGGCTTCAGGTCTTCATAGACCATGTCGACGATGCGCAGGCCGGTCTTGTAAGCGCATTCCTGGCGGTCGCGGTGCGGCGCCGGGATGGCGGCCGAGTAGGGCAGCTGCATGCCGAGCGCTTCGGCCAGGCTGTTCATCGTCGTCGCCGTGCCCATGGTGTTGCAGTAGCCGGTCGACGGCGCCGAGGACGCCACGAGCTTGATGAAGCCCTGATAGTCGATCTCGCCGGCGGCCAGCAACTCGCGGGCTTTCCAGACGATGGTGCCCGAACCGGTGCGCTGGCCCTTGTACCAGCCGTTCAGCATGGGCCCGACGCTGAGGGCAATGGCCGGGATGTTGACGGTCGCCGCGGCCATCAGGCAGGCCGGGGTCGTCTTGTCGCAGCCGATGGTCAGGACGACGCCGTCCAGCGGATAACCGTACAGGACTTCGACCAGGCCGATATAGGCCAGGTTGCGGTCGAGGCCGGCCGTCGGGCGCTTGCCGGTTTCCTGAATCGGATGAACCGGGAATTCCAGGGGGATACCGCCAGCCTCGCGGATGCCGTCGCGGATGCGATCGGCCAGGGCGAGGTGGTGGCGGTTACAGGGACTCAGGTCCGAGCCGGTCTGGGCAATGCCGATGATCGGCTTGCCAGACTGAAGCTCCTCCAGCGACAGGCCGAAGTTGAGATAACGCTCGAGATAGAGCGCGGTCATGTCGGCGTTCGACGGGTTGTCGAACCAGGCGCGCGAACGCAGAGGTACTTTGGGCGTGCGCGAAGGCTTGCTGGAGGAGGTCATCAGGTCTCGGACTTACTTTACGGTGTAGAAGTGGTGGACGGTGGTCTGGGTGTAGGTCTGGCCCGGGTCCAGACGAGTCGTCGGGAACTTCGGCTGGTTCGGGCTGTCCGGATAGCGCTGGGCTTCGAAGGCGACAGCCTGGTATTTGGTAAGCTTCTGGCCGCCCTTGCCGGCGATGGTGCCGTCCAGGAAGTTGCCGGTGTACATCTGGATGCCCGGCTCGGTCGTCGAAATCGTCATGCCGCGGCCCGAGGTCTTGTCCTCGAGGGTGACAGCCAGCTTCGGCGTAGCCGTAACACCGCCACGGATAATGTAGTTGTGGTCGATGCCCTGGTTGCCGATGACGATCTGCGGGTGGTTCGACGTAACGCGCTCGGAAATCAGGGCGGGGGTGTTGAAGTCGAACGGCGTGCCCTTGACTGGCAGTTCGCCTGTCGGGATCAGCGACTTGTCGACGGCCAGGATGGCGTCGGATTCGATCTTCACCGTGGCATCGAGCGCCGAACGCGTAACCGGCACGCCACCGAGGTTGAACAACGAGTGGTTGGTCATGTTGACCACGGTCGGCTTGTCGGTCGTGGCCTTGTAGCTGACGGTCAGGTCGTTGTTTTCATTCAACGTGTAGGTCACTTCAGCGGTGACGGTGCCAGGATAGCCCTCTTCGCCGTCCGGGGAGACATATTGAAGGGTGACAGACGCGGCATCGCCGCCCGACTTCACGTCCTTGATCGTCCAGTTGCGCTTGTCCCAGCCCTTCACGCCGCCGTGCAGGGCGTTCGGGGTGTTGTTAATGGCCAGGGTGTAGGTCTTGCCGTCGAGCGTGAACTTGCCCTTGGCGATGCGATTGGCGTAACGGCCCACGGTAACGCCCGTGTAGTTCGGGGTCTTTTCATAGCCTTCGATAGTGTCGTAGCCGATGACGATGTCGGCGGCCTTACCGTCCTTGTCCGGCACCATCAGATCCTGCAACGTGGCGCCGTAGGAGATGACGCGGGCTGTGACGCCCTTGGAATTCTTCAGTTCAACGGCCTGGACCTTGGAGCCGTCGGACAACGCGCCCCATTCGGTTTGCGTGGCCGTGGCGCCGGCGGCGGCTTCGGTCTTCTCGGCGGGCTTCGAGCAGGCGCCGAGCGCAATCAGGGCGCTGAGCGTGCCGACAAGGGCAGCCTTCCTGAAGGCTGAGGTGGAGGTCATCATCATGGTGGCGGTCACTCCTTGAGATTGCGCTCCGCTCTTCCGGCGGGCGGAGTTACGTCATAGCTCCCACCCATTGGTCAGACAATATAAAAATACTACATATCGCCGTTTGGCATCGCCTTTTTAAAGTTCTTGCGCAAATCTCATTGGGCGGCGGCCTTTTGCGTGTCCTGCAGCGCCATGCGGATGAGTGATTCCATGCACCAGCGCGCCGCGCTGCCGTCACCGGCCGCGATGGCTTCGAACACCCGCTCATGATCAGGGACCGGGTCGCGCGTCAGGGCGTTGTGCCGCGCCTTGTAGCGCGTCGTCCAGGCCACCGCCGCTTCGATGGAACTCGAGAGCGAGATCAGGGCCTCATTGTTGGTGGCGCTGATCAGGGTGCGGTGAAACTCGCGGTCGGCCCGGCGCCCGGCGTCGGTCTGCAGCGTCTCGCGCGCCATGATATCGAGTGAGTTGCGCATGGCGGCGATATCGGCATCGGTACGGCGCTGGGCGGCCAGGTCGGCCGCGGCGGGTTCGGTGATCAGGCGTAGTTCAAACAAGGCCTTGATGAAGTCCTGGCTCGGCTCGGTGTCGAACATCCAGCCAAGAACCTCCGGATCAAGGAGATTCCAGCGCGCCCGTTCGGTCACGCGCGTGCCGGTCTTGGGGCGGCTCTCGACCATGCCCTTGGCGGCCAGGATGCGGATGGCCTCACGATAGGCCGAGCGCGAAATGTCGAGCGAGGTCGACGAATCGATTTCATTCGGCAGGGTTTCGCCGGACTTGTAAACGCCGCGCAGGATGTCGACGCCCAGGCGATACGCCAGCGCACCGTGCAGCCGGCCCTGGTTCTGATACGGCGGAGTCTGCGAAAGGGCCGGGTCGCTGCGCAGAGGATGCGCGGCGCTGCCCTTCAGGCGGCCCGAAGGCGGTGGTAGGGTCGCGGTCGGCTTTTTCATCCGCTTGTCATGCCACCTGGGCAGTGGTTTGACAAAGAATATTTCGCGACAGTTTAGGCCAAGTCTTTCTCTTGTCTTAGTAAAATGTTGTTGGTCGCGCTTACGCAGGGTTATGCTTCTGCAGGAAGCTCAGGGCCGCCTCCATCATGGCCACGCGTGCCGTGCCGCGCGTCTCCCAATGGTCCTGCCCCTTGTATGTGATGAACTCGACGTCCTTGCCGGCCGCTTTCAATGCTTTCTCCATGCGCTTGCTCTGGTCGATTGGGACGATCGTGTCGTCGCTGCCGTGTATGAGAAGGATGGGGCAGTAGGCTCTGGCCGCCTGCTTGACCGGGGAAATGTCGTCATAGGTCTTGCGTTCGCCCATGCGCTGTTTCCAGATCAACAGCGATGTCTGGCTGTTACCCGTCTGAATGTCGACGTAGTCGATGAAGCTCTTGGGGTCGGTGACGCCTGCCACCGAGACAGCGCAGCGATAGACGCCCGAATCGAGGGTCGCGCCGGCCAGGGCGGCATACCCCCCGTACGAGGCACCCATGATCGCCACGCGCTTGGGATCGACAGTTCCCTTGGCGACCAGATGGCGCACGCCATCGGAAATATCGGTCTGCATCTTGCGGCCGAATTCGCCGTTGCCGGCGGCGGCGAAGTCACCGCCATAGCCGCTGGAGCCGCGGAAGTTCGGTTGAAGGACGGCGTAGCCGTGGGCCGCCAGAACCTGGGCCTGCCAGTCGAAATTGATACGGTCGCGCGCATAGGGGCCGCCGTGCGGCAAGGCGACCAACGGCAGGTTTTTGCCATCCTTGAATGGTGGGAGGGTCAGATAGCCATGAATTTCCAGACCGTCTGCTGCCTTGTATGAGATCGCTTGCTTTTCCGTGATCCATTCTTCGGGCAGGTCTGGATAGTTGACGGTCACCGATATGGTGTCGCCATTGGTAAAATCACAGAAGAAATAGCTGCCGGCATCGCTGGCGTCTTCTGTATAGACGATCATCTTACGCGGATCTTCGGCGTAGCTTTGGATACGTGTCCGCACGCCCTCACCCAGAACCTGGGGCAGCGCGTCGTACAACTTTTTCATCAGCGGGTCGGACCAGTTTTCGGTGAACCAGTCGTTGTGACGGCTGAAGCCGGCAAGGCGATAGGTCGTCGGGTGAAAGAGGGCGCTGCGCGGCAGGTCCGCGCCGTCAGGATCAAGCGCTTCGCTTAAAGTCCCATCGGCCGAAATTTCGCGGAAACCGATCTGGTCTTCGTCCTCACCGACATAGGTGCGGATCAGGACCGAATTGCCGTCGCGGCCCAGGCCCAACAGGTCAGGGTAGTTGATGGCTTCACCCTTCTGGCTATAGATTCGCTTAAAGAAGGTTTTGCCTTTCTGGAGTGCGGTATTAAAATAAAGGTCCCATTGCTTGCGAGTGTCATCAAAATCGGCGTAGGCGACAGGGCGGCCGTCCGGTGTGACAACGAACTCCTGGGTGGTTTCACTGCCAGCGATGAGTTCCTTGCCTTTTTCGGTGTCGAACCCGAAGCTGTAAAGACACACGTCGAATCCGTCGGACATGCGGCGGTTCGACGCCGTGACGCGATATTCGCCGTCGACCTTGATGCGCTGCATGTGGCCAAAGACGATGCCGTAGAAGTTGTCTTCGCGTGAAAAGAAGGTGCGGACCTTGAGCGTTGTAAGGTCGATGCTGCGGCCGAGCAGAAATTCATGCCGCCCGCCGGCAAACATCGGGAGGCTTGTGGTTGTCGACGTCGTCAATACGACATGGTTGTTGCTGCCCCACATCATGTCGCGGACCTTAGCGGGACCCAGGCCGAGGTTCTGAATCTTCTGGTCCGCGACGTCGAAATACATCAGATAATTGTTGTCGTTCTTTTGCGTGACCACGGCAACGCGCTTGCCGTCTGGTGACAGGGCAATGTGATCTACGACCGGCGTCTGGGCATAGGCGGCGACAGGTGGTCTTGGAGTCGTGGGAGCCGCCGGTTTGGCGGGCGAGCTGGTTTCCACAGTTTGCGCTCTGGCAAACCCTGGCAAGACGGCAGCGGCTGTCAATCCCGCGGACACGCCCAGGACGCCGCGACGGGTAACAAGTTTCAACATTCAGATAATCTCCCCCCAAACGCCTAAGCGAGAGTAGCGTGATGCGTGCGTCTTCGCAAGATTCGCTTAAGCAAACTGGTTCCTAAACCAAGTCATCTGCCGCTTGGCGTAGTTACGTGTCTTTTGCCGCGCCAGCTCAAGCGCGGCCTCCAGCGTCATCCGGCCTTCGAGATGTGCCGCGAATTCGCTTAAGCCCAGCACGCGCATGACCGGCCAGTCGGGACGCAGGCCGCGTTCCATCAGCTCGCGGACCTCATCCAGCGCCCCTTGGTCCAGCATGATTTGCAGGCGTTCGTCGCAGCGCGCATAGAGCCAGTCCCGGTCTGGCGTCAGAATTTCCAGTTCGTAGGAAGTATCAGGCAGGGCGGGTGTCGTCCGGTCCTGCCAGTCACTCAAGGCAATGCCCGTCTGCAACCAGACCTCCCAGGCACGCGTCAGGCGCTGTCGGTCATTGGCCAGGATACGTGCCTCGGACCTCGGGTCGGCATGTTTCAGTTTTTCGCGAAATGTCGCTTCTCCCATGGCGTCGTAGTCGCCGCGTGCGCGATCGCGGATCGTGTCGTCGATCTCGGGGATCTCGGCCAGACCGTGGACCAGACTGTTGAAATAGAGGCCCGTGCCGCCGGTGACGCAGACTGGGCGGCCGCCGTCACGCGCCGCATCGAGCAAGGGCAGGGCGGCGCGCAGCCACTCACCTGCAGACCAAAGGGCGTCCGGCGGCAGGTGGCCGTAGAGCACGTGCTCGGCCTTTGCCATGTCGCCGGCGTCCGGCCGCGCCGTCAGAATGGGCACATCGGCGTAGAGCTGCATGGAATCGGCGTTGAGGATGAGGCCACCGGTTTTCCCGGCCCAGTCCAGCGCCTTGGCGGACTTGCCCGACGCCGTCGGTCCGGCCAGCAGATAGATCGGTGCGGACACGGCGGATCAACCCTTTCAAACTCGTATTACATGGCCTATGTGACGGGCGAATTTACCAGCGTCAAGAAAGTCCACGATGCTAAACCGCGATACTGTGCTTAAGGAACTGAACCGCATCACCGATCCGGCCACCGGTCTGGGGCTGAGCGACGCGGGCATGGTGCGTGGACTGGTGGTCAGCGAAGATCGCGCCGGTTTCATGCTGGAGGTGCCGCAGGATATGGTCGCGCGCTATCAGCCGGTCCAGCAGGCGGCGGAAAAGATTCTCTCGGGCCTGCCGGGTATTAACAAGGCCCAGGTTGCCCTGACCGCCGAAGCGCCAGGCACGCCGCCGCGCGCCAAGTTGTCGGACCGCGCGGTTAACGACGGCAAGCCCAAAGCGCCAGTGGCGTCGGCGCGTCCCGATCACGTGCGTCACGTCGTCGTCGTCGGATCGGGCAAGGGCGGCGTCGGCAAGTCGACCGTGTCGTTGAGTCTGGCGCTGGGCCTGGCCGCCAACGGTTTGAGCGTCGGCTTTCTCGATGCTGACATCTATGGTCCGTCGGCGCCAACATTGCTGGGTCTGCGCCGCCCGCCCGAATTCGGCGACGACAAGAAGATGGTGCCGTTCGAAGTCTTCGGCATCAAGGCCAATTCCGTCGGCTTCCTGGTCGATACCGATCAGGCCATGATCTGGCGCGGGCCGATGGCGTCGCAGGCCCTGACCCAACTCCTGACCCAGACGCGCTGGGGCACGGAAGACGCGCCGCTCGACGTCCTGATCGTTGATTTGCCGCCCGGCACCGGGGACGTGCAACTGACCTTGACGCAGAAGACGGTCATCGACGGTGCGGTGGTGGTGTCGACGCCGCAGGAAATGGCTTTGTCCGACGCGCGCCGCGCCATTACCTTGTTCGAGAAAACCGGAATTAAGGTGCTGGGTGTTGTCGAAAACATGGCCTATCTCAAAACGCCGGACGGTTCGGAAATGGAAATCTTCGGCCGCGGTGGTGCGAAAGCGATGGCGGAGCAGGCGGGTGTGGCCTTCCTCGGCGAAGTGCCGCTCGATCCGGCCCTGCGTCGTGGCTGTGACGAAGGCCAGCCGCTTGTCGCCGACGTGCCTGACGGTGACATCGCCCAGCGCTTCCGTGCCATGGCGGATCAGGTCATGGCTGCGCTGCCGAAATAAAATGACGAATTTTTAACTGGCAGCTCTTGCGATGGTCCGGTATCAGCCGACCGTCGCCGGATAGGCGAACTTTGTTATTTCCCGGCGGCCGGAATAGGCGTATTCAAGACGCCTGCTTTCCGTGTCCGCTTTTTATTTATTTCCATAGCCTGGGAGGCCCTGCCATGCGCCATATTTCGCGCGCGACCGTCAGCCTGATTGTTCTATCGCTCCTTGCCGGCCACGGCGGCGCTGCATCCAAACCGGCCGCCAAGCCAAAGCCTGCTGCGACTGCCGCGAAACCGGCCAAGCAGGTCGTCACGGGACCCGTCGCCACCTACTGGATCGACACCAAGACCAA